>JAOADM010000167.1 GCA_026417315.1 Limisphaera sp.
CGGGAAGTGCGGGTTCTTCCCCGCCGACGCTGGTTTTGGACGGAAGCAGGCGCGGGATCAAAAAAGGCGTCACGGGATTGAATCTGACGAGATTTCGACCAGGCACTCCGCGAGTGCGTCCAACTCGGCCGGCGGCGATGGATCCGAAGGTCCGGAGGTATAACGGTTCAGCAAGAGGCAAAACACGAGAGGCGATCCCGTCGGGGGGTTGACGTAGCCGGCCAGCCCGTGCGCCCACCGCAACGTACCTGTCTTGGCGCGGACCCGACCTTCTGCAGGGCTCCCTTTCATCCGCCCGGCCAGAGTGCCGTCCACACCGGCCACGGGCAGGCCGGATTCAAATGTCTTGCCCGCGGGATGCCGGCGCATGGCTCGCAGGAGGGCCACCACGGCACGAGGAGTTACGAGATTGTTCCGCGAAAGGCCCGAGCCTTCCTCCAGGTGCACCTCATCGGCCGGGATCCCCAGAGTTGTCAGAAACCTCGAGAGTTGCGCCTGGGCAACCTCGTCCGGGGTCGAACCAGGGCGGGCCTGCGAGCCCTCGCACTTCAAGCCCACGGCTGTCCACAGGAGCGCCGCATGCACATTGCGCGAGTCTTTCAGCATGGTCCGGACCAAAGCCTCCAGAGGCGCCGATTCGGTGCGACCCAGTTCCACAAGCTCCGCATCCGGAACGACGTGATGCGTCGACAAGGGGTCCCTGTGGACGTCCAAGGGTCCGGCCACGCGGATGCCCTCTTGTTCGAGCGCCTGCCGGAACAGCTCCAGAAACAGGTACGCCGGATCCGGCACGGCCACGTCCGTTTCCCAGCCGGGATCGTCGGAGGGCAGACAGCCTGTGACATGCAGCGTGGGCCGCCCCGCCATGCGTCGCAGAGCGATCTTACGAGGCCCTCCAAGATCTACGGTCCGGGTCGCGTTTTGGATTTGAAGTCCCCCGGAAACCGGATGCAAACGAATGTCACAAGGTTTTCCGGGCCCGGCTCCCGGACGGACCCGGACTCGGACCTTGCCTTCGTTGGCCATTAGGCCGGACAGCGCGGCTCCGTAACCGTGAATCAGATCTTCCCAGGTCCAACCCGGCCCGAAACGCGGGCCGCCTGCGGGCGAGGAGGCGCGGTCAAATCCGTCCACCGCGACGATGCCTCCGCACAGTTCGCGGATACCGGCTTCGCGGAGGATCTCGACCAGAGGTTGAAAGGATCGCAACGGGTTCGGGGCTTCCTCCTCCCAGACGAAACCCGGGTCGCCGTGGCCCTCCACTATCAGCGGCCCGGCCAGCACCCCTTGAGCCAACCGCGCCCGCTCGCAGCGGAGGATCGTGGAGAAACGATGCGCGGGACCGAGTCGGTCCAGGGCCAGGGCGGCGGTGAACAGCTTGGTGATCGACGCAGGACTGAACAGCTGGTTGGCGTTGTGCTCGAAGACGGTTGTTCCGGAATCCAGACGCTGAACGCAAACGCCCCACTGGGCATGGGCAAAGCGCGGGTCTGCCAAGCGGGCACGCAGTTTCTCGACGAGCTCGGCCTTTGGTGGCTTCGCAGGGGTGATCCGGTTCGTTGTTTGCGGAGCTGCCGGGTGCGGTATCCCGCATGCCAGTAGCAGCCCCAGATATACGGTCGGGCCGATCCTCGCGAAGCGTTTCATCGTTCCTGCCGGCAACTTACCGGAACGGACGGCGATGCTCGAGCCTCATGCTTCCGCCGGTGGGGGCGCGAAGGCAAAAGAGTTGCCGGGAGGGCTGGACCGACGGGGAAGGCTGCTGCTTTCGCAAATGGAGCCGACGGCCGGGGGGCGAATCCGTGAGAACCGGGCCGAGGACGCATTCGATCGCTCGGGTTGCGGTCCGTTCTAAATGGCCCAGCCTTCGCGGGCGGGTGGGGCCACCCATGCCCGAGCCCGGGCTGATCCCCGCAACTGCAGCGTGGCGCTGTCCCATTCCAGAGGCTCGCCCGTGAGTACGGCGAGATTGCCCAAACAGAGCGCCTCGGTCACGCGGGCGCTGAACTCGAAATTCGCCCCGGTGCGTTTGCGCCGATCCAGAATGGCCTCGACCCACTCGCGCTCGTTGCCGGGCGAGCGGGGCAGCGTCCGGGGCGGCTCCCGGAACGACTGCCGGCGCGAGGCGGGCAACAACCGGGGACGTCCTCCGACAAAATCGCACAAGATGGAGCCTTCCTCGCCCACGAAAAGCAGCCCTTCCGCCTCCCAGGTTTGTCCCGCATCGAGCTCGGGCCGGCGCCAGGGGCGCAACCCACCGTCGAACCAGTGGAAAGTGACCGGAGAGCCATTCCCCCGGGCGGCCAGTTGCAGGGTCACCAGAGAAGCCTGGGGAAAGCTGGCCTCGTAGCGGTGTGTGAAGCTGGCCTCGGCGCGCAACGGCCCGCTCAACTCCAGCACCCGGTAGACCGTATCCAGGCTGTAACAGCCCATGTCTCCAAGGGCGCCGCACCCGAAGTCCACCCAGCCCCGCCATACGAACGGCAGGTAAGCGGGATGATAGGGACGCCATGCGGCGGGCCCCAGCCAGAGGTCCCAGTTCAGTTCCCGTGGAATCGGAGGGGCGTCCCGGGGAACCGGGATCCCTTGTGGCCATAGCGGGCGTGTGGACCAGTTGAGCACTTCGCGAACCCGTCCGATCGCCCCGGCCGCCACCCACTCTTGCAACCGCCGGGTATCTTCGGAAGCCTGGGGACCGACCGCCACTTGAGTTACCACGCCCGTTTCCCGCGCCACCTCCGCCATCCTTCGCGCCTCATGCAACGTGCGCGCCATGGGTTTCTGGCAGAACACATGCTTGCCGGCGCGCATGGCCGCCACGGACACCACGGCATGCAGGTGATCCGGCGTACCCACCACCACGGCGTCGAGGTCCTTTACGGCAGCCAACAACTCCCGAAAGTCGGCAAAACTGGCGCAACTTCGGGAGGAGACGAGGCCCTGACGTTTGGCATTCCATGCCTCCACGATTCGGCGGGCGGGTTCCCGACCGCAGACTCCGGCGGGCACCCGCAAGGTTGGCGTCAATTCCAGCAAGGGTTCGTTGGGGCTGAGCCACTGCCAGCCGGTCCCGGTCTCCAGGAGTTTATGGACGGCATCCGCGAACTCGTTCGGCGCCCACTGGTGGTAGTTGGAGGCCGATTCCACCGCGTCGCACACGGCCACGGCCTGTACCTCGGGCATCCGCAGAAACTGAAGCATCACCCGCAACCCCTGCGATCCGGTTCCGATGAAGGCCATGGTGATGCGACTGTTCGGCGCAGTATGTCCGTTTCGTCCCAGAACAGCCGCCGGGACGATGTTCAGGCCCGCCAGGGATGCGGCGCTGGCGACGAGGAATCGACGGCGGCTGCACGCCCCTCCGGAGAGGTGTTTGGAAGAAGGTCGAGGTTTCATACTGGCGCCGTCGAGCCTAGGCTCAAGCCCCGCGGCTGCCAATCCCGCAGTTGCTGCGGCCGCCGCGGCCCGGCCGCTGATGCAACTCGCAGTGTTGGGAGTCAGCACGAAAAGACTTGAAAAGATCCCGCAGCCAAGCTGCCGCTGTTCGGATCCACGCACGCGGGAGGCGTTGCAGCTCGTCAACGGCCCGCTTTCACCCCGCTTGTGCAGGGCACGCGCATGCTGTCGTCGGCCGCAAGAGTCCATCGGATTGGTTGTCCGGTGGAGGCCAGTCCCCTGCACGGTCATTCACCGCAAGCAGGAAGAGGGTGCATCGGACTTCCGCGATATGCGCCTCGGAACTCCGGGAGCTGCATGTCGGAAGCTCCGGGCAATGCCGATGGCAGCAGTCTTCGCTTGGCACAGGGGCGGATCCCCCAGTGCCGCGATGTATTGAGCGCGCAATTCGAGCGTGCGAAAGACCCTGATCCTGTGTCGCGAACCGGGCCTTTCCGGACAGGGCCGCGTCTGTGCCCACACGCGGAGGGCTCTGTGCAGGTGGTTGAAAAACCAGCTTCTTCGAAAAGCGGCGCTACAAAAGATGAGCGGATCCTCCGCACTCCACTCGCATTGCCGCGGAGGCGACCCTCCCGGGCGGGTCTGTTCTCCCATCCCTGGTCCGCCGCCGGACAGCGGCGGCTACGACGCCCCCAATCCGGAGGCGCCGACGGAGGTCGCTGCAAAGCCAGAGGATCTGCCCCCGTGTTGCTGCGGCGGTTACCGAACGCGGAAACGGCATCCCTGGGTGTTCCGGCGAATCCTCAGTCAAGTGCCCTGGTGGCGGCGGGGGTGTGGAGGGGTGCCGGTCCGAGTCGGGCAACTTTCCCTCGGAGGTGCGAAAGGCACCCGCCAGTCCACCAGCTCGCAAAGACGGTAGAACGTGGGCGCGAGCTGAACGGGGTGGCCCCCAATGGGAGTCGGCTGATCCCCCGGAGCCACTCACGTTGCTGCGGGGGCTGTGCTCCCAAGTGGGGCATCTGTCTTCGGCGTCTTTGGTCCGCCGCCGGACAGCGGCGGCTACGACGCCCCCCAATCCGGAGGCGCCGACGGGAGTCGACGGAAGGCTCTCCCGCGGATCGGCCGCCACGTTGCTGCAGCGGCTACGGTACAGCAACGGCATTCGTGCTTGTCCGACGGCGACGTCGGGCAAACTCGGAGGCATCACCCATTGGTCCACAAGGTTCGAAAAGTTGTTTGCAAAAGCGACCGCGCATGGCGTCGATGTCCATGGATGTTTTTCTCGAGAAAAGCCTTGTTCAACAGCCTGCTGGAGGCATTCCCTGGGCTGCGACTCTGGGATGGCCACGGCTCTGCGCCTGGTCGCCTGGCCGGCGAAAGAATCGGGGCTGCGCCTCGGCGGCCGCACCCGGGCAGGGCGCGAATTGGTGAACCCGGGGACACAGCCTGTCACCGACCTGGGTGCCACAGATCGACGCCCTGCACAGGAGAATAGGTGGTTTCCAGGGACGTCCGCTCGGTATGTCCGTCCACAAACAGATAGTTGGCGCGCCCGGCATGTCGCTGGTGGGCCACCTCGACGGCATCTTCGGGACGCGCCCAAAAGTTGGGCATGAGATGATCCGCCTGTGACCGATTCTCTGCGAACAGGATGGTCCGAGAGGGCCGGGTAACGGAACCGAATCGACGCCAGGTTTGTGGTTTGCCTTCGTAGTCGTCCTCCGGACCGAGTTCAAAGTACACGTTGATTCCGTAACTCCAGGCGCCGACGCGGGAATCGGACGGGCAGTGATACACCGTGGCCAACAACTGCGTCCAGGATTCCGTGCTTCCTCCCAGATAGGGAGCCAATGCGCTTCCCCAAGGTCGCTCTTTGTGGGCGAAAGCAGAGTGCTGGCTCCGCGGCAGGAAATCGTCGTGATCGGTCGCATAGAGCCGTACGGCGATTCCGAGCTGACGGAGTTGCCCGGCGCAGACGACACCCTGAGCCCGGGCCCTGGCACGGGCCAGGGCGGGCAACAGGAGCGCCGCCAGCAGACTCACGATGGCCAGGACCACCAGAAGCTCGATGAGGGAAAAGGCGCGGGCGCCGGCGGGCCGGTGCCCGCGCCAACGACCCATTCCCAGGGACGGGCGCGTTTTCATGGAGCCGGTCGGAGCCGATAGAACCTTGCTGCGGCCCGAGGTTCCACCCACACGGCCAGGGAGTCACCCTGTTGCACCGGCTCAACCGGGACGGTCACCCAGGCGCCGGAGTTCAAATCATCCGTTTGTTCCAGCACCCACGCGCCCGGCTCGGCGGTCCAGCGCAGCTCCACTTTCAGGGCGATCGCCAACGCCGGTCGTCCGTCGGGCACGTTGGTCCATTCGAGTGTGAACGGTCCGGTCGAGGAATGAGGAACCGGCGTCCCGGTGGCCCGGTGGACGAGATAGGCCTCGAACACCGCACGATACCGGTTC
This sequence comes from Limisphaera sp., assembly GCA_026417315.1. Classification (GTDB taxonomy): domain Bacteria; phylum Verrucomicrobiota; class Verrucomicrobiia; order Limisphaerales; family Limisphaeraceae; genus Limisphaera. The sequence continues at coordinate 5,857 of JAOADM010000167.1, forward strand.
GTGCCCGGCGGCGCGGTTACCGCAGGGTGGAACATCATCCCGTTCCACTCGAGGGCGTCGGGCGACCCGGCGGTGCCAAAGATCGGCTGCCATAATTTGGGCGCGGAACCGGAGTACCGATAAAATCCGAGCTCCGGCGGCCCCTCGAGCTTGCGAAGGTAAATCACGGTCCCGTCCGGCAGTGGATCCGTCATGGTGTCCATCACGAACCCATAGCGCCGGCTGAACGAGAGCCCGCGTCGCGTGGGATCCAGATCGTCGAACCACGGATCCGCGGGATCGAATCGGTCACCGGAGTGACTCACCAGAAGTGGCGTCAATTGTGGGATCTCGGTCGGCATGGTTACATGCAGATGGCCGTGTTCGGCATGGTACGAAATCATGGGCATAACCATGCTTCCTTGCATCGGAACGGTCGTCAGCACGGCGGCCGGGCTGTTGGTGGCCAAGAGCCCTGCAACGAGCACGGCGCCCGCCAGATTCCTCTCACGTCGAGACAAACGATTCAGCAGAAGGTCCAGTACACTTCGTTTCATGGCTCCGTTACGCGTTTCACGGGCAGGCCGATTTACTTCCATCGCCAAAAGCAGCTTTTGCACCCTGGAGGCCGGCTTGCGGTCCCTGGCCTGCCCGGTGTCAGGGGACCCGGGAGCCCGCTTCCAAGGCGTTCACTTCGGGGCCGTGGCAGCTCTGCCCGTTGTTCGGAGGGGTCGACATTCTGGATCGCTCTCGGTGCGGGTTAAATGCGGTCATCGGGCTTGTATTCCCCGTGACCGAAGCCCCCGCGTGCAGCGATCGCGGCTTTTGGGCGCATGCCCACGGTTGCCGGGCTGTCGGGCCGGAGATCGTCCAGGGAACCGAGTGCCAGGTCCCCGACGCTTGCGATGATGGAGTTTTTCCCGCCTTCAGCCGCGGCGCGGGCGGGCAGCCATGCCCGCTTCGACCCCGGGCAGAAACCGCCTCAAGCGCGGCTCCGAGGTGGGGGGTGAGGAGGTTCCCAGGTCAGCGTTGGGGGAGTCGGAAGCTCGATCATCACCAGGGGAGCCACTGAGGGCGGCCAGCAGGCAGTGTGGGTCAGGCCGGGAACGGCCGGGTCGAGTTTGGAACCTGCAAACCAGGGGACGTGTTTCTCTTTGTCTCGCTGCTCGGCCTTGCTCTGCGCGACAACTTTGCAGAGCGAGCAGGGATGTCGGCCGTCGAAGGTCTTGGCAATGGCTTCGGCCAGTGAACCCTCCCGGCTGTAACGGACGAGCATCCCGGTCCAGGCCACGGTCTGAAGCAAAGCCCAGTGCAGACCCAGCGAGAGGGTCAGCACCAGACAAATCCCGATCTTCGACCGTATGCTCACGCGGCGAAATGCTAGCGCAGGACGCATACTTGTCAAAACTGCACGGACTCCGGAGCTCGGCCTTGCCGAGGGATCTTCGGCCCTTCGGATCACGGATAAAAAAGTGGAGACAGGTCGCGTAGCGAATGGTCTGCGAACCGGGTCGCCATGGCGGCTCCTGCGCGGGTGCCTGCGGAACGTGTTTTCCGAAGTCGGCTTTCCGGGGTGCGCGGGCTTTTGTCGGCCGACCGACCCAGGCATGGACATTGACCTGCATCAAGCTGCAGAGCGGGGACGCGTCGTACCATGGTGCCAACGAACTGACGGGGACGGGCCGAACACCGGCTGTGAAGATGCAAATACAGTCCGGGCCCGGTAGAGTCAGAGCTGCGTACCGGATGGATGCCCCGCCGGCGCTTTCGACGAGGCGCGTTGTCGCGACGCAAAAGGTTGCATCCCCGGAATCGGAAACAGAAGGCGCCGACATGGAGCGGATATGGCCATGAGGCTCGAATGGACAAAGCGGCCGTGGGTACAGCGGGCCTTGCGGGTCATGCTGTTGTTGATGGGCATTGCCAGTATGGTGGCCGGTATTTGGGGCGGCTTGTTGCGCGCCATGCTCCCGCTTCCGCTGCCCGTGAACCATGCGAACTGGCTGACCTTTCATGGACCGCTCATGGTGTGCGGTTTCCTCGGCACGCTCATCGGCTTGGAGCGTGCGGTGGGACTGCGTGCGGGTTGGGCGTATTTGTCTCCCTTGCTGTGCGGCCTGGGGGGCGTGCTGGTCGCGGCCGGGATGTTGGGAAGCGGCCCCCGCTGGACCCTGACCGTGGGCAGCCTGGTCTTTGTGGCCGTAACCCTCCGCATTTATCGGATCCAGCCGGCCTGGTCGAACGCGCTGCAGGGATTGGGGGCGCTGGTGTGGCTGTGGGGGAACCTGCAATGGGCCCGGGGACGGGAGATTCCCCAGGTGGTGCTTTGCTGGCTGTTGTTTTTGTTGTGGACCATCACAGGCGAGCGGCTCGAACTGACGCGGTTCCAAAAGCCCGTCCGCGGAGCACGGGCGTTGCTGGGCTTCTTTGTGCTCGTGGCGCTGGCAGGTTTGGCGATGGGCGGCTGGGATGCTCGCAGGGGCGGGACCCTCCTCGGAGCGGCGGTTGCCGCCACGGCCCTGTGGTTGACGCGATTCGACCTGGCATGGCGCACGCTGCGGTTCCCGGGATTACCCCGCTTCATGGCGGTGTGTTTGCTGACTGGTTACCTCTGGCTGTTCCTGGCCGGCGTCTGGATTGCGCGCGTATGGCCCCTGAGCAGCGGGG
>JAOADM010000168.1 GCA_026417315.1 Limisphaera sp.
GCCTGGGGGGTGGTGGAACGCGAGCGTCTTCCGGTGCGCCATCTCTCGTGGCATGCCAGCCTCCGCGCCCTGCCCCTGCCCTACCGCAGGTTCCTCCTGGCGGTGGCGTTGTTCGGCGCCGGGGATTTTGCGCATTCCCTCCTGATCCTGTTGGCAACCCAGCAACTGACGGAAACGCGGGGCGCTGCCGCAGCCGCTTCCGTCGCGGTGATGCTCTACATGCTGCGCAACTTCTTTTATGCGGGGTTCTCGCTGGTCGCGGGTTGGCTGGCGGATCGCTTTCCGAAATCCCGCGTGCTGGCCGTCGGCTATGGCCTGGCGGCTCTCATGGCGCTGGGGCTGATTGTTCTGCCATTGAACCTCGCCACTCTGACGGCGATTTTCGTGCTGGCAGGGATTTACATCGCCATCGAGGAAACCCTCGAAGATTCCTTGTGCGCCGAACTGGTGGCAGAATCCCAGCAGGGCATGGCTTTTGGGACCCTGGCCACTGTGAACGGCATCGGGGACCTGGTCTCCAGCGTGGTGGTGGGGGCGCTGTGGACGGCATGGGGGACGGAGGTCGCGTTCGCCTACAGTGCGGTGCTCTTCCTGGCAGGGGCGCTGATGGTAGCCCGGCTGCCGGTTCTCAGGGGCTCCCAATGAGACGAGCACCGCGATGTGATCCCCACGCGGTGCACGTCGTTGCTTGCTGAGCCCTCGCAAGGCCAACAACCGTTCAGAGCCGGAACGCGGAATCCGGTGTGAATTCCTCGAGCGCGTGGGCGTTGGTCATGCAAAGCGTGATCGTCGAAGAACTCCGATGGGCCGGGTTAAGCGAGGCAGGCGCGGGAAAAGAAAAATGGCGGGAGTGGCGGGGCTCGAACCCGTAACCTCTGCCGTGACAGGGCAGCGCTCTAACCAATTGAGCTACACCCCCGCAGCTCAGACGCGGCGGAACTTAAGGAGCCCGACCTTGCAAGTCAAGTCCTCAAGCCCCGCCCAAAGGGGGTTCGGGCGGCAGACGCCAAGGAGGTGGGGGTGGGGAACCCCGCTGAAGAAACGTGCTGCCACCCGAACGCTGCAAATTCTACTCCCCGCCCATTCACTGTCAAGAGGCTCGGACCGAACCCATCGGCCGCAAGTGCCTTCCTGCTTGCCCGCCAAGCCCGAGGAGGCTGGGCGGAAGAGTCACAGCCTCCCTCCCCTCCGGCAGATTTCCCGCCAGTTTCTTGACGATGCATCGAACGGGCTCGTGCTCGCAGCGCCTTGGAACACAACCGCGATCCGCCGCGCGGCCGGGGCCAGCCGGGCCGGCTTGCCCCCACATGCGGGCATCATGTCCCCTCCCGCCTCCCCGGCTGCTGAGAACCCGCCACCCGACCCGTTCTTTTGTCCCGCGACCGCGAGGATCGCGCCTGCCTGCCGAGGCCCGGGCCTGACCAGTGCTTCAGGCCGAAAACTGCTAACCGCCCGCTACCCAAAGGCCCGCGCCTCGACACGCCCGGGAGTCGCTCCACGAGTCCCAGTGGAGGGCCGGCGAACTCCCGGGGCGATTGCCCCGCACCTGCTTTTCTGCTCCCGCCCCGATCTCGCCCTGCAGCATGCGCACGGCCACGGGGTGAACCGCCCGAAGATCCCGCGCAGAAGCGGGAAGTGCTCCCGCAAGAGAGGCGCGCTCCGGTGCGGTGAGCGCCGGGAAATGCCTTTGTGAAACCCTCCCCTGCTCGCTATGCTGCGGGCGCCTTATGAAAAAAGCGGTTTCGGATCAACTGGTTCGCCCGCTGGTGCGAAACCTCCAACCGTACGTGCCGGGAGAACAGCCGCGCATCAGCGGGTTGATCAAGTTGAACACCAACGAAAACCCCTACCCGCCTTCGCCGCGCGTTTTGGAAGCGGTACGCGCCGCGGTGGACGGGCGGTTGCGGCTGTATCCGGATCCGACCGCCACGCGTCTGCGCGAAAAACTGGCCAAACTGCACAAGTGTGATCCCGATCAGATCATCGTGGGCAACGGGGCGGACGAGATTCTGCGTTGGGCGGTCCAGGCCTTTGTGGAGCCGGTGGCGGCACAACGGGGCCCGCTGAGTCGACGGTACCTGGTCCCACCGGCGCCCGCACTCGTGCAAAGCTTCGTGCCCAGTTATTCGCTCTACCCGGTGCTGGCCGCGCAGCACGGCGCCGCCTTCCACGGGGTGCCCCTGCAAATGGACTTCGGCCTGCCCGAACCCGGCCAGCTCCGATTCTTGAAAGAGTGGCAGCCCAACGCCGCGCTCACCTTCATCACGACGCCCAACGCCCCGAGCGGCCGCGCCTACCCCACGGCGCAACTCGAGGCCATCTGCGCCCGTTCGCGAGGCGTGGTTGTGCTCGACGAAACGTACGCCGACTTTGCGCCGGAACAGGCGTTGTCGCTGGCGCTGACCCTGCCCAATGTCCTGGTCTGTCGCAGCTTTTCCAAGGCGTACTCGCTGTGTTTCCTCCGCGTCGGCTACGCCGTGGGCCCCGGGCCGTTGATCCAGGCCATGCACAAACTCCGGGACAGCTACAATGTGAACGGCCTGGGGCAGATCGCCGCCGAAGCCACGCTGGACGATCTGGAGTATTACCGGCAGAACTTCCGCAAGATTGCCGAGACCCGCGATTGGACGGCTCGGGAGCTGACGGCGCTCGGGTTCCGGGTTTTGCCGAGTCATACGAACTTTCTCCTCGTCCGTCCCCCGGGCGCATCTGCGGCCGACTGGTACCGCAAGTTGCGCGAGCAAAAAATCCTCGTGCGCTGGTTCGATCTGCCCGAGCTGCGCGATTATTTGCGGATCAGCATCGGCACGCCGCAGGACATGCAGGCGCTCATCAAAGTCGCCCGCCGGCTGGCCTCTTGAGAGGCCCCGGAGGACACGGATCCGCCGCGGGATGCATCCCAAGACGCGGAGAGAATCCGGGGGCCCGAACTCCGGGGGCCGCGGACGTCGGGAACTTCGCCCTGGCGCGACGCATCAACCCGGCAGGCACCGCCGGCTCGGGCCGAGACGGCAACCGCGGGAAGTTTCGAGATTCCCCATTTGCCCCGGGCACGGCAGCGCATCATGTTTGGGCAACGCGGCAGCATGGCCAAGGTACCGGGCGTACGGCTCGAAGGCATGGTTTCAGCTGCTGCGCGGACCGATCTCGGCTCTTCGAGAGCCGTGGCCGCGCCGGGCTCTCCGGGCCCGGACGCCACGCTCAGAGCCGCCCTGCGCAGCCGTGAGCCGGAGGCGGATGCCCGGGTTTCGACCGTTGTCAGGCGCGCCCGCCGGCTGTCGCCCGGTTTGCAAAAGAGGTAGCGCGTTGAGAAGCACGTGGACATGGCAATGGCTTTCCTTCCCGATCCAGATTGGAAACGCGCCGCCGTGATCCTCCTGGGGCACGGGACGGAGGAAAACGGTGGTTCGGCCGAAGCGGTTGTCCGTCAGGCCGCGGCGTTGCGAGAGCGGGGATGGTTCGCCGCAGTACGGGAGGCCTTTTGGAAACAGGCCCCGCATGTCCAGGATGTGCTGCGCGAACTGGAGGCACCCTGCGTCTTCATTGTTCCCATCTTCATGGCGGAGGGTTATTTCGCGGCTCGCGTGATTCCGGAGGCGCTGGGCTTCGCTCCGGAATCGGGATGGCCCCGCCGCAATCAGGCCGGCGATCAGGTGCGGTGGTATTGCGCGCCCGTGGGGACGCATCCCCGACTTACGGAAGTGGCCCTGGCGCGGGCCGAAAGCATCGTGCGACAGCATCCGTTTCCCCGTCTGCCCCAGCCGCGGGAGATCAGTCTCTTTCTGGCCGGTCACGGCACGGAACGGGATCCGGCCTCGCGCCGGTCGGTGGAAGCGATGGCAGAGCGGATTCGGGCCTTGGAACGGTACGCGATGGTCGAGGCGGTCTTCCTGGAGGAGGCACCGCGAATTCCCGAATGCTACACCCGGGCCGTCACACGGCGCATTGTGGTCGTGCCCGCATTCATCAGCGACGGTCTGCATACCCAGGAAGACATCCCCGTCCTGTTGGGCGAGTCACCCCGGGTGGTCAAAGAGCGACTGGCGGCCGGGCAGTTTCCCTGGCGCAATCCCACCGAGCGCCACGGGCGCCTCGTGTGGTACACGCCGGCCCTCGGCACCGAGCCCTCCTTGCTGGAAGTCATCGTGGAACGAATCATGGAGGCCGCCCGGGCCGGCAGCCCAGCGACCGGTTGATCCGATCCGGCTTGTTCACGCCCGGCCGGCCGTGGGCGGGGCCGGCCCGGGCTTTGCGCCCCTGCGGGAACGGGCAACCGGCCAAAGCGGCGCCGGAAACGGACCGCTTCTCAAGACTCGGGCACCAGGCTCAGGGTGTGAGTAACCGGCACAAAGGCCGCGTGGATGGCGGCCACCAAGCGGTTGCGTTCCGCTTCCGTCCGACGAACCGCGGCCTCCATGTCCGCCCGCCCTTCGGCCCCGTGGAAAACTTGTTTGACCTGTCGGGTCTCGAAGGCCTGTTTGGCGGCCACCGCGGCGTCCACGCGCGCGAATGCGGCCGCAAACGGAGTCAGGTCGAACTCCGCGGCCAGATTGACACCGCGCCGCAGCTCGTCTGCCGTGAACACCTTGCTCTGGTCCCCCCAACGGACACGGTATCTGGCGGCTGAACCGTTTCGGGCCACCAGCATGAGGCGGTTCAGTTCCTGATGAAACGGCACCAGTTCGAAGGCGGCCTTGAGGCTGGCGGTCTCCTGACCGGGCGGCAGATCACAGGGAGGGAACGCCGGTTGCACCCCTGGGGGAGTGACCTCGCGAGGCAAACAGGAGGCAAAAGGATACCGATGACTGCGGAGTGTAAAAGTGCGGCCCACGGTGGACAAAACCTCGTGTCCCGCGGTCACGTGGATGGTGTTGCGACTCAAATCCACGGTGAACGTGCCGATGTGCCCGTCCAGCCCCATCGACTTGAGGAAGGCATACGCCATGACGGCCTGGCCGGCCCAGTCCGGATGCACGCCATCGTTGCCGGCGATCATGAAATTCGTGCCGAACCGCTGCCGGCCCAGCTCCCCGGCCCGCAGCATGGGCAGAAAAACATCCGCGAACCCCACGCCTTCTTGCCGGGCCACTTCCAACGCAATGTTCCGCAGGGTGCCCAGATTCCGATTCAAATCGGACACCGTGCCGCCGGCCGTTTTGACCCAGTGCGGGACTTTGCCCACACAGCCCGGCGACCCGACGATGACGCGGGTGCCGTGCGCCTTGAATGCCCGGACCACGGCCGTCAGGTTCTGGCGATAGGTTTGCCCGATGCGCTCCTCGTACGGCCGGTACTCGTGGTCGTTCATCCCGTAGCACGTGGTCGCCAGGGTGGGCGCAAAGCGAAGGCAGTCGTTGGTCATGCGACCCAGGAAACCGGAGGCCTTTTCGCCGCTCCAACCGTATTGCCGCACCCAGACGCCATATTGCGGGACGCACATGGTCAGGTAGTCCTCCAGAATGCGGGAGTACATCTTCTGCTCGGTGATCGAATCCCCACAGATGGCCAGCCGGTCCCCGGGCCGGAGCCACGGCTCGGTCTGGGGCGGCACCGGCGCGGGCGCATAACCCGGGAGCGAGGCTTCTTGAAAGACCGCCTGCGGAGTGCGGCAGGAAACGCCCCACGCCAGGAGCAGGCCCAGCAGGAGAAAACGCACTGCGTTTTGCATGGCAGGCGAATTGTCCAAAGGCGGAAAAGACGGGTCAAGCGCTGCCCCGACCGCGCCTGGCGCAGCTCGCCGGGTGCCCCCCGACCGCAAGCGTGAGCGTTCCCGATGGAACCGGGTGGACACCGTGGCCCGCCTTGGATACGCACCGGAACGGTGCGCCCGAGCACGTCGAGCCCGCGGCGGCGCCCCATGCGGACCCGCGTGGGCGGCTGCCGGTGGGGCGACCCGGCCTTCAGCCGCAAAGCCCGAATCGGGCGTGTCCGGCGTTCCGGGGTCGGGGGTGCTTACTGCTCCACGCGCCGTTCGCCCGGCTTGTCTGCAAAAGAGGCTTGGGAGGCGCCGGCCGCCGCGTCCGCAGGCTGTGGTACGAGGACCCGGTCGGGTCGAAGGATCGCCCGAGCCAGGGCACGTTCCGGAACGGTGACAGGGCCCCGGACCAGCTCCGGCACGTTATAATTGTACAGGAAGCCCTCGTAAAACGACGGATCCTCCTGCGGGAGCACAAAGGGCTTGGAGCAGCGACCGGAGTGGTCCACATACGTGAAGAAGGGCCTGGTGAACAACCCATCCAGCCGCTTGCTGCTGAAGACGACCCAGCGACTGTTGCTCGACCAGGTGTGCCAGGAATCCGCCGAGTCGCTGTTGATGTCGGGCCGACTCACCTCGCCACTTTGAAGGTCCATCAGGAACAGGTCGGTACTCCGCCGGTAAATGGGGAAATTCCCGTACTGGGCCAGGCTGAAGAGCAGCCAGCGCCCGTCGGGTGAGATTCGGGGCTGAGCGGCGCTGGCGCGCGTGACCTCGGAGGACAGCACCACCTCGGGTTCGCCCCAGCGGCCGGTCTCGAGGTCGAACGCCACCCGGACCAGGTCGTACCGTACAGAGCGAAACTCGTCGCTGGGCCGGGGCGGCGCGCTGCAAAAGTACAGATATCGACCATCCGGGGACCAGGCCGGCCAGGTTTCGTTACGATCCGGCGCGGCAATGGCCCGGGGATGCTCGAAGGTGTTGGAGTCCAGCCAGTACACACCCAGATCGGACTGGGCGTCGAAAACGTCCCGTGTTTCGCCGCGCGTATGATAGAACAGGCCCAATTTGTTCCGGGAAAACACCAGCAACCGCCCGCTCGGATGCCAGCTCAGATATCCCATGGTTTTCTCCACTCGCACGATTTCGTTCGATCGCACGAGAATCATCGGGTGCACGTTGGTGAACGTGCGGATGTGAAAGACGAACACCCCGGGCTGCTGGTTCAGGAACGTGTGGCAGTTGAGGCATCCATGGTGGAAACGGTGGTTCTCCAGTACCGGACGCTCCTCGAACGTCTCCAGATTGCGCTGATAAATCCCCAGTTCCCCATACAGACTGTAGACCGGCCTCAAGCGGCGATAGACCAGGGTCGGGTCCACCGGGTCCGGCGCGATCCAGTTGGTGACGGTGGGGAGGGTTCGCCACTCGCCACTGGCCTCCTCGAGGGCCAGCTCCCAAAGCAGCGGTTCTCCGGCATTGGCGGCAAGAAGGCGGCGCCAGGCTTGCAGGGGAAACTGAATGACCGGACTGCGACTCGTGATTCGGACCGGATCTCCGTGACGAGACCGGGCCACCAAGCGGTACCGCCGGCCGGGATGTTCCACCCGAAAGTTCAGTGGGGCGATGTTCGGGGGGACCACAATTCCGGTGTAGTCGGGGAACAAACGAACTGAATCCGGCGGCGGCGGGGGCAACGTCCCCCGTTGATCCTCCATTGCGAGGGTCGGAGCTCCGGCGGAGACCGACAGGATGAACCCTCCCAGAAACCATCCCGTGAAAGCGATGCGATGCAAAGCGGCGGCCCGTGCTGCGGCAACCCGTTTGCGAGGCGGCACCTGCGGGGCGCAGCCACCGTGCCGCGCGGGTCTCCGTTCACAGCCAAAGATCTTCATACGCTCAGTCGGTCGAAGGGGTTGTGTCGCCCGGAGCGGGCGCGTGCGACAGATGGTACAGCCAGTAAGTGCCCCGGAAGGTTTCCGCCAGTCGGCGCCGACCCTCGTCGCTCTGCAGGGCCCCTTGGGCGAGAGCCGTCCGAAAAGCCATGAACCGCTGCCGGGTCTCGGGTCGAATCGGAAGATTCGGCGGTGCCGGCCCGTCAGGGCTCAGCCACTGATACAGCAGCACAGCTTCTTCGCAGTGACGCGGCCACCGGGTCCAGGGCAGAGGCTGCCGACGGCGGAGCCACCTGACGAAACGTTCCAAATCGCAGCTGAGCAAATGATGAGCCAGGAGATACTGCCAGGCCATGTCATTGGAGGGATCCGTGTCGAGCAACTGCTCCAGCAGCAGGGCCGTGGGCATGCCACTGTGGGGAAGGTCGGTCCGCACCATGCGCTGGCGAATGAGCCTCAGGCGGGCATCGTTGGTACCGGCCGGATCCATCATCAGTGCATGAAGTCGTTCTTGCGCCCGGACCCGATGCACCGGATGACGACTGAGCGCGTTCAGAAACACCCGTGCGGCCGCCGGTCGGTCTTTCAGCACATTCACCTCCGCCAACCAGCGGAGCAAGTCGGGTCTCGGCCCTTCGAACTCCAGGGCTTCATGAGCCAGACGCTCTGCTTCGTTCACCTGCCCAAGTTCCAACAAGGTGGGAACCTGGGCCCGGCACGCAGCCGCGCCCGCCTCGGTGCCGGGGAAAAGGCGCCAAAGCGACAGGTTTTCATACCGGAACAGCTCATCCAAAAGCCTGCCCGTGTGGTAGAGCGAGCGATGCAGCACGATCTCCGCCGCGGCCGGAAGGCGGGGCAAGGTACTGGCTTGTTCCAGTACTTGGAGATGGTC
>JAOADM010000169.1 GCA_026417315.1 Limisphaera sp.
GATGTGTATAAGAGACAGGCTCTGGAGGGGTTTTGGAGCCAGACGCAGATCGGAAAGAAGTTCGGATCGTTCCACGGCGCACGGGCCGAAGTCGGCGTGCTGGCGGCGGTCTATCTGAACGAGTATGCGCGGGACAACTGGTTGAACCGGCTGATTCAACTGGCGGTGATCAATCTGGCCGGGGTGCCGAGCATTGTGCACGCGCTGTTCGGCCTGGGGGCCTTCGTCTATGGTGCGCGCCTGGGGTATTCGGTCCTGGCCGCCTCGCTGACGCTGGCAATCATGACGCTGCCGGTGATCATTGCCAGCACGCGGGAGGCGCTGGCGGCCGTGCCCATGGCGTTTCGCGAGGCGTGCTGGAACGTGGGCGCCACGCGGTGGCAAACGATTCGCGCGGTGGTGCCGCCCAACGCCATCAGTGGGATTCTCACCGGCGTGATTCTGCAGGTGAGTCGGGCGGCCGGGGAAACGGCGCCGATCATGTTCACCGGGGCGGTGTTCTACAAGGCCGTCGAGCGCGGCGACCTGTTTCCCTATCACCTGAAAGAGCAGTGCATGGCGCTGTCCATGCACCTGTACACGCTGGCGACGCAGGTGCCGGGGGTGCCGGAGTCGATGACCTATGCCACGGCGGTGGTGTTGCTGGGAACGGTCCTGCTGGTGAACGCGACCGCCATCGGGGTGCGAATCTGGATGCGCAACCGCAAGCGGTGGTGAGGAAGCGATGTCCGACCGGCCCAAAATCGAGGTGGAAAACCTGCGCCTGCGGTACGGCCCGCAGGAGGTGTTGCGGGGCCTGACGTTCACGGTGCAGCGGGGGGAGATTCTGGCCATCATCGGTCCCGCCCAGTCGGGCAAAAGCTCGTTGTTGAAGTGTTTGAACCGCACCATCGAGCTCATCCCGGGGGCCCGGGTCGAGGGAAGCATCCGGATCGACGGCGTGGAGGTGCGGCAGATGAAGGACGTGCACGCCTTGCGCCGGCGCATTGGCATGGTGACGCCGCTGCCGGTGGGCCTGCCGATGAGCATCTACGACAACGTGGCCTTTGCGCCGCGTTGTGCGGGCATCACGCGCCGCGAGGAACTGGACGCGTTGGTGGAACAGTGCCTCCGCCAGGCCGCGCTCTGGGACGAGGTCAAGGATCGTCTGCACACGCTGGGCACCAAACTCTCGGGCGGGCAACAGCAACGGCTCACCATCGCCCGGGCGCTGTCGCACCGGCCCGAGATTCTCTGCCTGGATGAGTTCTCGATTGCGATCGACCCGGTGACCACGATGCGCATCGAGGAGGTGCTGCGGCAACTGCGCCCGCAGATGACGATCGTGATGGTGACGAATCTGACGCAGCAGGCGCGACGGCTGGCCGATCGCACCATGTTCCTGTGGAAGGGGGAGATCGTGGAGCTGGACCGCAACGAGGTGATCTTCTCGGATCGCCCGCGGGACCGGCGCACATACGAGTACGTGCGGGGGCTGTTCGGATGAGCGACTCGTCATACAGCCTGATCACGCGGGGGCTGAACCTGTGGTACGGCCGGTTCCAGGCCCTGATGGACGTCAACGTGCGCATCCGGCAGGGGCTCATCACCGCACTGATCGGGCCTTCGGGCTGCGGCAAGACCACCCTGTTGCGGTGTTTCAATCGCATCAATGAGCGGTATGGCGACGTCACCATCACCGGCGAGATCCACGTGCTGGGCCGCAACATTTACGACCCCGACGTCTCCTTGATCGAATTGCGGCGGCAGGTCGGCATGGTGTTTCAACGGCCCAATCCCCTCCCGCTCTCGATCTACGAGAATGTGGTGTTTGGCCTGCGGATCCACACGCCGCGGTCGGAGTTGAATCGGGCCCTGCTGGACGAGGCGGTGGAAAAGGCGTTGCGGGAGGTCGGCCTGTGGAACGAGTTGAAGGACCGACTGCACCACCGGGCCACGGAACTGCAACTGGAACAGCAACAAAAGCTTTGTCTGGCCCGGCTGTTGCCGCTCAAGCCGGAGGTGATCCTGCTGGACGAACCCTGTTCGGCGCTGGACGTGGACGGGACCCGGGCCATCGAAGAGCTGATTCTGAGCCTGCGCGGCCGTTACACGTTCCTGATCGTCACCCATAACATGTCGCAGGCCCGGCGGATCAGCGACGAATGCATCTTCATGCTGATGGGCCGGGTGGTGGAACACGCCCGCACGGAGGATCTGTTCCTCAACCCGCGGGACCCGAAAACGGCGGAGTACATCGAGGGCCGCTACGGTTGAGGGGGCTGCAAGCCGTCCGTTGGTTTCGGGCGCCGCCGGTTTTCTTGTGCCGCGGCACTTCGGGGGCACATGGGTCGGAGGGCCGTGCGGAGGGGCGCGGCCGCACCCTCGTGGGGGGCGCTGGAGCAGCCGGCGCGGCGCTCCAGGCCGGCGCCGGGAGCGGAAGGCGCGGGCTGATCTGGCCGGCCCCGGAACCGTCGGTCGGTGCCCTGCAGAGGTTTTGAGGCCTCGCCGGATCCGTCTCCGGGCCGACACATGCCCCCGGGCATCCGGTCGGGACCTTCAGGGCCGTTGCCGCAGCCGGGTCCCTCGAGCTCCAAAGCCGAATGCATGCCGGATCGGGCGCGAGTCCACGGAGCGGGAACGACCGCGGGAGGGTCGGGTCTGGGCCTTCCATGCACGGCCCGGGTTTGCAAGTGCGTTCGGCTTGGGATAGAAAGAAGCTGTTATGAAAGCAGCGTCTCGGGGGCAGCGACCGGGGACAACCCTGCTGCCGGGCTTGTGTTTCGTCTGGGTTTGGTGGGCCGCGTGCGCGTCGGGACAAACACCGTTCGATCCCGGGCCCCTGGCCCCGCCGACACCGAATGCGCCGTCTCTTCCGCCCGCCCCGGAGGCCCCGGCGCCCCGGATTCATTTCGCTGCACCCATCCACGATTTCGGCAGGGTCGTGGTCGGCACCGTGCTTCGGCATGACTTTTACTTCACGAACACGGGCACCGCTCCGCTGGAAATCAGCAATGTGCATGCGTCCTGCGGCTGCACCACCGCCGGGGAGTGGACACGGCGCGTGGAACCGGGTCAGTTCGGCGTCCTTCCGGTTCAACTTACGACCGCGGGGTTCCAGGGGATGGTGATCAAAACGGTCACCCTGAGCTGCAACGATCCGCGGCAGCCGAATGTCACGCTGCAGTTGCGCGCGAACCTGTGGACGCCGATCGAGATGAATCCGCGATATGCGACCCTGCGCGCCAATGTGGAACGGTTTCACGAAGCTCGCGCCGTGGTTCAGATCCTCAGCCACGAAGAAACGCCGCTGCGCTTACAAAACCCTTCCTGCAACAATCCGCTGTTGAAGGCGGAAGTGATCGAACGCGTCCCCGGGCGGGAATTCGAGTTGGTCATCACGCCGGCCGGTCCCACGCCGACGGGTAATGCGCAGGCGGTGATCAGCATTCCCACTTCCTCCACGAACCTGCCCGTCCTCAACCTGACCGCGCTGGTGTTGCTGGATCCGGTCGTGACGGTGGCCCCGCCGTTCATCCAGTTGGGGCCGGGCCCGTTGCCGGCCGCCCAGACCGTCGAGGTCAGCGTCATGAACAACGGCACCAACCGGCTCCAGCTCTCGGAGGTCGCCGTCAACCACACCAACGTCACGGTGGACGTGCAGGAAACCAGGCCGGGCGAGTATTTTCGACTGCAACTGCATTTCCCCGCCGGGTTTCAGTTGGCACCGGGCGAGGTGCTGGCGTTGACGGCGCGAACCTCGCACCCACAACATCCGTTGGTGCGCGTTCCCATCGCCCAGGTGCGGACGCCGGCCTACCCGCCCCAGGTCCCGCGGCCCGCCCCACCGGTGCCGGCCAGCGCGGCTCCGCAGCAGGCGCCGCCGCCAGTGCCTCCGACCCCGGCCCGCCCGGCGGCAGGCCCGCGGCCGACGCGGCCCCCGACGGAGTTTCCGCCCCTGCCCGGGGCCTAGCGAAGCCGGCCGCAACCGCCCTGGAGCCGGAGTTTTGCCATGGCCTCCAACCCTGCTGATGCCGCCGGGACTCCGCGGGATGGCCGTTCCCGGGTGAGCGTGTTGGGCGAGGCCGTCTTGGTGCTGGCTGCGGGGCTGGTGTTTGGCTGGCTGGCCAACGCGGTTTCTCCGCGGGGCCTGCAGTGGACGCGGAATTACTTCCCGCTGGCGAAAGTGGAGGCTGAAGCGCCCCGGCCCGCGGAGGACCGCCCCGCGAGCCAGGATCCCGGGGCGCTCGAAGCGGAAGCCGTATCCCGCGTGCAAGCCCGCGGGTTTACCGCCTGGACCTTTGCGCGGGTGGCCGATGCGTTCGAAGACCCGCGCCGTCTCACGGGACAGGTGATCTGGGTGGACGCCCGGCCCGAGGCCCAATACCGCCGCGGGCACATCCCGGGCGCGCGACCGCTCGATCCCTACCGCCCGGAGCAACAACTGCTGGAGTTGCTGGCGGCGTGCCTGCGCGCGGATCAAGTGATCGTGTACTGCAGCGGGGGTCGTTGCGAGGACGCGGAGCTGGCGGCCACCCTCCTGCAGGAAGCGGGGGTGCCCCGGGAACGCCTGGTGATCTACGTGGGCGGTTTTCACGAGTGGGTGGAGAAAGGGCAACCGGTGGAAACGTCCACCCCCGACAGTGCCTCGGCGGGTACATCCTCCTTCCCATGAACCGGTCCGTCTCGAAAGCAGAATGGCTCGGCCTGGTTTTGCGGTGGGCCCTGGGGGCCTGGATGCTGTCGATGGGCCTGGTGAAGGCGTGGGACCCGGTGGCCTTTCTCAAGGCAGTGCGGCAATACGAACTCGTGTCCGCGCCCTGGCTGTTGAATACCGTGGCGATTGCCGTGCCGTGGTTGGAGGTGTTTTGCGGCCTGCTGATGGTGACGGGCGTGGCGGTGCGGGGCACGGCCTGGCTGCTGACGGCCATGCTGGTGCCGTTTACATGGCTGGTGTGGCGGCATGCATGGATCCTGCAGGCCAGCCTGCAGATCCCCTTTTGCGCAGTGAAGTTCGACTGCGGATGTGGTCTGGGCGAGGTCTACATCTGCCCGAAACTGGCCGAAAACCTCGTGCTGACGGCGGCGGCCGTCTGGGTGGGCTGGACGGGCCGGGGACGTCCGCTGGCCCTTCGCTACGACCTGGTGCGCGGACGTTTTGCGGCGGGACCGGAAACCGGATGAAGACCCGCGGTCGCGAGGATTCATGGCGCATGAACGCACCGATCGCGCGGCGGGGCAGGGCTTTCCGATGATGCGTCCATTCAAACCTTACATTGCGCCGGACCAGCACGTCCCGGAGCTGAGCCTCCGGGCGGTAATGCTGGGGACGGTGCTGGGGATGGTGTTCGGAGCCTCCTCGCTGTACCTGGTGCTGAAGGTGGGGCTGACGGTGAGTGCGTCGATCCCGGTGGCGGTGATTTCGCTGGCGTTGTTTCGGCTGTGGAGCAAGGCCGGCGGGCACGATGCCACCATCCTCGAGCACAACGTGGTGCAGACGGCCGGATCGGCGGGCGAATCCATTGCGTTCGGGCTGGGGGTGACGATGCCGGCGATTTTGATTCTCGGCTTCGATCTGGAGTTGAGTCGGGTGATGCTGGTGGCCGTGCTGGGCGGGCTGTTGGGGATTCTCATGATGATCCCGTTGCGTCGGGCCCTGATCGTGGCGCAGCACGGCGTGTTGAAGTACCCGGAGGGGACGGCTTGTGCCGAGGTGCTCAAGGCCGGGGTTCGGAAGGAAGCGCAGGACGCGGCGGAGAACGCGGAATCCGGCGCTGCCGCTGTGGCCTCGGCGGGGCCGACCGGCGGCTTGAACGCGGCAACGGTGTTCGCGGGGTTCGGAGTGGGGCTTTTGTACAAGACGCTCATGTCCGCCTTCAAATTGTGGAAGGACGTGCCGGAGCGGCTGCTGGGAGGTCCGCTGCGGGGCGGGTCCGTCGGGGCGGAGATCTCGCCGGAGCTGCTGGGGGTGGGTTACATCATCGGTCCCCGGATTGCGGGGATCCTGATGGCCGGCGGAGCATTGTCGTATCTGCTGCTGATGCCCATGATCCGGTTTTTCGCCGGGGCCGCTCCCGGTCCGGTGCCCCCCGGGACGATCCCGGTGGCGGAGATGACGCCGAACGACCTGCGCGGCGCGTACATCCTGTACATTGGCGCCGGGGCGGTGGCCACCGGGGGCATCATCAGTTTGTTGCGTTCGTGGCCCCTGCTGATGCACGGGATCCGCTCCGGGCTGAGCGATCTGAGCCGGGCGGTCCAAGGGAACCGTCCGGTGCATCGGACGGAGCGCGACCTGCCGATGACCTGGGTGCTTGGCGGCATTGCGGCCCTGATCGTGGCGATTCTGCTGGCGCGGCCGCTGCACATGAATCTGCTCGGCGCGGTGTTGATCGTGTTGTTCGGGTTCCTGTTCGTCACGGTGTCGTCGCGGTTGACGGGCGAGATTGGTTCTTCCTCGAACCCGATCTCGGGCATGACGGTGGCCACGCTGTTGCTGACGTGTTTGATTTTCCTGAGCCTGGGTTGGACCGAGCCGGCGCATTACGTGACCGCGCTGTCGGTGGGAGGAATCGTCTGCATCGCGGCTTCCAACGGCGGGACCACTTCGCAGGATCTCAAAACCGGCTTTCTCTTGGGCGCCACCCCGCGCGCGCAACAGGTCGCCATCCTGATCGGTGCCACGGCCAGTGCGTTGTTGCTGGGCCCGATCCTGCTGCGGTTGAACGAAGCGGCCACGGTGTATGTACCGGCGGCCCGGGTTGCCCCCGGCTTGCAGGTGCCGGCCGATGCCCCGCTGGGTCCACCGGAACGGTTGACCGGACCGCAAGGCCGCCAGGATCCCGGCACTTACCGCGGCTGGCATAAAACCTCGGCCGACGGCGGGCCACCGGGCAAATACCTGGTGAACGACGAAGGCCGGGCGGTATGGTATGTGGACCCCGGGATCAACGGGCGTTTCCGGACACGGCCCGACGGCTCGGAGGTTCAAAAATTCGATGCGCCCAAAGCGACGCTGATGAGCTACATCATCAAGGGCGTCCTGGACCGTGAACTGCCGTGGGGGTTGGTGCTCTTCGGCGTGATGATCGCCGCCATCCTGGAGTTGTGCGGGGTTTCGTCCCTGGCGTTTGCCGTGGGCGTATATCTGCCGATCTCGGCTTCCACGCCGATCTTTGTCGGGGGACTGTTGCGCGCGTGGGTGGACCGCTGCCGGCGCCGCCACCAGCGCCTCAGCGCCGAGGAAGCTGCGATCCTGGGCGACCGCAGCCCCGGGGTGTTGCTGGCCAGCGGCTACATTGCCGGAGGCGCCATTGCCGGCATCGGGATCGCGTTTTTGGCCGGTCTGATGACGGACCTGGACCGGCGGCTGAGCGAGTGGGCCGCCGCGCGGAATCCGTTCTACGGAGGCCCCGCCGCGGATTGGCTGGCGTTGCTTCCCTTCCTGTTGCTTGCGTCGGGATTGGTTTGGGTGGAACGGCGCGCCCTCCGGCGGACCGGGTCGCCGCCTTCGTCGCAGGGGGTCGGACCCGCGTCTTGAACGAATCACTCCACAGGAGCCCGGGCATGGAACGGCAACTCCCCTGGATCGCGGCGGTGGTCACGGCAGTGTTTCTGGTGGCCGTGCTGGGCCTGGTCAGCTACGCCAAACACCAGGAGGTGGTCCGAACCCGGTTGGCTCTCGCGGAAGCTCAAGCCAGCGCGGATCAACTGGAGCAGGAGTTGGCCCGGCTCCGGGAACAAAACACCGGCCTGGAAGCGCGCTTGCGGGACCTGGAGGCCGAACGCGAGACCGAGGTGCGGCAGCGTGACACCCTGTTGGCCGAGATGCAGGCCGCGCTGGAATCGCGCGATGTCACCATCTCCGAATTACAGGGCCGGTTGACGGTGGACATTCTGGACCGGGTGCTCTTCGACTCCGGCGAGGCGGATCTGAAACCCGAAGGTCAGGCGGTGCTGCGCAAAGTGGCCGCGGTTCTGTCGGCACACCCGGATCGGCAGGTGCTCGTGGCCGGGCACACGGACAACGTGCCCATCCGGCCGGCCGCCCGACACCGGTTCCCCAGCAACTGGGAGCTGTCCACGGCCCGCGCCACGGCCGCGGTGCGGTTCCTGTCTGAACAATGCGGGCTGGACCCGCGGCGTCTGGGGGCGGTGGGATATGGCGAGTATCGCCCGATCGCGGACAATCGCACCGCCGAGGGCCGTGCCCGCAACCGACGCATTGAAATTGTGGTGCTCCCGGCGGAGTCGGCCGCGGTGCCACCGGTTTCGGGTGAGCGCGCCGCGCCACCGGCCCCGTGGTCCCCCGAGGCGCCATCGGAGGCCGCTGGGCCGGCTGCGCCCGGGACGCCACCCTGACCCGTCCACCGTTCGGATGGTCCGGCAAACGGGAAGAGCGGATCCCCGTCGAAGGAAAGGTTGGGCCCCATGTTGAGTTGCCCGGTCTGCCAGGGTCACTTGCACAC
>JAOADM010000170.1 GCA_026417315.1 Limisphaera sp.
CTGTGAATCTTGGTGGTTTCCAGGGCCTCCTCCAGCGTCAGCGGTGGCAGGATGGTGGGCAGGCGTTTGGCCAGCATGGACTTGCCGGTGCCGGGCGGCCCGATGAGGAGGACGTTGTGGCCTCCGGCAGCGGCAATTTCCAGGGCGCGTTTGACCGACTCCTGGCCCTTGACCTCGGCAAAATCGACATCGTCCTCGACCGGTTGGTCGAAGAGCCGGTTCACATCCACCCGCACGGGCGACAGGGCGATTTCGCCGGCCAGGAACGCGGCGGCTTCGCGCAGGTTTTGGACGGGGATGACCTCCAGGCCCTCCACCACGGCGGCCTCGTTGGCGTTGGGTGGGGGCACGAGTAATCCGCGTTTCCGCTGTTGCCGGGCGCACAGAGCAATGGGCAACACTCCCTTAACGGCGCGCACTGCGCCGGTCAGCGCCAGTTCTCCCACCACCATGTATTCCTGCAGTCGGTCGGCCCGAAGCTGGTCGGTGGCCGCCAGCAGACCCAGGGCAATGGGCAGGTCAAAGCTGGGTCCCTCCTTCTTGACGTCGGCAGGGGCCAGGTTGATGGTGGTACGACCCATGGGGAATTTGTAGCCCGAATTGGTCAGCGCGGTGGAGACACGGTCGCGCGATTCTTTCACCGCGGCATCCGGCAGGCCCACGATGACGATGGTGGTATCGCCCCAGCCGGCGTTGACTTCGACCTCGACCGGGCAGGCTTCGATGCCGTTGACAACCGCCGAATAGACCTTGGCCAGCATCGTGGCAGTTGTGGAAAAGACCGGTCGCGCAGGCAAGCCGGTTCTTGGGCGAGCCCGGGAAGGTTTCCCTTCCGAGGACCCGCCGGGGTCAGGATCACACCGACCGCTCCAAGATCAGCCCGGTTCAAGCGGCCCGCGCGGCATGCCCGGGCCAGGCAAGCTTCGTGAAACCGCGTGCGATCGGTCGACCCGACCGGCCCAGGGCCCTGGCAGACCGCTTGCCGTCGTGGGGCGGGTGGTCTGCGGGGGCTCCGAGCCATGCCCCTCGTTCCCTCGTTCGTCGATTCGCCCCTGTGGTCAGCGGTTCACCGCAATCCGTGCCGGGGGTCGGGGGGAAGGGACAAATTCGCCTGGTCCGGAGCGCTCGCGCGCCCTTGCCGGGCCGAGGTCGCCCGCGCATCTTCGGCGCTCGAGGGATCCGGCCCGGCGCGCTTTTCCCTGGTC
The DNA here is from genome assembly GCA_026417315.1 of Limisphaera sp. Taxonomy (GTDB): domain Bacteria; phylum Verrucomicrobiota; class Verrucomicrobiia; order Limisphaerales; family Limisphaeraceae; genus Limisphaera. The sequence continues at coordinate 1,206 of JAOADM010000170.1, forward strand.
CCGGAGTGGAAAACGGGCCGGACGGTGTTCCGATGGGTGCGTGCAATCATGACCAAAGACACTCGTCCCGGAGGCTCTCCGGACAAATCCTCACCGACTGCCTCCCGCCTGCCGTGCTGTGTGCACGGCTGCGCGCGCGGCACGCTGTTACAGGTGAAACTCCTGCCCCGGGCGGCACGAAATGAGATCGGTGAACTCCGTGGGGCGCACCTCGTCATCCGCGTGACGGCACCGCCGGTGGACGAGGAGGCCAACCGTGCCCTGTGCCGGATGCTGGCGGAAACGCTGCAGATTCCGCTCCGACAGGTGCTGCTGCACCGCGGCCACCACGCCCGGCAAAAGGTCGTGATGATTTGCGATCTCGCCCCGAAAGAAGTCGCGGCCCGGCTGGGTCTTGGGTCGGAGTGAAAGAATGCGGAGCGGCGAGCCGAGATGCCCGCGACCGCGCCTCGCGTGCCCCGTGCGGAAGTCAATTGACCAGGCCGTGTCGTTTCCGTGCGGTCGCGGCCTTGCGGCCGTGGGCGGCTCTTGCGCAACCGGCCGCCGCTGCAGGATGCGATCGTGATTCTGGGCGGCAGGGAGTCGCAGATTCAAATTGTCGGTCAAGGGCTCTCACGGCGTGGGCCCGCGTCAGCCCGCCCGGCGAGTGAAATGCCCCCGGCCTGGCCCGGTCGGTTGCCTGTCCCCGGCCGCAGAGTTTCGTGGCCTTGCGTTCCCGGGTGCGAACCGGGCTGCTTCTTGCTGCCTCCCGTGCCAGCGCGGCGCGCGAGGAGCCACAGCCTCGATGCCGAGGATCCTCGTTTCAGCGCGGACCGTTCGGGACTCCGGCCCCGGGCGATTTCGTCACGAAAGCTTCACTTGCCGGGGGCCGCTTTTTTCCGGAAATTGCGCGCGTCATGAGAACCAAGGGTTGGTCGTTCCTCTGGCTCCTTGGGGTGCTTGCTGCGGCGTTTTGCGCCGCGGCCGCCCCGCGCGTCGAACACGTGGTGATCATCAGCATGGATGGTGCGGCTCCGTGGGTGATCCGGGACACGTCCATGCCCACCCTCCAGCAACTGGCCCGGGAAGGGGCCGTCAGCTGGGAGGCGGAAACCATTCGCCCGTCGGTCACCCTGCCCTCGCACACCTCCATGCTCACCGGTGTGACACCGGGCCGGCACAAGATCACGTGGAACGACTGGCGACCGACGAACGGGGTGGTGCGGGTGCCCACCATTTTTGCCGCGGCCAAGAAAGCCGGGCTGAGCACCGCCATGTTCGTGGGCAAGATCAAGTTTCATCATCTGCTCCAACCCGGCACCGTGGACCATTTCGATTTTGCCGGCAACGCCAGCAGCCACGAGGCTGCGTGCGAAGAGGACAGCGCGTACTCGGATCGGGACCGCAAAAACCGTGCCCGGGCTGTTGCCGCCCGAGCCGCAGACTACCTGCGTCGGCGCCAACCCAACCTCTGCTTCGTGCACCTGGCCGACCCGGACGTGATTGGCCACCAGTACGGCTGGGGATCTCCGGAACAGCGTCGAAGTCTGCAGGAGGTGGACGCCGCGCTGGGCACGATCCTGAAAGGGCTGCGGCAGGCGGGCCTTCGCTCCCGAACCGTGGTCCTCGTCACCGCCGACCACGGCGGACACGAAAAGGGCCACTCCAAGGGCACGCCGGCGGATGTGCAGATCCCCTGGCTGGCGTGGGGGCGGGATGTGCGCAGTGGTACGCAGCTCAACATCCCGATCAACACCTGTGACACTGCGGCCACGGCCTTGTGGTTGTTGGACGTGACGCCGCTCGAGCCGCTCGATGGCCGGCCGGTGAAGGCTGCGTTCCAATGAGCCCCGCCGGGCGCGCTTGGGCCGCGGGGTCGAGCCGTGGGGCATGCGCGGGGCGGCCCGGTCGGCGCAGACTGCATTGCCTGCATTTCCGGTTGCCGCGCCGGTGGGCGCCGGTAACACTCGAGCCCGACATGACCGACAGCCCGCATCCGATCCGTGCCGCAGAAACGTTTACGGCTCCGGCCCGCCCCATCGGCGCGCCGCAGGGCCGTGGCGCGGCCCGATCTCCCTCTGCCTGCGGGGTTCCCGTCCGAATGCTGCTTCCCGAACGGCCATGAGCACTCCTTCCATGCCCGAATTCAGTCGGATCGCTCCCGACGTCAAACTGGGGCGCAACGTCAAGATCTACGGTTTCGTCAACCTGTATGGATGCGAGATCGGGGACGAGACCCGCATCGGGACGTTCGTCGAAATCCAGAAAAACGCGCGCATCGGGGCCCGGTGCAAGATCTCCAGCCACACCTTCATCTGCGAGGGCGTGGTCATCGAGGACGAATGTTTCATCGGGCACGGGGTTGTGTTCATCAACGATCGTTTTCCCAGGGCCGCCAACCCGGACGGCACGCCGCAATCGGAGAAGGACTGGCAGGTGATTCCCACGCGGGTCTGCCGCCGGGCCTCCATCGGCAGCGGCGCCACGATTCTGTGCGGAGTCACCATCGGGGAGGGCGCCATCGTCGGTGCCGGCAGCGTGGTCACCCGGGATGTCCCGCCGCGAACCATCGTCGCCGGCAACCCCGCGCGCGTGTTGCGACCGGTGCCCGACACGGTTCCTTGAGCCCCTCCCCTGGCGGGGCGGGCCAACGCCCCGGGCGCATGAGACCCATCCACATCGCGTCCCCTCGCGCATGAGCGCCCTCCGGTTTTCCATCGTCACTCCCAGCTACCGGCCCGGGCCCTGGCTGCGGCTTTGCATTGCCTCCGTGGCGGACCAGGGGGTGTCCCTGGAACACATCATTCAGGACGCGGACTCCGACGATGGCACCCTGGATTGGTTGCGGCACGACCCGCGGGTTCACCTTTACGTGGAGCGCGACCAGGGCATGTACGATGCGATCAACCGGGGCCTGCGCCGTGCCACTGGAGACATCTGTGCCTGGCTGAACGCTGACGAACAGTATTTGCCCGGCACTCTCGCCGCCGTGGCCCGATTCTTCGAGGCCCATCCAGAGGTGGACGTAATCTTCGGGCATGTCGTCATGGTGGACGTCCACGGCCGCTACCTGTTCCATCGGAAGGTCGAGATCCCCTGGCTGCCCCATACCTGGACCTGTCATCTCACCACCTACAGTTGCGGCATGTTCTTTCGGCGCCGCTTGTTGGAACCGGGCGGGCTGTGGCTCGATCCCTCCTGGCGCTACGGCGGCGACGGGGAATGGATGGTGCGCCTTCTGCGCGCCAAGGTGCCGATGGCCGTTCTGGACCGGTTCGTCGCCGCGTTCACCTGGACCGGCACCAACCTCAGCCGCCAGGCGGCGGCTCGCGCCGAATGGCGTCGGCTCCGGCAATCCGCCCCGCGGTGGATGCGAGCGCTGGCCCCGCTCTGGGTCCTGCTTCACCGCCTGCGCCGTTGGCGTCGCGGCAGTTACCGACAGGAACCGTTCACGTTTGCCATCTATACCCTGGAAAGCCCGGACCGGCGGCAGTCGCAGTACGTCTCCGATCCCCTCGGTCACTGGCCCGCCGGCCGTCGTTGAGGCCCAAGGCTGCATTCCTCTTCAAAACACCCGGCTCAACCAACGCCACACCGAGGCCGTCTCCTCCAGCCACCACGCCAGCACCGTGCCCAGGGACACCCTGGCCGTTAGCAAAGGCAACCCCACCAGCAGCACCAGCACGTTGCCCAAAAAAATGATCACCGCCGAAAACAACCAGCCCTGCCGCGTAATGTCCGTCTGCTCCGTCTTCAACGCCTCCCACGTCAACGTCACATGAAACGCGTAGGCGGCGCCCAGAAACAAATGTAGCCACTCCGGATGACGGCCCCACCCCCACAACAAGTGGCCAATCCCAAAAACGACCAGCACCAGCACCGCATAAACCGGAAAGAAGTACGGCGCCAGCGCGATGCACCAGTTGATCTTGGTGGCCACCACCTGGCCGCCGCGCGCGCTGACGCGGAACCGTTTCACCCGGCCGCCAAACAACCAGACCCACAGCGCGTGTGTAAGTTCGTGACCGAACACGTACAGCCACATCGGCCTCGGCAGCAGGAGAAACACGACCATCCAGCAAGCCGCGCCGCACAACAACGGCATCCACACCGTGGTCGCATTTCCGGTGGCCCAGAGCAGGCGCCACAACGCCCGACCCGCCCCCACGCACACGGGCAGCAGCAGCAACGCGATCAACAGCTTCCACATCCTTGCCACGGCCGCATTCTGGGACACGGCGCCGTGCCGCGTAAGGTTTTTCGCCATCCTTGCGCCCCGACAGACATGACGTTCGTGCCCGGATCTTCGAGCGCGGCCGGAATTGTGCCCGGGCCCCGATCCACCCGGGCTTCTTACGGGATTGGCCGGAGGGACGCCGCCGCCCCGTTTTTTGCTTCCGGGACAGATGACCTTCCCTCTGCAGCCGACCTGAACCACCGGGCCGCCGGTTTCTCGAGTCCTCAACGGCCGGGGAAAGCCTCTGCCCGCCGAAGAGGTATGCGCTCCGACGGGCAGGCGACGGGTCGGGGAAGATGCACGCCAAGCGATCACGAACGGCCTCCAACCGCAACGGCCTGCTTCACGGGACACCGCTCTCCCGCGCGGTGCGGTCTTGTTCCGGCCGTTACGGGCGGCTGCCGAAAGCCGTGTCGCTACTTGCATTCGCCTCCTGCGGGCTTACAGTGGCCTTGTCGATCATGGTTCCTGAACGGACGCCCGCCCTCGAGTTGCGCCGTTCTGGGGTCTCCCCGGCCCGCGGCCGGCGTGTGACTGCGGGGTTCCTGTTGGCGTCGTTTGCCCTGATCCTGACCCTCGGAGCCGGCCTTTGGCTGCTGCGGCGGCATCCCGAACACACCCTGTGGATTGTGCTTGTGCAGACGGGCTTCCTCCTGTGCCTCGGCTGCATGGTCCTTGCCTTTGTCTGGCTCCAGCGCGAAATCGTCCGGGGACGGGAAAGAGAGCTGCGATTGAGCGAACTGAGTGCCGCCTGGCAACAGGAATCCGAGCGTGCCGAAGCCGCCAACCGCCTGAAATCCTCGTTTCTCGCCCACATGTCGCATGAACTGCGGACCCCGCTCAATTCGATCCTGGGCTTCACCGGCGTGCTCTTGCAGGAGTTGCCCGGCCCCCTCAATCCGGAGCAACGCAAGCAGTTGGGGCTGGTCCAGGCCAGCGCGCGGCATTTGCTGAACCTGATCAATGACCTGTTGGACCTTTCCAAGATCGAGGCCGGGGAACTGAAGGTCGGCTGCCTTCCCTACGATTTGCGTGAATTGCTCGAACGTGTGGTGGCCTCGGTGCGGCCCCAGGCCGAGGCCAAGGGGCTGGCGTTGCGCGTGGCCCTGAGCCCCGAGATTGGCGCCGCCACCGGGGATCCCCGCCGCGTCGAGCAAATCCTGCTGAACCTGCTGTCCAATGCCATCAAGTTCACCCAGGAAGGTGAGGTGGTCCTCTCGGCTCGTCTTTCGGACGACGGCCGTGCGGTTGTGCTCCAGGTCCGAGATACCGGCATTGGGATCTCCGCCGAGGATCGGCCCGTCCTCTTTCAACCTTTCCAACAGTTGGAAACACGACTGGCCAGGCCTGCGGAAGGGACCGGTTTGGGTCTGGCCATCTGCAAACGCCTGACGGAGTTGATGGGCGGAGAAATCCATCTGGACAGTCAACCGGGTCGAGGGAGCACCTTCACGGTGGTGCTCCCCTTGCACGGGAAAGCCCCGGCTCCGGTTGCGTCCGACGGCGCTTCAACCAGTCCGGGTCCATGAGCATGACCGACCCCAGCCCAAGGCCCGAAGTCCGAGCCGCAGAGTCCGGCCGGATGGGACGGACCCTCCGCTCGGAACCCCATGCTGCCGGTCCAATCAGCCTGGAATCCAACACCCTCCCAGACCACCGCGGACCGCGGTCTCGACCTCCACCTCCCATGAAAATCCTCCTCATCGAAGACAACGAAGCCAATCGTTACCTGGCCACTTATCTCCTGGAGCGGGCGGGGCACACGGTCGTCCACGCTGCCACCGGCCCTGCGGGCATTGGTCAAGCCCGGGTTGAATCGTTCGATCTGGTTCTCTTGGACATTCAATTGCCCGGCATGGATGGTTATGAAGTGGCACGGGCATTGCGGCAGTTGCCGGGACTTGCCAGGACCCCGATCGTCGCCGTGACTTCCTACGCCATGCCCGGCGACTGCGAGAAGGCGTTGGCGGCCGGATGCACCGGGTACATCGAGAAACCGATCAACCCGCACACGTTCGTGCCGCAGATCGAGGCCTGCCTGCAGCGTCCGCCCGCGGCGGGCGGCTGCTCCGACTCCAACTCCTTTTCCTCCACAGATGACTGAGCGCTCGAACAAGCTCGAAATCGGGGTGCGGTCCACGCGACGGCCCCTACCCATCTTGCCCGGGTTCCCGGACCCGGTGTCGGAGCCTGCCCCGAGCCCGGCGGTTCCCGACGCCCTCGGGCCGAATCAAACCCTCCGGTTCCTCTTGGCCTATGCGCGTGCTGGTGGTGGATGACAATCCGGACAACCTCTACTTGCTCCGCACCCTCCTGGCCGGTCAAGGCTACGAAGTGGAAGAAGCGCGAGACGGGGCCGAGGCTCTGGGGAAAGCCCGACAGCATCCGCCCGACCTGGTCATCTCCGACCTGCTCATGCCGGTGATGGACGGCTTCGCCCTGCTCCGGGAATGGAAAACCGATCCCCGGTTGCAACGCATTCCTTTTGTGGTTTACACGGCCACCTACACGGATCCGGAGGACGAACGGTTGGTTCGGGACCTGGGCGCCGATGCCTTCATTATCAAGCCGGCCGAGCCGGAGCCCTTCCTGGCCCGACTGCGCCAGGTCATGGAACAGGCCGCCCGCAAGGCCCTGCCGGTGGCCCTGCCCCGCGCCGAAGAGGGGACCCGTCTGAGCGCGCGGCACGCCGAAGCTCTCATCCGCAAGCTCGAGCAGAAACGCACAGAGCTGGAGAAGCTCAACCGGGAATTGACCCTGGCCAGCGAACATCTCCGACGCATCCTGGACCTGCTGCCCACCGCGGCTTACACGTGCAATGCCGAGGGACTTCTGACCTACTACAACCTGCAGGCCCGCGCGCTGCTCGGGCGTGAACCCCGATTGCTCGATCCCGCCGACCGGTTTTGTGGCTC
>JAOADM010000016.1 GCA_026417315.1 Limisphaera sp.
CTCGTGGGCTCGGAGATGTGTATAAGAGACAGCTCCCCGTCCTGGTGAACGACCACGTGGAAATCGGTTGGCAGCAGGAATTGCTCGCATCCCGTGGACAACAACTTCACGGATGAGGCCCACCACTGCAGAATGCCGTACGTTGCATAGTGGTCCCAGTCGGATTCTCCTTGCCACCGCGTGTACACCTGAATCTGGCGAAGGCCTGTGGAATCGTGGATCAACCGCACTTTTCGGGCCGCCGGCTGCGATCCATTACCAAGATCATACTCAATTTCATGCACCAGTCCCTGCTGGAGGCGCACCCTGCCCTCCACGATCCCTCTGTCGTCGACACCACGGGCCCTGAAACGCACGGACTGAGCCTCCTTTCCAACCAGCCGAACCGTTGTCGGATCTATTTCATACAGGCCAAGTCGGAGAATTTCCGAAGCCATTCGCCCGTATGTCGCGTGGGGCGCCAGGGTGGTTCCCTCATGCTCATAGGTGCCGCTGTGCGATTCGAGGCATTGAAAACCGGTTTTTCCCCCGATCCACCAGTGAGTGCCCTGCCGCCCGGCGAACGTCCCTACTCGCGCGTCCGCCTGCCAGGGAGTAGCGTTGCTGCCCGACAGCTGCTGGATCATCCAGTGTTCCCAATCCAGAAATCGAAGAGCGAAATATTCGGTCCGCGACGCGAGTGTCCCTTGTCCCCTGTGAAACACATCTTCCATAAAACGTTTCATTTCGTCCAGGCTTTCAAATGCCACGGGATACTCGTGCAGGGTCCTGCTGAAAACGAGTGTGTCAAAGGGGCCCGGCCGGTGCATCCATGATTCGAAGGAATCGGCTGTTATGGTGAGGGGCAGCCCATTGCCGGCCTGCGCGCCACCACCCACACCAAAGCACGCGGTCAGCCAAAGGCAGCTCCACGCCCTCCCACCCAAACCTGCAAACCATCGGCGACACCACGAACCATTCTCCCTGCGGAGCTTCCTCCGCAGCGCAACCAATGCGGAGCCTTTGGCTTTTATGCCCCTTCTGATGGCGTTGACGAACGTACCAAACATGGCTTGATGACTTGACTGGAACGAGGTTCTCGGGCCGTTATATCATGGCATCCCACATCGGAACATGCAAAGCGGACTGCTTCTCATAGTCACACGGTGCGCCGCGTCCCTCCCGCCGACAATGCGATTTTCGAGAGCGATCCCAAGTTGACCGCCGGGTACAACTCCCGTGGAGTCGGCCTCCGCTCCCAGCGCTCGCAGAAGAGCGTCCCGCCCACCCGGCACCTTCAACGCGCTTGAATTCCTCGGCATCTCGCACACTATCCAAAGGCCCTCGGTTTTTCGCGAAACATCGACATCACCAGGGCACGCAGCAGCGGGCGACAGCACGACTGCGGAGAAGCGTTCGCCGCACCCCGCCTGCGCAGTTGCTGCGGCCCCCTGCAATTCCACAAGCCTTGACCGACGACTCTCATAACTCAACCGGCAACCCTCACCGAACCCGCAGGGGCGGGTTGCTGCCGCTGCGCCAGCGAAGCGGTCCGGAGCCGACCCAGGACCCACCATCCGCCGACCGCCCCCAACAGCAAATACACCAACACAACTTTCATCACCCGATCCGCGGTCACCGGCGAGACCCCCAGGGCGTCCGTCAAGTGTCCCAAACACCCACAGGGCGCCTTCCAGTCCATCCACGACAATCCGAGCCGATACAATGCCAAGTTCCCCGCCAGCCAGCCCACCAGCCCAAGCGCCATCTGGAGCCTTCCACCCACCAGGCAGACTGCGGCAACCATTACCTCCAGCCAGCCCACGGCCAACATCAGCCACCGGAAGGGCACACCAAGCACCGGGTCCTGCACTTCCATGGCCCGGGACGGCTCCAAACTGCTCCACACCTTCGCCAAACCCGTCACCAGCAAAACCATCCCGGCACTCCACACAAAACCGCGAACCCAATCCTCCCGCTTCCCGAGCCAGTGCAAGTACCGCCTGCCCCCCTTCTCGGCGCTCCCGTCCTGCGTCGCCGGTCCCAACCGACCGGTTCCTGCCGTCACCGCCGTCGTGGTCGCTCGGCTTCCTTGTTCACCAGCCATAAGCCTGCCTCCTGCGCTTCCGTAGCCAAGGCTGTCAGCTTGCTTTTTACCACGGACGCGGCCGCCGGCAAGGGACAAGAGCGGAGGCGCAAAAAATGCGACAACCGCGTGACTCCAGCGATTGCCCCCTGTCCTCTGGACCACCGCCGTCTCGGCCCGACGCACCGGCCCGGCGGTTTCGCAATTCCCCGACCGACCTGTCGCGGAATCCCTGCACTCCTTCCGCCGCCTGACGGCATTGCGAGAGTTTCATCCCAACCAGGAACACCGTTTGAGACCGAATCGAACCCGACCCATCTGCAAGCCACTGAACCCAGCGCCCGAAAAAGCTCCGTCGGTCCCAGCCGACGCACTGCCTGCTCAACCATCCGGAAGAGCGTCGTGCGCAAGAACGCCCCTGAAGCTGACGCCAGCACACGTCCCCTGACCGGAGCCCGAGCCGTGCACCGGTCCGCTTTTGGGCGGTGGCGGGATGCTGGGCTCTAGCCGGGCAGCGCGCCTCCCGGTCGTTTCCCACCAGCTCAGAAAAAGGCGTGGGGACCGGGCGCTCTTACGCAACACACCGCAGAATCATGCGGGACCCACACGTTGCAGTCGTCGTCCCACCGCCAGCGAAAGATCCACGGTGCAGGACGGCGCGGGTTCTGATGCGTACGCACAAGAATCCGCACCGCGGTGACCTTCTGCGGGCCTTCCAGCTTGGCGCCGCCGGAACACTGCGGGACTACCATGCTTTGGCCCCAGCTAATCCCGGCGTTCGGACCGTACAGCGGCGAATCCAGCGGAGGTAAGTCCATCCCCGCCCCAACCCGATGGAACCACAGCTGCGATTCCGAAGGAGCAATCGTTAGCCACCCCTGTCCGGGGGCCACGCGCCCCCGTTCCACGATCAGCCGCCATGCCGTTTCCACCAACTGCCGGGCATCGCCGTCCGTATTCTCCAGCCGGTTTGTGCGGCCGCCGCCCAGGATTAACGAAATCCCTTTAGTGCCCACGTACTGGCTGAGCCGATACTCGCAGGTTCCACATGGAAATAAAACTTCCCGCAAGTCAGTCCAGTCTCCACTCCAATGGGCACGCAACAGCCGCTGGACCCGCCACAACCAGTCCCGCAGCTGCTCGTCGCGCAGCTCTGCCGCCAGGACATCAAAGCCGCGCACACTCCGCCAGTCGCTTGGTCCCCAGTCCTCGATCGGCCGAAACTCGGCTCGGTTCCATTTCCGGATGAGCTCCTGATACTCGCGGACGCCCCACACCGGATCGTTAGGTTCCCACAAACCAAGGTCCCACATCTGCTGCCTTCGCACCGCCACAAGGGACAGGATCAGAATGGTCGGCAACAGCCAGATCACGATCGCGAGCCATTGCTTCGCTTTCATCGTTGTCCTCCGGTCGAATTCCCCGCTTCAGCGCGGCCTTCTCCAGCACACCGGACGACCCGCATGCGGCCAGCCCTCTCAGCGCCTGATCGTATCTACAGGGCCGAACGTGCGATCCTCAGGCCTCGGGAACTTGTACACAGGTGAGCCCATAGCCTGTCTGCCGATGGTGCTTGACCCGTTCAATCGTTCTTACAACCCTGCCCCGGGAGACACGTTTGGTCGCCATCACAACAGTCTTCGTGCGCTTGATTCTGCTGATCGCACCATAGGCAGCAGTAGCGGTTCCAGCATCGCCATGTGTGCCTCCGGCCATCGCAGGAGACCGGCTGGGTCACATCGCAAAGGGTGGTAAGCCCGTGTCCGGCCTCGTGTTTCCGCGCGCCTGCCACCACAGTCAGGGCCATGCCAAGCAACCAACACATGATGGCGACGTGGAGTGCACCACGCCTTCCCCTGCGCTCGGTTGCGCCACCTTTCTTGATCGCATGTGCTTTCATGTATCCTCCCCCTTCAGTTTTTGTCGTGCTGTTTGAGCTGTGACACGCAAACGCAACTCCTGGTCGTACGCTGAATCTCAAACAAGACAGAGTCTTAGACCCTTGCCCGGAAAAGGCCCGGGCTGCGAGCTGCGTCGCCGGATCCATCACAGGGAACACCACCGATGCATTCCACAAAACCGCAATCGCCTCTCCGACCAGTTCAAAAGTCAGCCGCCCGCGCTCGTACCGCTCCTCCGCCCTGCGTGGCCGGTCCCAATCGACCGGTCCCTGCTCTCACCGTCGTCGTGTTCGTGCGGCTCGCGTGTTCGCCAGCCAAAAGCCGGCCGCCGGCGTTTCCGTATCCAAGGCTGTCAGCATCCTTTTTACCACGGACGCGGCCGCCGGCAAGGGACAAAAGCGGAACGTGCAAAAAAAATGCGACAACCGTCAGACTCCGTAGATTGCACCCTGTCCTCTGGACCACCGCCGTCTCGGACCGAAGCACAGGCCTGGCAGCCTCGCAATTCCCCGGCCGACCTGTCGCGGAATCCCTGCACTCCTTCCGCCGCCTGACGGCATCGCAGGGCGCCCAGTCTGCCGGACCCCAGCCTCCGGCCTGCAGGTGCCGTGGGAAGTCGCCGGTGGAGCCTCAAGAAGATGGCCACCGACGCAGCTGGCAGCCGGGATCCGACACCCTCAGCAAATCGAGATATTCTCACGCTCCGTGTCCGGTGCGGGCTGGAAGCCCGCGACACGACAGGTTCCGAAATCTGCTCTACGGCGCGTTGGGTAACCGCCGTCGTAAGACGGCAGACCGGGGATTCACATCCGAATCCACGCACCGAGTCTTGCCACCGTGGCCACGCAGCAAGCGGGGAGTTGCTCCACTGACTTTCGTGGATGCTCCCTCGATGGGATCCGCCGGTTGACATCGGCGGCTACCGAGATGGCTCCGCGGACTCCCGTCGGCGGCTGCTGATTACATTCTGCGTACTCTGTGAGCTTTGCTCTTCAGCGTGGCCGCCGCCGTGTGGCGGCGGACTCGCCGGATCGGAATTGAGTTCCGCACCTCCGACGGGCGGCCAATGGGCTCCGGGATGGATCGAGGCGTGATCTACCCACTCTCGTTGGCGGCGACCCCATCGAGATCCGCCCATTCTCCTCGGCGGGTCCGCAGTTGGGAATTTCTTGAAGGCCCCCGATTCACATCGGCGGCCACGGACATTGGATTCCGCCGACTTCCGTCGGCGGCTACAGGTCAGTTTCTGCGTGTTCTGTGTGATCTGTGGGCCTTTCTTAAGCGTAGCCGCCGCCGTGAGGCGGCGGACCGGGAATTCCGGCGCGGGCGCTTTCCCTTGGGCTGAGTCACCCCAGCCAAGCAGGCCTTGCGACTTGTTCATCCGACTTCCGTCAGTGGTTATCATGCGTCTTTGAGGTCCGCCGATTTCCATCAACGGCTACGGCGTGAGGGGGCGGGTAGCCACCGCGGGAATGCGGTGGATCTTGAGTGAGCCCGCCCATTTTCTTCGGCAGCTACCGGCTTGGGTTCCGGAGACTTCCGTCGGCGGCTGCAAGGCAGTTTCTGCGTGTTCTGCGTGATTTGTGGGCTGTTCCTTCTGCGTATCCTACGGGATGGAGCCCCGCGATACGGCCGGCTGAAAGGCGCTGCTACGCAGTGATGGGCCGGTAGGCGCAGGCCGCAAACACAGCGCAGTTGCCCACTGTGTGGGACCCCTGGCTCCCAGCAGGCGGACGTGGAGGCAGGCCTGGGGAGTCCTCAAACGATGTCCCGAGGCGCCCCATCTCTCACAGGCCCTACGCACCACTTTGATTTGCAGATGCAGTTGAAAAAATCCTTTGTGACAGCTCGCTGGCGCATGCCCGTGCGATTCCGATCGCCCGGAGTCCCTCTCCCCTCGAGGAGGCCCGGTGACTCTCCACAAGCGCCCCCTTCGCGAACAAACCGCCTGGCGCCCTTTGGCGGTCCACGGTCAATCCGTTCACGACCTCCACGCTTTCGGCAATTTCTCGACTACAAGCACGGCCCATGACAGTTGTAAGCGGGCGTCGGGCCACTGCGCTGAATGGGTCCGTAGGGCACACCACAGATGGATCCCCATTCCAACCGGGCGCACGTGGCGGTGAAGGGGTCAAGCGTTCCGTACGAGGTTCCACGGATGCAACCCGGCACATAACCGTTGGAGGTGTGCACGACCCGCTCTCCCCACCAGAGACACTCGTTACCGCCCGGGCCTCCGAATCTGCAGCAGACAGGGTGTCTCACCGAGCAGGCAACATGACAAATAATGTCCCCGGTCGTGTCGTAACAGTCGGAGGACACCACGCCGACGGCTCCGGCCCGGCAGATCGAAAGCGCTGCCCATGCAAACCTTCTTTGCGTCGCTCGTTTTCTCCTTCCATTCCTTCCTGTTATTCCTGCTTGGCTTGATCCTGGTTCCTGCAGCGGAGCAGCACGACCCACCCCGCTGCCAGGGACGAGATCACCAGGAGGCAAAGAACCACAAGGCGCCGTTGGCTGCCGTCTGCCTGCACGACCCCGAGCGACCTGGCCTGCTCGGCCGCTGTGTACGCCTTTTGTAGCGGTTTCTTCGGATCGCGGATGCTCCCGGCATACACGGTGTCGTTCGAAACGATGAAGAACCGGTCCTGCGCTTCCGGGACGAACCTCAACGGCTCGAAAAGGGCCAACGGAACCGGGGACGTCTCCATGTCCAGGTGGAGCAAGGTGATCCGAACTTCCGGATACTCCCTGTCATCGACGATTCTATAACGCTCAAACTCGACCGGAAAGGTGCCGCCGGCGAAGATCTCGTCATAGCGATATCGGACCACCGCGCGCACGGGTCCATCCTTGGTGTGCCTGAGCGCGATTTCCGCTGGCAGGCCGCCACGCAGAGTCAGTTGTCCAAACACTTCGCCCGCCTCGCTTTCTGCCTGCAACTCGTCGTCCCTCCAGCGCACCGAGCCTGGCTTGATCTCCGAAAGCCCAAGATTCAAGACCGTCTCCACTGTGGCATGCGCGAACTCCTCGATGCCCCGGACCGCCCGGGCCGCAGCGGCACGAACCTCTAGCCCGTGTATGGTGGTAAGGTTGCCCGCATGCAGCTCCCACACGAGGTCCCGAATTCGCCCCACATACACCTGGTCCTCCCGGGGCGCATCGATGGCATTCGTATCAGTCACCGCCTGCAGATAGTACGCATCGGGTCGCCAACGGAAGAAGAATGTTTGCCTCTGCGCCTGTTGTATATCCGTCGGCAAAGGGATCCTCAATTCTCGCTCGAAGAGACATGCCTGAACGGCAGGCCTGCTTTCGAGGAAACGCTTGAAACGATCAAGAGCGCTGTATTCGGTCGCCAGGGCGTCGGTGCATGCCGAGCCCACAATTAGCGCCCACATAACGACGCGCCGAACCCCCCCTTTCTCCAGAATCGTATGCCGCCACCTCGTCCCCTTGCGCAGGCGCTTGTCACAAATGTGGACGCTGTTCAAGTCCCGGCAGATTGGATCGGCATTGTTGCCATCCTTTCGCTCGGCACCCCACTTGAGGTTCAAGCCCCTAATGGTGAAGCGGCCGCCCCTCACCTTGGCTTTCTGAGCCCCCGCCCTCGGCACTTTGGCTGTCAACGACAGCATTGACCCGCTCCACAGGTTCGCCACAACCACCACCGCGGACGCGAGTTCGCCCCTTCCACCAGCAGCCCGGAACCACACGCGTATCCGCGCCAGCCGATCCCCATCTGAAACACCTTTCGCTGCGCTGCCCCTTCTGGCTCGGCCGGGTTCGAACTGTCGGTCCAGACGTTCGACCTCTTCGTAATCCGTCTGCCGGCGCTTTTGTCTGCCATAAACGTTGCTCCGGTTGGTTGTGAGCCCGACTTGTCGATCTCCTTTTACCACGGCCTGCCGCAGCGGCAAAGGGACAAAAGCGGAACAGGCAAAAAATGCGACAACCCCGCGAGGCCACCAACCGGTCGTTTCGGACCGGGTTCGCTGCCGCCGACATGCGCGAGAGTCAGGCAGTGCCGCAGATTCGGGCCCCCTCCGGCCGGGTCCGGGCAACCCGAGTTTCCAGGGACATTCTCGGGCTTCCCCCGGACAAGACCCTACTCCTCCCAAGCAGACCCTTCAAACCCGGGAGTCTCCCGGCCGCCTTTGTGCGCAGAAGGATGTGTTCTCGGGCCTGATCCGAGCATGCTGGAAAACGTTGCCACCTGAGAATACACACGAAGGACTCTGCTCCATTGGCGGTGCGGAACCGGGATCTGCGTTGCAACCCGCCCGAGGCCATGCCATCGAAACTCACCGAGCCAGCAGTTCAGCAATCTGGATGGAGAAAGCGCCTCAACACTGCCGGCGCAGCCCCTGACGCAACACCCAGACCAACAGGCCCACACTCAGCCCCAGGAAGGCGCCCACGGCGACCTTCGACAATGTTCGTCTTTCAGCCGGCGGCCGTGGCTGCGACCAAGCCGCTCTGTTGGTCAGCGGGCTTACGTCCATGAACCGTGGCGCCTGCAACACCGCCGCCACCTCCCCCTTGTTGTCGCGCTCCACCACCAGGTATTCCCGGGGCGCGACGAATTCGAACAAGCTGCGATCCACCACGTCTAGTTCTCGAAACTCGTCCACGTAGTACGTTTCCACCTCCAGGTCTTTTCCCTCCTCGGCCTTCACCCGGCCCATCACCCGGGCCGGCCAACTCCAGGCGCCGTACCGGTACACTCGCGCCTCCCATTGTCCGGACGTTCCGACGTAGGTGGCCAACAAGCGACCCGGGGGCTCTGGGGAGATGACGAGGGCCAGTCGGGGCTTGAGTCTCTCCACAATGGCCAAAGGGCTCGAGGCAAGTCGGAAGTCCAGTCGCAGCGCCCGCGTGCCGAACAGCTCCACCGCCACTGCCTCCATGCGCCCCACCGGCGCTCTGTCCCCGGCGACCGACGCCGCCTTGGACGGGTCGAATCGCAGTTCACCTGACCGTAGAAGAAGCTCCGCATCGCCCAGCCAGGTGCTCGCTGCCGTGTACAATTCCGTGGGGATGCGGAACACCTGCTCCAGGGCCGATCGCTCGCCCGGCCACACACGCAGCGTGGCCGAACGCACGTCATGATTGACGGTGAATGAACGAACTGCCCCATCCGGCAGGTTGGTCTGAATCACCACCTTTTCGGGCACAAAATCGCACAGCGCCGGACCGGCGTTGGTCTCCACCCTTGTCTCCAGCCGGTACTCTTTGTCATCTCGATATTCCTTCCACCATTCCATCCGCCGCTGCCGAAAAGTGTGCCACACCCAATCCCGGATCCTGGCCTCCGTTTCACGGTCCACCGTGTATCCCATCATCTCTTTCGCCTGGAGCTGTAACTTCACATCTCGCTCCCACTCCTCCTTCGTCGGAGGCCGGCCCGTGTAATACACCCGACCGCAGATGTAGTAACGCAGGGGCCTCTCCCGTACCACAGTCTCGAAGACGACGCGCAGTTCCTCCACCGTCGGCGAACGCGGTGGTTCAGCGGGGGTGGTTAGAAACACATTCGTTACCGCCTGACGCAACCCCGGCAGCTCCTCGGCCCGGGCCGCGGCCAGCCACCCCAGGCCCATGACCAGGATGACGCCCCAACCCAACACCTGCGCACTTCGTGAAGACCGTTCACTCCTCATGATCCCGTTCTCGGACTGCGTTCGCTGGACTCCCGCGGCAACCGGGCATGGCGCACTTCCGATTCCCTGCCCTCAGATTGGACATTCTCCAGAAGCGGCCACAGTCATGCGAACCGGATCCAGATTCCGCACATTGACCGGATCGCAACCCTCCAACAAGTCACACCCAAGCCATCCCACCAGGCCGGAGGTTACGCCGGCAGCCGCTGCGCACTCCAGGCACGGCACAATGGCCGTACATGCAGCGGAACAAATGGGAACCGCAGCCGCGATGATGAGCCGACAGACCATGACCCGGGCGTTGTTCCAGTTCCTCTCGCAGTCTGCTATTGTTCCCGGAGAGATCATGCGAGTTTCACAAACCCTATATCCCGTTTCTTGTCCACCGACACATTCATACCACTGTTTGATCTGCAGCCTCCGCTCGAAGGGACCGCACCTGGGAACGATTTCCGCCGAGCATTCGCACCGCCCTTCAGTCATGCCTTTCGGGACTGTGATGAAGCAGTTGTTTGCGCGCGCCGGAAGCGTGGCCACAGGCAAGGCTGAGCACAAGAATACCGTTGTGGCTGCCTTCGCCATGCTGGGAACTGCACGCACCATGACGTTCATCCGTATCCCTCTTTTGCTGGTTGTTGCGAAAAAATGAACGGCGAATCCTTTCGCAGGCTCAGGTTGCCGGGTCGCGAGGTGAAAGGCGACCATTCCACTTGTCGAGTCCCGTTCGCGATCGGGCTCTTGTGACGGTCGCTGAGGTGCGCCGCGCTCTCTCGGATGCTTGGCCCGGTCCGGCCTGTCCGAACTCTGTTGCAATGTTTCCTGCTGGTGCGCTTCGGCTGCATCCTCCACATAGTCGCCGGACCACCAACGCGAGCCGCGCCCTGAAATCGCATCCCGCATGCTCGCGATCGGTTCCTCCTGTCTGCCGTGGCGCAAGCCTGCGGTGAGCCACCGACCCGGCTTCCACGCATCATTGCCTCTGTTCACTCACCCAGGAACCAACTTGGCAAGCACGGCCGTTCACCTGGTTCCAAGGCTTCTCTCTAATTCTTCGAGCGCCCTCTTACCACACCGAGGCCGATCGTCAAGCACTGAGATGTTACCAAAAGTGGAACCTGCAAAAAATGCGACACGCCTCTCGGGCGGGTCCAACCCTGACTCGTGGAGGCTCGTGTTGCCGACCATGTCTCTTGTCGCTTTCCGGATCGCGCTGCTGTGTTTTCCAAGTGCGGTTCGGAACTTCCGGAGTCGTCCGAAACACTGGAAAGAACTCCGAAGGGGTGCCTCCCAGGGGACACCGGGAATGAGTGCCCGTCTGCCTCGCGTTGCCAAGCGCCCGCAGGTTGCTCGTTCGGGATCGAGGGGTTACCTCACTCTCGCCCGGCGCCCCGCTGCGGATTTGACCGATCACAGACTCCTTCTCGTGCATCCGACTGCAGGTCGGCTCAATCGGCCATGGCTCCCAGGGATCCCAGTACGTCCGTCTAAGAGTGTGAAGCTGCGTGCCATGCAGATCGCCTGGTGACGACCGCCATGGGTCTTTGCGGTCCTGGCTTGGGCCGAGTGGACCCGCCCAGGCCTTTCGGCGTGCGGCTTTTTTCAGGCTTTTGAACATCCCCGAAGGTGCGCCGGAATCTCGGGGCTCCCGGAACCGCAAAACCGGCGCAAAACTCCATTTCTGTCTGATTCCTGAATCACGGATTCGATAACACGAACACATCCGGGCAGTCCGTGGATCCCACGGGCCCATCGACGCGCCGAAGATGCATAACCTGCGCAAGCCCGGGGCAAGGGCCCGCGAACTGGGCACGCAAGCTCCCTTTCGCGCCCTGACAAGGGACAAATCCATAATCTTGTCGAGAGGTCCGGGTATGCCCACGCCGCCTTCCGCCCTTTCAGGGTGGGATGGATTGGGGGCACCTGTTTTCCCCGGGCGTTGCCCCGGGCTAATGAATGCCGTCCGATGGGGTGGGCAACACGGCGTGCGGCAGGTGCGAAACAGTTCCGGGGGCTGGCCGGTTTAGCTGGAATCAGATGGGATGCCGTTGGATTCGGGAATTGCCGTTCAGGGATTGAAACAGGCAAGGCCCCGCCGTCCGAGGTCTCCCTGAGGTGGCCAACACCGGGATGCGCCACTCGCGGATCGCGTGGGGGAATCAACGCGCTGAAGGTGGACACATTTGTCAACCCGGGGCGATGTCCCGGGTATTGGGCCTGCAAAAACCCACCGTGCGCTGAAAGGGCGTAACTCCCGAACCCCACCGCGATGGGCGGCCGTTTTCACAGCGAGTTCCACCCCTTCAGCGCGCGATGCACTGAGGCGTCCTGCCGGCCAGGAGGGCGTTGGCCTAGCTGATGATTTCCACCCCGATGAGGCGGACACACACGGCGTGCCAAAGGCCACCTCCGCGTTCCTCCGGTGTCGAGCGATTCGGTTTCATCCAAAGCGCTGCTACGGTGCCGGCGAGTCTCTGCCCCGTAGGGGCGGGCAGTCCGGCGCATTTCAGGGGTTTGGACATCCCCAAGAGCTCCGCGGAATCTCCAGCCGTCGTCGGTGCGGGAGAACCCAGGGAAAACGGCATCTCCCTGAGATGCCAGAATCCGTGGCTCAAGCTTGAAAAGCGTCCCTGCTTGCACCGCGACTGCAAACGCCTTGACATACATGTCACCGGGCGCAAACTGGTGGCACCAGTTGGGCCTCCCGCAGAAGGGAGGCCTTTTTGCTTGGCGGTGGGAGAGTCAAGCTCATGACCGCTACCAGGCCAATCTCGCCCCGTCAGTGGCGTCAGCTGGCGCGGCAGGGGCATTTCTGCGTTCACAGGATGGCCCAATTGGCGGGCGTTTCGCAGCGAACGCTGGAAAGGTATTTCCTCCTTCAGCGCCGCATTTCGCTGCGCTCATGGCTCCACCGCTTGCGACATCGCGCGGCACTCCGGTTCCTGCGAACACGTGAGGCGGCCGAGGTGGCAGCGCTGCTGGGCTACGCAAACGTCCGAAGCTTGAAATCGGCGCTTCGTTTGCCCGCTGCCGGGTGCGACCCGCCAAGCCGGAGCCATGGGCCTCGCCAGCCTTCGAGCCGGCAGAGGGACTGGGAGGGCTCGCCACCCACCCGGTGGCCGCGGCAGATGACTCACTGGCAAGCCCTGGCGCGGCGGTGTGGATTTCGCGCCAAGGTGATGGCGGCCACGCTGGGTGTGTCCGTTCGGACTCTGCGCCACCGGTTTTCTCGGGCCACTGGTCAGTCGCTTGGCAAGTGGTTGACGGAAGTTCGTCTCCGGTTCGCGCAGCGTCTCATGCAGCAGGGTTGGTCCTCGAAGGAAGCCGCCGTGAGAGCAGGCTACGCTTCCCTCCAAAGCTTTTGCCGGGCATGGTCCCGCTGGCGTTCCCGTGGCGGACAAAAGTCGTCACGCTCCGAGGTCCCGTAACCCATTCCTCCTGGTCCGCCAACAGAGGTCTCCGCCCATGCGGATCCCGGACTGTGCAGAAGCCGACAGTCATGAAGAGGGTTGCCCAGGAGGAAGTGAGGAGGCGACGGGTTGAAAGGTTCCACGAATCGCAAGCCTCCGGTCAGCGTTCTCGAGCGTCCCTCTCGAATCGCGATCGGAGAGAGCGGGACGTCCGCAAACCGAAATCGCGCTACACCAGCGGCGAACCGATACCTTAGCCGGTACAGCAAAGCGCCGCTGTCCACGGCTGCCGGATTCAACTCGCTTTGGGCTCCACAGATTCATCAGGAATCCGCAGCCGGTGCGACGCATAACGCGAAGCCGAAGCCATCGGGTCAGAAAAGCCTGGTCAACAGCTCCGAAACGAGGCACATGTGAAGGAAATGCCCCCGGCAGACCCCGAAGCGGCCGCAGCCGCGGTCTGGAAGCGAACTGCGCCGAGGGCAATCAGCCCCCTCCATCCGAGGGAAGAACCATTCGCTGCGACGCCCTTTTCCGAGAGAGGTTCGCCCGGCTTCCAGAGCGCTGAGAAACGTTTGTCTCCAAAAAAGCGCTTCCGCCCTGGCCACTTGCTGCGGTCGTTTCGCGAACTCGTGGCCCCTTCCGGCATCCAGCCAACCGGGAAAACTCAGGAAGTATCGGTTCGTTCCTTCCTGCGGAGCGCCAGATACAGGGGGATCGCCGCAAGCACAGAAAACAACAGGATCGCCAGGGCCACGCCCCGGCCACTTCGGGGCTGACCGCCCGTCATGGAAGGTTCGGCCGTTACCCTCTCGTGCAGGCTCCGCTGGTGCGCCCAAGTTGCGATGACCTGCTGATACTCGGGCACCTGCATGATCTCGGACCGCTCGAGCCAACGGTTCGTGGCCCAATACACGACGCCCATGGGGCGACCGTCGGCGCTCGCAAAGCGCCAGTCGTGGACCCGGCCCTCCCCGGGAAGCAGCGGCGGGAAAGTGACCTCCCCCTGAAACGGCACGGCGCGATCAGCCTGGATTTCGACCCGCAGTCGGGGGGCCGGCGGCCCCACCAGGCTGCCGGGAGCCGTCCGACCCATTGGGCCCGGCCCAGAGTCTTGCAGTGCCAAGATTTCCAGCCAGGCCACTCGCGGAATCTCCATGTGGGCGATTTTCCACCACGCTTCTCCATGAAATACCAGGTTCGTGAAGCCCCGGTTGTAGGGAGGCGCGTGTGGGATCCCCGTGTGCGCAAGGCCCAACTGGTGGGGCAGCCGAAGCTCCCCCGGATCTTTCATCCAGAAATGCCTTGGCAGGCCCGGCGGCAGCTCGTGCAAGGTCCACCAGGCCTGCAGCCGACCTTCCAACCCGGGAGCGATCCACCCGCCCGTGGGGGCTCCACCGAAGACGAAGTCGGTCACGGGAGGCGGCAGGTCGGTGGGCGGGGTTCGGGCCAGAGCCTTTGCGGAGCAGTAGGCCAACCACAACGTCCCCAGGCAGGGATCGAAGTTGGGCACGCTCAGCGGCAGGACCAAGCCCTCGATCTCGCCGCCCTTGTACCGGCTGCACGCATAAAGGGTCGTCCCATCGGAAACAGCTCGGCGCACCACCACGCGCGTGTCGGGCTGAGCCAACGGCTCGAGTTTCATGTCCCATCGCTCCCGGGCCACCACCAACTCGAATCTCCACTCCACATGCGGCGCAGGCCCGAACCCAAAGGCGCGGACTTCGCCTCTCACTTCGAATCCGGAGGCTTCCCCGGCGTGAGCCGACAGCGTCAGCCCCTGAGCCAGGATCAGTGTAGCCCACCGAACCATCGGGCTGCTTCGCATGGCCTCGTTCAACATCTTACTCGCAGCTCCTGTGCCGTATGGGCCGCACAAACATGAGTCAATGGGGCGATCCCAAGCGCTCCGGATGCGCCGGCTGATGGTCAAGGCTCCCCGGAACCCCAGCCGCCGCGCACGAGGCTTTGAGAACGTCGCCCCTGCCGCGCGGCCTCGAGACGCGTCGCCGGGTGAGGCCTCGATCTCACCTGTGCCATCACTCCTGCGCAGCGGCCATGGCGTACATCCCGTGTCTGGTGGGGTTCGACTGCTCAGACGCTGGATCCAAAGGTCGGGGAACCTTGCACAGCACCTCGTTCGGAGGCTCGCAACGTGCCAGCGCACGAATTGGAAGCACCGAATCCCACTGTGCATCTACGCGGATGGCCCAACATCGGCCATTCCAGCAGGTGCCGGGATACCGTAAAACCACTGCCACAGTTTTTGCGACCGGCGTTCTCACGCAATTGAATCCGGGCGCACCAAGGCCGCAGAACACCTCGTCCGTGGCCTGATACCACGAGCAAAGTCCAAAGTCATTTATGGGGTATCCCCCATGCATGTGCATGTTACGCAAACGTTGTCCATGAGCGTGGCCGGTCCCCGATGTGCGCAACAGGCCCATGCGCACACGACTCCGCCGGCGGCAATCCCGAGCGCCGCCAGGAGGGTTGTGGCTCGTATCTTTCTTTGTTCCGCTGCTCTCGATGCCGGGATTCTCATACGCAGGTCCTCCGTGTTGGTTCCGGATCTTCCTTTCAGCTCTGCTTTGAGCCTGAAAGCCGTTCATACAGCGTGCTGCCTCGTGTCTTCCAAACCCAAACCACCAGACCCGCGAGGACCACCGCGGCGATCCACGGCCAGCGGGGTGCCTCGCTGGCAGGTTCGACATTCTGCCGGGATCGGGACGGGAGGGGTGTGAAGGGACGGATGACATTGGTGAATCGGACGTAATCGTAGCCTTCGCGCTTTCGTTCCGAGGCGAGGAGCTCGGCCCGGCTGGGCAGCCGGTTGGTGAACCAATGCCGCACCATGGCCAGCACCTGATCATTTTCCCACCGCCAATCCTTGACCGAGCTTCCCCCGGAAAGGGCCGGAGGAAACTGGATGTCCGCGTTTACGGCCTCCATGGAGGAGGCCCGGATCGTCACGATCAAGCGCCTCCGGATGGGACCTCCCAGCAAATCCCGAAGGGTCTTCCGGCGGTTCTTTCGAAACTCTTCGATCTGCAGCTCTGTGGACCAGACCTCCAGCACGGCTTCGCGGGGAAGGTGCCATCCCGAGATGTCCCGGAACGAATCCGCGCGGAACAGGATGTTGGTAAAGCCCTCCTCGTACGGAGGAAGATACCGTTCCCCGATCCACTCCGCACCGTACGTGCTGGCCACCAGAATTTCACCAGGACAGAGGCTCACGAACCATTCCGGCAGTCCGGGCGGTTCGCGGTGGGGACGCCAATATGTTTCCTGTCGCACCGCCAGTCCCGCGATCACATCGATGGTCGGTTGTCCGGCCAGAGCGTACATGATCACGGGGAGGGGAAGCCAATTGGTCTTCTGGCTGGCCAGGTAGGCGGCCGAGCAGTAGGTGAGCCAGATCGTTCCGAGCCAGTGATCCCAGTTGGGAATGGGCAGGGGTGTGACTTCGACGCTGGTGAACTCGGGATGATGATGCATCAGGTGGTAAAGGCATTCACCGTCGGAAGCCGCGGTGATCTTCAACCGCGGCGCGTTGATGATATGGTGAGCAATGGCATCGATTCGCCAGCGATTCGAGACCACCAAGACCTCGAAGTCGTACGGCGATTCGCGTTCGGCAGCTATGTCGTGGGCCAACGCCACGCCGCGGACGCGGTACCCCGGCAGACCGGTCGGAACCGCGCCCATCGCAAGGGCGGGCTCCATTCCCATCCACAAGGCGACCAAGACGGGAAACATGGCTCCCCATGCGCAGCGGGAACCGCTCCGAACTCTGCCGAACCATGGGGCGCAGCAAGGGATCGTCCGGGCCCCGGTTCCCCATGTTCCGAGGTGCGATGCGTTGGCCGGCATAGCGAGGGCCCCGCCACCCTGGTGAGTCGAGATTTGTCGCACCGGAGCAAGGGACCGGACCGGGCCGGGGCACGTCCATCGCTGCAAATCACCAGGAAACTGCGACTGCCGCGAATCTGACCGAGCCCTAAAACGGCCCAACCGGGCCGTGCCGAGGAGTACCGTTGCAGCGCTTGACTCGCGACCCAGCAGCGTCGTGCACAGGTGCGGCCGCCCAACTCGCCAGCGCCCGAGAAGGCCGTGCAACCCATGCTGGCTGCCTTTCATGAGAAGCTGGCACGACTCTTCGGATCCGATCAATGGCCCTGGGGCGTCGGCAGAATCGCCCTCGATCATCGTCATGATCTTCGACCGGAATTCCGCCTTTCCATTCAAACGCAGCGGCATCCTGAAGCAAGGTGACAAAAGCGGAACATGCAAAAAATGCGACAGGCGGTGCGGCCCGCGGTTTAAATCGTAGCTCCGTCCTCGAACGTGCACCGGTCCCCCTTGCAGCGGCCGCGTCCCTCGCGCATTTCGCAGGCCGAGGGCGCCCGAATCGTCTGTCCGCTCGCCCACCGCAGCGACACCCAGCTGTGCGCTACTGCCGACCGGCCGTTCACATCGCTCAGCGTGGCAACCCCTGCTGGACGAATGCCAGGTAGGCCGCCACCAATCCGGCCCCCATCCAGCGCGGCAATCGCCCAGAGAAGATCATGAACAACAGGTGGACCAGCGCCGCCAGACACAACCCGGCCATGGCCGGCTGGAAGAAACCAGGGACGGGCAGTGGATGAAACAGCGCGTAGAGACCCACGCACAACGGGATGCAAATGTGCCCGTCGCCGACCTGGGACGTGTACACGACCTCGGGACGTCGGCGCCAGGCATAGTAAAGGGCCAGCACTGCATTGGGCAGGACCAGTAGCCAGCCGCTCAACCAGCCCAGATACCGGGCGCTGAAAAGCCCGTGGGCCCGACCCAGCACCCAATCGACCAGCCATTGGATGCTGATGTAAGTCAACCAGGCTCCCAGAGCGAGCAACACGATGTCCCACACCAGGGGCCAGCCCAGCAGGCGGCCCTCGCGACGCTCGTTTTCGAGGAGCACCTCCCGCACGTGCCAGGCCTGCCAGGCCAGGAACAGCCCGATAAGCAGTAAGCCCTCCGCGCGGCCTATCCAGCCATCCCGGCCTTGAACCCATACGGCCAGGGTGAATCCCAACACGGCCAGCAACGTGGTCAGCACGGCCTGATGATGTCGATCGGCAGGCCACAAGCTTCGCCAACTGGCGCGGGGCAGATCCCGGGCACGTGATCTCCGGCGTGCCACGGGCAGTCCCCAAAAGAGGGCCGGCAGGCCGAGCAGCAGGGTAAGATTCGTCATATTGTTGACGAATGCATTCGTAAGCACTTCCCCACCGGGCCCGCCCTCGCGAATCAGCACATATACGAAGACCAGGTTTCCCAGGCCCGAGCAGTAGGGCATGACCAGCGCCCCGAGCACGGTGCCTTCGAAGCCGCGGGCGGAAAGACTCTCCAGCCGCCAGACCAACAACAGCGAGCCCAGGACAAATAACAGGAGATACACCCAGGGAGCAGTAGGTCCGCCATGGAGCCAGGTTGTCAGCGGGTTGTCCATCTGCTTTACCGTGGTACCGCGGGGGGTAAGTTGATCGCGTCCATCCGAGGGGCCGGTCTGCCTGCCGGCTCCCTGCCGGTCCGGGCCTTTTGGCTCAACCGGTGCCGAACATCACAATCAGTTGAGCCATGACGATGCGGAGGATCATGGTCAGGGGATACACCGTGGAGTACGCGACGGCAGGCGCTTCCGAGCGACACAGACCCTGTGCGAAGGCCAGGGCCGGAGGATCGGTCATGCTTCCGGCCAACAGACCGCAGAGGGTCAAATAGTTGGTCATCGCGTAACGGCGCAGCCAGAGACCGACCGCGAGGATGGGAACGGCGGTGACCACGAACCCGGCCCCCAACCACAGCCATCCGCGTCCTCCCTCGAACGCGTCCGCGAAATGCGCCCCGGCCCGCAAGCCGACGCAGGCCAGAAACAGGACGATGCCCAGCTCGCGCAAGAGAAGGTTGGCGTTCACGGGCATGTACCAGAGCAGGGGCCCCAGTTTGCCGACGCGACTGAGGAGGATCGCGACCAGCAGGGGGCCTCCCGCCAGGCCCAAGCGGATCGGCGCCGGCATGTTGCCCAAGTGAACGGCGCAGGTCCCGGCCAGGATGCCCAGGGCGATGCCCACGAACATCGGGACCAACCGCGTATGATTGAGCTCCTGGACCGCGTTCCCCAAAAGCCGGGCGGCCCGGTCCAGGTCTTCACGCGTTCCCACCAACTGGAGCATGTCCCCGAACTGCAAACGCAGATCGGCCGTGACGGGAAGCTCCATATCGGCCCGAGTGAGCCGTGTGACCGTCACATTGTGACGATGGTTCAGGGCGAGCTGGCGCAGGGTTTTGCCGACGCAATCGGGACGGGTCACGACCACCCGTGCGTAGGTGATCGGGCCCTCCGCGCGTGTAAGGTCTTCCTGGCTGACCCGGCCGACAATCATCCGGAACTGATTCACGGCGCGAGGGGTGCCCACCACGACCATCACATCGCCGACATGCAGGACCGTGTCTGCCCGGGCGATTTGCACGGTGGATTGGTTGCGTTTCCGCAAACGGGAGATGACCACTCCCAGTTTTTCGATGCCGGGCAACTGTCGCACGGTAAGGCCATCCAGATTGGGGTTGGTCAGTTCCACGGTCAGCCGGGTCAGGCTTTCCTGCCCGGCGCGCTGTTCCTGTTCGAATCGGACCCGTTCGGTCTCCAGGTCCACCCCGTGCCATCGCCGCAGCAGGATCATGGCGAGGATGATGCCGAGGATGCCGAACGGATAGGTGACGGCGTAAGCCATGGCCGGGACGGCCAGAGCGGCCGGATCTTGCGTGCCCGTGGCTCGCAGGGCTTCCTGCGCCGCGCCCAAAGCAGGCGTGTTGGTGGTGGCACCGGCAAAGATGCCCGCACTGGCGCCCGGTCCCAATCCCAACAGTGCACCCAGGCCGGCGGCAAGCAACGTGCCCAGGCCGACCACGGCCGCAGCCGCCAGGTTCAGCGAGGCGCCCTGACGGCGCAGGGAATCCACCAAGCCCGGCCCTACCTGCATGCCGATCGTGTACACGAAAAGAATCAGGCCGAACTCCTGAACGAACCCGCGGACTTCCGGAGAGATCTCCACGCCCAGGTGTCCGAGCAGCAAACCGACGAACAGCGTGCCTGCCACGCCGAGGCTCAATCCGCGCACCTGCACACTCCCCAGGGCAAGGCCCGCCGCACCCACCAGGCACAGCACCAGAAGGGCATGCGCGGTCGGTTGCGCTTGCTGAAAATTGGTCCACCAATCCGACATAACGTGTCTCGAACGTATAAAAGCGCCCGGGCAGGCGCGGCTTGCGCCAGACGGTGCGCGCACCCTGCCTGCTCCGGGCGGGAGTTGGGATTCTCGCCGGGCCCATGGACAGGGTCAATGGCGCAGATGACGATGCGACAGGCGCCGGCGCATTTCAGGTTGCGGACCCGTTTGATCGCTCGGCGGAATCCCCGAGTCACCGGCGAAGAGAAGGCGGAAGGAAAGTCGCATTTGAACCTTTGCGTCCGCAGCTCAAAAGCCGGGATGTGCCCGACGGGAGCCCCGGCCGGTTCCCGCACGTGGCCGAGCCGCTCGCAGCATGCATGGGAATCAACGAGACGCGTGGCTCGACCACAAGGGCGGCTCCTCAGCACCGCGACCCCAACAAGGGCCGCTCCGCAGGTTGGCTTGTGACTCGCCGACAAGCATCCAGGGGTGAAACTCCAAGGGTGCGTGCGGCGCGGGCCTGGATGCCGAAACCGCAAGTGGTGATTTTTGGTGGGCTGGTCGAAACCGGAGCGCTTTTCGGGAGCGGTCGAGTCGGCGACATGGGTCGTTGTCCAAACGAGCGTGCGCCGGCGCAAGGTTCAGGTCGCCGAGGCGACCCAACGCCGTTCTTTTTGGATCCCGCGTCCGCCGCCCGGGCGACGGCTACTCGACTCCAGGGTCGTGGCCGCCGACGTGAATCGGCGGAGGCCGAACTGGTACGCTGATGAGAATTGGAGGATCCAAAGGAGCCAACGACCTTTGAGAGTCGGCGGACCCTTCCTCGATCCATGGCGAGGCCCCGCCGGCCACGCCCCCACCGCGCGGAGCCGAATTCGAATCCCCCGGTCCACCGCCTGACGGCGGCGGCTATCGAATCCACCGTAGCCCGGATTTCCAACCTGCCGTATCAGGGGCTTCCAGCCCGCAGAACACCCGGCAGAAAACAACCCACAGAACCCACAGAACACGCAGAAGCCGTTTTCTGTAGCCGCCGAGGGGAGTTGGAGGAAAGTCTTCCTGAGGACCTGCAGGCGTGTTCCCACAGTGACCACGAACCGGCCGCCGGGGACGTAAAACCTCTGCGGCAGTCCACCAGGGTCCTGTTGCAGACGGGCGCAACTGACTTGAGACGAACGCTTGTTCAGGAGAACCCGGAGAAACAGGGCGGCAGAACCCTGCCCGCGGGGAAAACCGCATTTTTCAATCGTCTGCGGGTCCACCGAGGGTTGCGATCCCGACGCTTGTGTGTGCGGCTCGGGATTGTACCCCGGCTCACTCCCCGAACCGGGCGTTTCACCGGCAGATCCGGGAACGCATCCATGCCCTCGCGCGGTGATCATGGCCCGGTCCACTCCAGGAAAAGGCCCCGGCGGCCACACAACGAGGGCCGGGCTCAAAGTTCCGCAGATCGTTTGCGCAAAGATCCGCGCGGCGCCGGTGCTTTCAACAAGCCCACCGGTGGCCCGGGTAGCTGAGGAGGTCAAAAAAAACTCCCTTCCCGGCTCGGGAAAGCCGGGGAGGGAGGTGCGGAAAAGGCGTGAGCGGTCAGCTCTGGCCGCCTGCTTTCGGGCTCTGGACGGGCTTCTTGGCCACGTCCTTGGCGCCCGCCGGACAGCTCTTCTTGGCTTGAGAAGCCGGGCAGGCAGATTGAGCCTTGTTGCAAGCAGCCTGATTCTTCGTGCAGCCGGTGTCGCCGGCCTGCAGGGCGAACGAGACCGCCACAACGCCGAGGAGTGCGATGAGTTTCTTCATACGCCCTATTAGATAGACGAACTCGGGGCGTTGTTCAAACTTTTTTCCAATGGCCAGTCGGCATTCCCTCTGGCGAGCCGGCCCGGCCCCGCTCGCGTGCACCGACACGGGCAATCATTGATTCGGATTGCGAGAACGGTCCACCGGCGGCTCGAAGCGCAGCAGGCAGACCATTCTGCGCAGACGGCTTTTGCATGGGAAAGCCGACCCTCCACCCGAGCCCGGTTCCGTCATTGCGTCGGCCCCGGAAACTCGGGCCGGCACAAGCCTGTAAGGCGATCCGCAGCAGTACTTTGATCTCCGCCCGCGGAGGGCAGGCCGTGTGGTTGGCGGCGGCACACATCCGGGCCGTGCCACTCCTACCAGCGAGCCGCGCACGGGCCGTGGCGTTCAACAGTTCCATGCAGCGACACTCCGTGGCGTGGCCGACCCGTTTTGGAGGTGCGCGCCGGGGTTGTTGCGATGGGCAGGCCCGGGATGGAACGAACTCGGGCAGGGCCGGGCACCCCGGCGTCCTTTCAGGGCCCACGAGCGGACTTCTACATTTCAGGGCCATCCCCAGAGTGTCCCGACTCGGTCCGGAGAAGCAGGCGCACCCGTCCCGGGTGAAGCTCGCCGTGGTCACGGCGATTCACGGGGCCGCAGCGGACGGGGAGCCCGGGCAAACCAGGGATCGAGGGCCCGACCCATCGCCAAGAAGCCTCGGCGGAACGCGCGATTTGCTTCAACTCTGCGGAGCCCCGTGTACCGCAGCGCGTTGGGGCGCCGGAACACCCGCAGTCTCCGGCAGTGGCCGGGCAAACAGGAGCAATTCGTCGCCGCTTTCCGGATGACGGCGGAGGTGATGGCGGAGGCGGAGCTGGTACAAGAACCCGTACAGCAGGGCCGTGGGACGACCGAGCTCGGACATCTCGCCCCGCCCGGTGCGCTGGATGGCGCGGCTGAGGGCGCCGTACACCCAGGCGGTGCGCGCGGTGGTACGAAGACTGACCACGCGGAGTCCGGCCCGTTCGGCTGCGCGACGGAGGGTCCGCGGGGAAAAGAGGTAGAGGTGTCGCGGCGGATCCAAATTGAGCCAGGCCGCACCGAACTGTCGGTGACCAAGGCTGTCGATGTTCGGCGTGAGGATCACGAGGGTGCCATCGGGCTTCAAGATTCGGGCGCATTCGCGAAGGAGATCCACGGGATCATGCACGTGCTCCAGCACGTGGGCGGAAAAGACGGCGTCGAAGCTGCGATCAGGGTAATGTTGTTGCTGTAACGTTCCCGAGCGCACCGGAACCCCGCGGGCCCGGGCCACGGCCGCGGCCTGCGGATCCACCTCCACTCCTTCGACCGACCAACCGAGCTGTTGCATGCGGGCCAGGTGCATTCCGCTGCCGCATCCAACGTCCAGGAGCCGGGCGGGTCGGCCGGGTGCGGGCAGGTACATGGCGGCTGAATCCAGCTCGTCCGGCCCGCCGGGGTGCAGCCATGCCAGCCAGGCAAGAGCGCGGTCGAGGGAGGAGCCGGTCGGGTAGCCGAAGCGCCGGGCCAGGTAAGCCCGCTGAACGGCTTCGAAGATTCTGCGGAGCATCGAGGGCCCCGGAGCCGGTTGCGCGTGAGTGTAGTAACCCTCATAGGCAGCGCCGATGTCCTCCGGGATCGGCTGGGGATGCAGCCAAACCAGGCCGCAATCGGGATTGGAACACCGAAGGAATCCCCATTGGCCGGGCGCGGCAAAGGATCGGTCCGGAAGTCCGGTGTACAGGATCTGCCCCGGGGTGTTGCAGAGGAGGCAATATGGGCGCGGAAGGCTGCGCAACCGGGGCGATGAAGGGGACTCCGAGCTCATGCGGCGTGGTTCAACTGAACACGTTCCGCGGCTGGCGCCGGCGCCCGAGCAGGCCGTAGACGATCCAATCCCGGGCGTGCACGAGACATTGGGCGGCCAGCCAAAGTGGCCAACCGGAGATCCGCCGCCCGGCTTGAACAATTTCGCGCGAGTAGGCCTTTTGACCGAGCTGTCGAATGCGCCGTGCCTTGATCCCGGTGCGGACGCCGAAGAGACCCTGAAGTTTCCAACGCCGAATGAGGGAGGTGTGCCCCCGGAGCGACTCGATGTGTTGCATGGTCTTCCATTCGTCCAGGACCAAGGCCTGAAGCCCGGGCATCAACTCGCAGCTCATGTTCCCGCCGTGCCACCGGTATTGGACCAGATCCTGCGCCACCTCGATGCGGGCCCGGCTGAGCCGCCCCCACTCCGCATAAAACACCACGTCCGCCAGGATCGGCATGTCGAGTCGGAACCTGCAGGGTGCCGGCTGACGTCCGGTCTTGAAAAGCGTTGCCGCCAGGGCCTGGTTGCCAATTTCGGCCTTCTTGCGCAGGTACGCGTCCACCGACCACGGTCGGACAGCGCCCGTGGGCCGACCCGAGACACTCAGATGCCGATCCTCCTCGTCGATGCGCTCGTCCAGGCACCAGGCCAGGGCCGGGGCCGGATACGGATCGAGCGTGCGCAGCATGACTTCATAAAAGCGCGGCTTCAGGACGTCGTCCGCCGGCATCAGGTGCAGGTATTCCGTTTGCGCGGCGAAATCGAGGGCGCGATTGAGATTGCCGAACAGGCCGAGATTGGTGGGATTGCGCAGGAATTGACAGGGACAGCCCGTGAAGGCGCGGACCACGGCCTCGGTGCCGTCGGTGGACCCGTTGTCCAGCACCACGATCTGGTCCGGGCGCACGGTCTGCGCAGCGATCGAGGCCAGCGTGCGCCCGAGGAACCGTTCGCCGTTGTACACCGGGATGACAGTGAGCAGCCGCGTCTGCATGTCTGGAGCAATATGCGCGGAGGCCGGCCCGGGCGACAAGCAACCGCACTTAAAGTCCGCTGGGGTGATCCAAGAAAACCCAGGGCAGTCCGAATCGCCGGGAGAGGTGCGCGGCCAGGGCTTTCACGCCGAAGGTCTCGGTGGCGTAATGCCCGGCGTAAAAGACGTTCAAACCGAGCTCTTCGGCCAGCGCATGCGTCCAGTGGGGGCCCTCGCCGGTGATGAAGGTGTCCAGACCTGCGACCGCGGCTTGTCGCAGTTCGCTTCCGGCGCCGCCCGTGACGATGCCGATGCGGCGGCAGGGATCGGGGCCGCAGGCCAGCAATCGAACCGGGCCGCCGACGGCTTGCTCAAGTTTGCGATGCAATTCGGCGCGGGAGAGGCGCGTGTGAACCTCCCAGCCGATGGGCCGGCCCTTCCACAGGAAAAACCTTCGTCGCGGTCGCCAGCCCAGGGCGGCGCACAAACCGCGGTTGTTGCCCCAACGCGGATGAGCGTCCAGGGGCAGGTGCGCACTGTACACGGCGAGGTTGTGGGCGGACAGCAGCAGCCAGAGCTGTCGATTGGCCCCGGTCCAGGGCTGGCGCAAAGACCAGAAGAGCCCGTGATGGACGAGGAGCAGGTCAGCACCCGCTTCGGCTGCCAGGCGAAGGGTGGTGGCCGATGCATCCACCGCCGCAGCCAGACGGTGGACCCGTCCGTCGTTTTCCACCTGCAATCCGTTCCAAGCCCCGTCGTAGTCCGGAAAATCCGGGATTCCCAGAGCACGGTTGCAGTACTCCACGATGGTTTCCAGAGGCACCCATTTCTGTTTCGCCACGACGTCAGGAAGTCGGAGCGCGGTGCCCCTGCCAAGCGCAAACTGGCGGAACACGAAGAACGCCGGGGTGCCCTGGACGGGCCAGCGGACCCCGCGTTGGTGGTCTTGGGCTCTGCGTACGGGGCGGACATGCAGCCAGTGAACCCTGTTGCGCGGACTCGCATCGGTGCTCCAGGGGATTTTGTCCTGCCGCCGGCCACACATGGGCAGAGGCGATGCCGGATTCCCCATGCCGCGCGTCACCGCGACGGCGCTTCACGTTCCCCGCTCGCCCGTCTCGGGCAACCAAAGGGAGCTGCAGACCTCGTGGTCCGGGCAGTCAAGCTGTCGCAAGCGGGTTTGCCGGGGAGATGGTGATGAGCCTTCTCTTGTTCGAGCCCGCGGGCAGGCTTGATCGGGAATCCGGCAACTTCCCTGGTCCGGGAGCGTCTCCGGGGCGGACCTGAGATGAGAGCAAGGACGGCCGTCCGTTTGGATCTTGAAGGAGAGGAGCGGGGTCGTAAGCTGGGGGCATATGAGCAATGCCGGCAAAGCGCGCCGGGCGGCGCTGCGATTGGTGGGCTGGACGTTCGCGGTGCTGCTGCTGGTGTTACTGGCCGCGTGGGTGGCTCGCACGCTGGGTTCCCTGGTGTTGACCCTGTCCACTCTCCTGGTGGCCATCTGGGCCGCTTTTGCCATTTTCACGTTGTACTTTTTTCGCGACCCCACTCCGCGGGTGCCCTCCGGGCGGGGTCTGATTGTGGCACCAGCCTATGGGCGGGTGGACGTGGTGGATCGTACGACGGAGCCGCGGTTCATGGGCGGCGAGTGTCATCGGATTTCCATGTTTCTGTCTGTGTTCGACGTCCACGTGCAATACGCGCCGGTGGCGGGGCGGGTGGCCTATCAGAAGCACACGCCCGGAGCCTATGTGAGCGCGCTGCGGACGGACAGCGGCGCCTACAACGAAAACATCCTGCTGGGGCTGGAGACCGCGGAGCCGCGGGGGGAGAAGGTGGCAGTGCGGCTGATCGCGGGGCTGATCGCGCGCCGGATCGTGCCCTTTGTGGAGGCGGGCGACGAGGTGGCCCAGGGCGACCGCATCAGCTTGATCCAGTTCGGCTCCAGGGTCGAGCTGTACCTGCCCCTGCAGGCAAAGGTTCGGGTCAAACCCGGCGATCGAGTGGCAGGCGGAGAGACGGTGGTGGCGACGTGGGAGTAAGAGGCGGACCCCCATGCGGGCGGGCAACGCAACCAGGCAAAGCCCCGAGACAGGTTGGGCGGACGAGCCCGATCAGCGGCTGCAGATCTATTTCCTGCCCAACCTGCTGACGGCGGGGAACTTGTTCTGCGGATTCGTGGCGCTGACCAAGATCGTGGAGGCGGATCTGACGCCCTCGCCGGAAGGGGTCATCAATTGGGCGCCGATCAAGCTGGCCATGGCGTTCATCCTGTTGGCCTGCATCTTCGATCTGTTCGACGGTCGGGTGGCCCGGATGGGCGGAGTGGACAGTCCGTTCGGACGCGAGTTCGACTCGCTGGCGGATTTGATTTCCTTTGGCGTGGCGCCGGCCTTCCTGGTCCATCGGGTGGTGTTGGCGGATGTGTTCGTGAACCATCCCCAGGTGGGATGGTTCATTGCCTCGATTTACCTTTTGTGCGGCGCGTTTCGTCTGGCACGGTTCAACGTGCTGGCCGCACAAGGGTACGGGGGCGGCAAAGAGTTTGTGGGGTTTCCCATCCCCTCGGCGGCGGGCCTGGTGGTTTCGCTGACCCTGCTGATCATCCACTTGAACGAGAGAGAACGGAGTCTGGGGCCGTGGAAATATGTACCGGCGGTGGTTCTGGTGTTCCTGTCCATCATGATGGTGAGCACGGTGCGTTATCCCAGTTTCAAGTCCCTAGGATTGCGGGCCACCAGCACCTTTACCAAGGCCATCGGCGCGGCACTGTTTCTGGGGATGTTGCTGGTTCTGCGGGACAAGATTCTCTATTACGTGCTCCCCGGCTTCTTCACGGCATATCTGGTGTACGGCTTTGTGCGACCGCGGCTGTCCCGGGCGTTGCGGCGGGAAATCGAGGACGAAGGAGAGGAAGGCGAGGGGAACGGGGAGCCGCCGGGCAGTGGAGGAACCAAAGGGTGCGCGAGATAGTGGTTTCGGCCGTTACCGGTCTGATCAGCGGGCTCCTGTTGTCCATTCCCGTCGGGCCGGTCAATCTTACGATTCTGAACGAGGCGGCCCGCTGGGGATTTCGACGCGGCCTGTTCATTGGCCTGGGCGCCGCCTGCATGGAGGTGCTGTACTGCGGACTGGCCTTCGCGGGGGTCTCCTCCTTTTTCGGCCGACCGCTGGTGGAAAGCTTCATGGAGGTGTTCAGCTTCTTGTTCCTGGTGTTTCTGGGGCTGAAGTTTTTGCTGACGCGGTCGGTGACGACCGCGGCCCAGGTGTCGGCGGGCGGCCGCCTGGAAACCCGGCTGGAGGCGCGGCTGGAGGAGCGATTTCATCCGCACTCGGCCTTCATGGTGGGCTGGGTGCGGACGCTGGCCAATCCCGGAGTCCTGCTGTTTTGGATCATCCTGGCGGGGAACTTTCTGGCGCGCGGTTGGGTGGCCGCGAACGGCTGGGGCAAGGCGGCCTGTGTGGCCGGGGTGGCCGTGGCGACCACGGTTTGGTTTGCCGGCTTGAGTTGGGCAGCAGCACGAGGACACGGGCGGCTGAGCGATCGCGCCTTGTTACTAATGGAGCGGGCTTCCGGAGTGGTCCTGCTTCTGTTGGCTGCTCTGCACGGCAGTCACATCGCATGGCAACTGGCCATTCACCGGCACCCGTGAGCCGGGTTGCGGCGGCGGGCAGGGCCTCGCATGGAATCACGATTTATGTCCCCGGAGGACAGCCGAGGTGCCGAGTCGGTTCGAGTGGCCCTGATGGCCATGGCCACGCGGTTCGAGATCCTGCTTTACGGGTCCCGAGCCGAGGCGCTACGCGCCGCCGCCGAGGAGGCCCTGGCCGAGGTGGAGCGCCTGGAAGCGCGACTGAGCCTGTACCGGACGGACAGCGAAATCGCCCGCCTCAACCGCTCGACGCCAGACCAGCCGGTTCGATTGCTCCCCGAAGTGTGGGAGCTGCTCCGCCGGGCGTGCGTATTGTCCGAGGCAACCGGTGGGGCGTTCGATGTGACCGTGGCCCCGTTGATGGAATGCTGGGGATTCATCGGCGGGACCGGGCGGCGACCCCCGCCGGAGGCCATCGCAGCGGCCCTTCGATGCGTGGGCAGCCGCAATCTGGAATTGGACGTGGCCAACCGCACGGCCCGATTCCGTCAACCGGGCATGAAGGTCGATCTGGGAGGAATCGGCAAAGGCTACGCCATCGAGCAGGCCGCGGAAGTGTTGCGCGAGGCCGGGGTTTGCAGCGCTTTGATCCATGGTGGCACCAGTACCGTCTATGCCCTCGGAAGCCCGCCCGATCAACCAGCCTGGCAGGTCGCGGTGGAGCCACCGCCCCAATTGCGCGGAAAGAATGTCCCACCGCTGGCGGTCATTGCGCTCCGTGATCGCGCTCTGTCCGTGTCGGCTGTTTGGGGCAAGGCGTTCGAGGACGAATCCGGCTTCCACGGACATGTGTTGGACCCGCGTACCGGCCGGCCGGTGGCCGGGGCGGTCCTGGCGGCCGTGGTGACGGCCTCGCCCACCGACGCAGACGCGCTCTCCACGGCGTTGCTGGTTCTGGGGGAGAGGGGCCTGGCCTTGTTGAAGCACGGCTGGCCGGACTTGCAAGCGCTGGTCCTGGAACGCCGGATGGGAGGATGGCACCTAGCGACCCTGGGATTGGAGACCTCCTGGCAGCCGCCCTCATCGACAGCCGAAGGACAAGCCCTCCCCGGGTAGAATCTGCCACGTGTGGGGTCGGCCGCGCCGGCACTCAACCCGAGCCCTTCGCGACCCTTGCGGGAGGAACCTCGTTTGGAACACTCCCAAATCCCACGTCAAAAACCGTGCCGGATGGCTCGCCAGGGATTCGGGCATAACCGCGCTCCACGGGCCCATGCGCTTGCATCTTGTGCGTTCGCCGGCAGAATGACTCAACGCAGCATGACAGCAAAGCTGAGGAGTCCTGAGCCCGGGCACATCCCGGTTCGGATTCGCAGCCGTCGTCTCTGGCCGGCGGCGGTGTGCGCGTTCGGCCTGGTGCTGTCCTGCGCAGCGGCGACCTTCACGGCGGAACTGGACCGTGCGGTTGTACCCGTGGGTGAGCCGGCGACCTTGACGCTGACCTTCATCGGGGGCGAACCGGCCCAACCGCCGGACCTGCCCGACCTTCCCAATCTCCAGGTCAGCTACGTGGGACCGTCCCGACAGGTCATCGTCAGCAACGGACGCATCAGCAGCACCACCAGTTTCATTTACACCCTGCTGGCACGGCAACCCGGCGAGTACGTGATTCCCGCACTGCAGGTTCAGGTCGGCGACGTAATGCTTACCAGCCCCCCGGTGGTGCTGCGCGTGGTGCGGAGCGACCCTCGCACCCAACTGGCCTACTTGCGACTGGTCGTACCGCAGCGGCCGCTCTATGTGGGGGAAGCATTCACCGTCGAGGTCCATCTCTGTCTGCGCGATACCGTCGAGAACATCGGCAACGTCCAAATGTCCCCGCTGCAAACCGAGTCCTGTACTCAATTGAAACAGGTGCGCCTGCCCAACCGCGTCGAGCGCAACGAATACGGCCAGTTTACGGTGATCCCCATCGTGCACGCCCTGGTGGCCGCCAAACCGGGCACGCTCACCCTCGGGCCGGTGGATTGCAGCTTCGTGGCCGAGGTGACCCCCGAAGGTGGCCGACGTCGGGATCCCCTGGCCGGGCTGGGCTTTGGTTTCATCCGCTTCACGGACAGCAAACCCGTTTCCCTCTCCGCCGAACCGCAGACGGTGCAGGTCCTGCCCCTGCCCACCGAAGGCAGGCCTCCCGAATTCAAGGGTGCCGTGGGGCAGTTCACGCTTTCGCTCCAGGCCGCCCCCACGAACGTCACCGTGGGCGACCCCATCACGGTGAAAGTCAGCCTGCGGGGCCGCGGTATGTTGGAAGCCCTGCAACTGCCCGAGCAACCGGACTGGCAGGCCTTCAAAACCTATCCCCCGACGTCCAAAGTGGAGACCACGGACCCGCTGGGGCTGGAAGGGACCAAGACCTTCGAGTTGATCGTTGCGCCCCAGACTGCCGATGTACAGGCACTGCCGCCGCTGCGATTCGCCTATTTCGATCCCGAAGCGCGCGCGTATCGCCGGCTCATGTCCGAGGCGGTGCCCTTGAGCGTTCGACCAGGCGCGGCCACGCCCATGCCGGTGCTGGCCGCAGGCCGGTCATCGTCGGAAGCGCCGCCGGCTGTCACCCGTGACATCCTTGGCCTGAAACAGCATCTGGGGCCGCTCACCGCCGCGGCTCCGCCATGGGTCCAACAACCTGCCTTTTGGATGGTCAACAGCCTGCCCGTGCTGGCATGGGCCGGCGCACTGATCTGGCGACGGCGTCTCGATGCCCTGGCAGCCGATCCCCGTCGGGTGCGTCAACGGCAGGCGCGCCGCCGCATTCGAGACGCATGGCACGAATTGCGCCGGTTGTCCGTGACAGGGCCGACCGACGCTTTCTATGCGACGCTGTTCCGTCTCCTGCAGGAGCACATCGGAGAGCGCCTGGACACACCTCCCTCGGCCATCACCGAGGCGGTCATCGAAGAGAAACTGCGCCCGGCGGGATTGTCGCCCGAGCTTTGTGCACGCTTGCACCATCTCTTCCAGCTCTGCAATCAAGCTCGCTATGCCCCGGGCGGTTCTACGACGGAGCTCCCCGCCCTTTGTGCCGAGGCAGAGGAGATTCTCCGGCAACTCGAGCAATTCGAGCCATGAGCCCGTTGGGTGTCTTTTCCCCAGGCCGCACGCACTGCCCGTTCCGGAAGGCGATTCGTTTCTGGGTGATTTGCGCTTGGACGCTGTTTGCGGTGCTGGTCGCATGGACCCGCGCCGACATCGTGGACGGTGCGGACGCAGCGTTCGAGGCCGCCAACCGGCTTTATGAGCAGGGTCGGTTCCTGGAAGCGGCCCGGGCCTATGAGGAACTGCAAAACCGCGGGCTGCACTCGTCAGCCCTGCTTTACAACCTGGGCAACGCCTGGTTCAAAGCCGGCCAAATCGGGCGGGCGATCGCCAGTTACCGGTTGGCGCTGCAGTGGGCCCCGCGAGACCCCGAGGTGCGAGCGAATCTGCAGTTCGCGCGCCAACAGGTCCAGGGCGCCACATGGCGACCCTCCTGGTACGAGGCGGCGTTCGAACGGCTCACGCTGAACGAATGGACGATCCTGGTGCTGGTGCCCTTCTGGGGGACCATGCTGTTACTGACGCTCCGTCAGGTACGCCCCGCATGGAAAACTCGTCTCGGGCCCTGGGTCTGG
Source organism: Limisphaera sp. (assembly GCA_026417315.1). Lineage (GTDB taxonomy): Bacteria > Verrucomicrobiota > Verrucomicrobiia > Limisphaerales > Limisphaeraceae > Limisphaera. Next base: position 32,101 of record JAOADM010000016.1, read on the forward strand.
ATCGGGAGTGTGGTCACCGCGGTCACGGCCGCCTGCCTGGTGGCTGCGGTGCAGCTCCGGCTGCATCGCCCGATGGGAGTGGTCGTGGTGGGAAACGCCCAGGTGCGCAATGGTCCTTTCGAGGAATCCCCTGCCCTGTTCACCGTTCGCGACGGTGCCGAGCTCCGCATTTTGGATCGGAAAGATCGCTGGGTCCGCGTCACAGCGGATGGCCAGCAGAGCGGCTGGCTCCCCGAAGACCAACTGATCCCGCTGGGCCCCGGTTGAGTCTTCTCGGGCCCCGCCAATCAACGCCGCTCGGGGAAAGCGCGTTCCGCCGCATCTGTGCCGGGGCGCTTGATCGGCGTAAAGCAGTGCTCCCCACTGCACCACACCAAATCTCGAACCTCGGGCTGCCGGTCGTTATCAAAAGTCCACCGCCTTCTTTCGCACCCAGGCCTTCCCT
>JAOADM010000171.1 GCA_026417315.1 Limisphaera sp.
CCCGCGTTCTGCGGGATTGGTGGACTGAACCGCCCCAACCCGCCGGAAGCGCGTCGCCGGGCATGGGTTTGGGTCGACTGCGCAGCTTCGGGGTCGGTTGGTCGATCCTGGTCCTTTCGTCATTGGGGGCCCTTTGGGTTGGTTTCGGCGCCGCGGTGCCGTACACCCTGTGGGGCTCGAGGGGCTTGCCGGAAAGTCGCCTGGATCCAGTGCTTTTGCGGCACTTGCAGGAGGCTCCGCAGAAAGGCCGTTGGTGTTATGCTGCGCCCCATCATTATCCGGAGCTGGCGCACTGCCGGATGCTGCCGCCGCCGGAGCTTTTGATCGTGCCACGCAAGCGGTTCTGGAGCGGACAGATCACCTGGTCGCAAATCACAGAGTACCTGGACGCTTACGAGGTCGAATGGCTGATCCTGGAAGAGAATGTGGAGCTGGTGGAACCGGTGTTCGTGAGCTGGTTGACGAACCGCTACGAGATGGTGACTCGGCGAGGTGTCTCGCAGCTGTGGCGGCGGCTTCAGCCTGGCCCTGGGAATCGCGGAGGTGCCCTCCCGCCGGCCACCTGAATTCTTTCTCTCCTTTGGACGACCTGCCCGGGAGTGTGGGGCGCCGTGCCAAGCGACTTGCCCGGGGCGGGAGCATGGACGCACTCCCTTGAGGCGCGGCTGAATCGACCGCCCTTTGCAGGGGAATGAAGCGGGGCCGGCGCTGCGGGGGTGGGGGAATGGCGTGCAAGCCGTCGGAAAAATTGCCGTACCGGTCAACTGATTGCATCAGTGTGGTCAATTGCCCAGAGGTTGCAGGTAGGCACGAAGCCGGGCTCGCTTTGCCGGGAAAAGGTTGTCTTGGAGTGCGGGCGCATAAAGGCGTTGGTTGCCAGAAAGGCGCCGTAAAAAGGGATGCGAGGCCGCGCAGGCGCCGCGAGGGTTCGCCAGATCTTGGGAAGCGGTGGATCCGGGCAAGGCACCACGGACCACGGTACGGGGACGCTGGAGACGGGATTGCTTGTGGCTTGGACCGCCCGCTGGAAGTTCGAAACGAGACCTCGATCTTGGGAGCGGGCGGCGGGGCGTGTTCGGCCGCCTTGTGGGAGGCGCGCGGCTTGACCGGAGGGGGCTTGCATTCTCGACGGCCGCCAATATACTCGAAGCGCAATACTCAAGGTGCATTTTGGGTTGTTCCCGCTGCGGTGCTTCAGCGGGAAAGCCCTGCAAAAAGCCAGTTGACATGGGGGCGGGGTCTTTGTAGTTTCCCGCCTTGGTCAAAGGGCCGCAAAAGACTGAAGCTGCTTGCCAGCCCCTTTGGGCCCGTGCAGGGACGGGTCGGGGGCGGCGGGTTATTGTCGTTTTTTGCAGCCCGGACCGGCATCGGCGAAGACCTTGGGTCGGAAGCCCATGTAGCTCAGTCGGTAGAGCGCGTCCTTGGTAAGGACGAGGTCACCAGTTCAATCCTGGTCATGGGCTCCAGCTTTCGTCGAAACAACGGCAACGACTCAAATCAACGGAACAAGCGCAATGGCTAAAGAGCAATTTCAGCGAACCAAGCCGCACGTGAACGTCGGCACGATCGGTCACATTGACCATGGCAAGTCCACTCTGACGGCTGCGATCGTGGCCGTGCAGGCGCGCAAGGGCCTGGCCCAGGTGAAGACCTATGCGGAAATCACCAAGGGCGGCACCGTGCGTGACGAGACCAAGACGGTGACGATCGCGGTTTCGCACGTGGAATACGAGAGCGACAAGCGGCACTACGCGCACGTGGACTGCCCGGGGCATGCCGACTACATCAAGAACATGATCACCGGTGCGGCGCAGATGGACGGGGCGATTCTGGTGGTGGACGCGGCCGAGGGTCCGATGCCGCAGACCCGGGAGCACATTCTGCTGGCCCGTCAGGTCGGTGTGCCGTCCATCGTGGTGTACCTGAACAAGGTGGATTTGGTGGACGACCCCGAGCTGCTCGATCTGGTGGAGATGGAGCTGCGGGATCTGCTGACCAAGTACGGCTTCCCGGGCGACAAGACCCCGATCATCCGCGGCAGTGCGAAGAAGGCCCTGGCCGGGGATCCGGAGGGCGAGAAGTCCATTCAGGAACTGCTCAACGCCATTGACGAGTTCATCCCGCTGCCGACCCGCGAGGTGGACAAGCCGTTCCTGATGAGCATTGAGGACGTGTTCAACATCGAAGGTCGCGGGACCGTGGTGACCGGCCGTGTGGAGCGCGGGGCGTTGGAGCGCATGAACGAGGTGGAGATCGTCGGCTTGCGCGAGACCCGCAAGACGGTGGCCACCGACATCGAGATGTTCCGGAAGATTCTGGACCGCGCCCAGGCCGGCGACAACGTCGGCGTGCTGCTGCGGGGCATCAAGAAGGACGAGGTCGAGCGCGGCATGGTCCTGGCCAAGCCCGGTTCCATCACGCCCCACACGCACTTCCGGGCCGAGGTCTACGTCTTGTCGAAGGAGGAGGGCGGTCGGCACACGCCGTTCTTCGTGAACTATCGGCCGCAGTTTTACTTCCGGACGACCGACGTGACCGGCGACGTGCGGGACATCCGTTCGCTGACGGGCGAGAAGGTTGAAATGGTGATGCCCGGCGATAATGTGAATTTGGAGGTCAAGGTCATTGCGCCGATTGCCATGGAGCGCGGCCAGCGCTTTGCCATTCGGGAAGGGGGCCGCACCATCGGCGCCGGCCGCGTGACCGAGATCATCGAATGAAGCGGTCGGGTCACGGGCGTCCCCCGGCCGGTTCCCGGTGGGGAACGCTTCCGGTGGGCCGTCACCGCGCCGGAGTGCAGGGCGGTAGCTCAATTGGTAGAGTAGCGGTCTCCAAAACCGTTGGTTGGGGGTTCGAGTCCCTCCCGCCCTGCCAACCGATTTCCCGGAGAGGTGGCAGAGTGGTTGAATGCGGCGGTCTTGAAAACCGCTTCGGGCCGCAAGCCCGACGGGGGTTCGAATCCCTCCCTCTCCGCCAGGGCTGAGACGTGAGTGAATTGACCAAAACCTTGATCTGGTTGGCCGTCCTGGGGGCGGTGTTCGGGGTGCTGTGGTACCTCGGCTACATCGCCCGACTGGCCACGTACATTCGCGAGACGCGGGAAGAGCTGCGCAAGTGCACCTGGCCCACGTGGGACGAGCTGAAGGGCTCGACCTTGGTGGTGGCCGTGGCCACGTTGTTGCTGGGGCTGTTTACCGCGGCCGTGGATTTTGTGTTTGCGTTGTTCGCCCGTCACATCATGGGCTGAGCCCGAGGACTCCATGCGACCCCGGTGGTACATCCTGCACACGCTGGCCGGCCAGGAACAGAAGGTCAAGGAAAGCATCGAAAAGCGGGCCAAGACCGAGGAATTGACCGACTACATCCATGAGGTGCTGGTCCCCATGGAACGGGTGGTCGAGGTCCGCAACCAGAAGAAAACCGTTTCGATGCGCAAACTCTGGCCCGGCTACGTCTTCGTCCGGATGGTCCTGTTCGATGATCAGGACCAGCTGTTGCCGCGGCCCTACTACTTCATCAAAGAGACCCAGGGAGTCCTGGGATTCGCCAGCGAAAGCGGGGACCGGCCCGAGGCCACCCCGGACGAAGAGGTCGAGCAGATCAAGGCCCAGATTTCCGCCTCGGAAGAAACCGAGCGTCCCAAGGTCAACTTCGAGGTGGGCGAAACCGTCAAGATCAACAACGGTCCGTTCCTGAACTTTAGCGGCGTCATCCAGGAGATCGAGCCGGAGCGCGGCAAGCTGAAGGTGGTGGTCAACATCTTCGGCCGCAATACGCCGGTGGAACTGGAGTACTGGCAGGTCGAGAAGGCCTGAGAATCGGGCCGACCCCGGGGCGGATGCGCCCGAGCAGGTCCATCCGGACAGAGGTCGGCGCAAGATTGGGAGCACACGCATGGCAAAGAAGGTCACCGCAGTCATCAAATTGCAGATTCCGGCCGGGCAGGCCAATCCCGCCCCGCCGGTCGGACCGGCCCTGGGTCAGCACGGCGTGAACATCATGGCCTTTTGCAAGGAGTTCAACGCCGCCACCAAGGACCAGGCCGGCATGATCATCCCGGTCATCATCACGGTCTTCCAGGACAAATCGTTCAAGTTCATCACCAAATCGCCCCCGGCCTCGGCCCTGTTGAAGAAGGCGGCCGGCATTGCCGTCGGCTCCAAGGCCCCGAACAAGGAAAACGTGGGCAAGGTGACCCGGCAACAGATCATGGAAATCGTCAAACTCAAGGCCAAGGATTTGAACGCCAACTCGGAAGAGGCGGCGTTCCGGATGATTGCCGGCACGGCCCGCAGCATGGGCATCGAAATTGTCGGCTGAACCCTGAACTGTGCGGCAGGACGCTCTGCGTCCGTCATGACCGCATCCCATGACCATGGCACGGAAACCGAGCAAACGTTATCTGAAGGCGCTGGAACTGGTGGATCCGAAGAAGACCTACCCGCTGAAGGCGGCCATTGACCTGTTGAAACGCTTTCCGCGGGCACGGTTCGATGAGACCGTGGAGATGGCTTTCCGCCTGGGCGTGGATCCCAAGCAATCGGACCAGATGGTGCGCGGTACCGTCCCACTGCCGCACGGCACGGGCAAGAAGATCCGCGTGCTGGTCTTTGCCAAGCCGGGTCCGGCGGCCGATGCCGCCCGGGCGGCCGGCGCCGACTACGTGGGGTTCGAGGACCTGATCAAGAAGTGTCAGGAGGGCTGGACGGAGTTCGACGTTGCCATTGCCACTCCGGAGGCGATGACCGAGGTCCGCAAACTGGGCAAGGTGCTGGGCCCGCGCGGTTTGATGCCCAATCCCAAAACCGGCACCGTCACCGATGACACCGCCCGGGCGGTGCGCGAGGTCAAAGCCGGCCGCGTGGAGTTCAAGGTGGACAAGACGGGCAACCTGCATGTGGCCATCGGCAAAATCAGTTTCACGCCGGAACAGATCGAGGAGAACGCCAGGGCCGTCATCGACGCGGTGGTCAAGGCGCGGCCGGCCAGTCTGCGCGGCCGGTACCTCCACAGTTGCGCGCTGAGCACGACCATGAGCCCCTCCGTGCGGCTGGATCTCAAGGAACTGGGCATCGCTGTCTAGGAGGAAACGCCAGGCCCAAAACTCCCAACGCACCTCATCCCTATGCGCCCGGAAAAACAAGCTCTCACCCAGGAATACCTGCAGCGGTTGCAGGGTTCCCCGTACTTCATCGTGGTCAATTACACCGGCCTGAATGTGGCGGCGATGACCGAATTGCGCCGGAGGCTGGCGAAGGCCCAGGCCGAGCTGCACGTCGTCAAAAACACCATCTTCCGCATTGCCGCCCGCGAGGCCGGTTTGGGCGATTTGGGGCCGCGACTCACGGGGCAATTGGCGGTGGTGACCGGTCGCCAGGACATTTGCGCCGCGGCCAAGGTGCTGAAGACCTTCGCCGCCGAGTTCGACAAACCGAAGCTTCGCTTCGGATATCTGGGCAATCAAGCGCTGGAGGCCGCTCAAATCGAGCAGCTGGCCGAGTTGCCTCCGCTGGAGGTCCTGCGGGCCCAATTGCTGGGCGTGTTACAGGCTCCCGCGGCCCGTTTGGCGCGCCTGCTCCAGACGCCGGCCGCCCAGCTGGCGCGGGTCCTGCAAGCCCGCATCGACAAGGAAGGCGGCGCCTCCGCTTCATGAGGATGAGCGGATTTCCCGGGCGGGAACAACCGCCCGGGCTCGAAACAAAACGCAAGTATGAACCATCATCGCTCGTCGGTTCACAGGCCGTGAACTGAAATCACCTGTGGCCACGGGTGGCGACGAGGAGAGAGGAACCATGGCTGACATCGCAAACCTGGTTGAAGAACTGAGCAAACTGACGGTCCTTGAGGCCGCCGAGCTGGTCAAAAAACTGGAGGAGAAGTGGGGGGTGAGCGCAGCGGCGCCGGTGGCGGTGGCCGCAGCGCCGGCCGCGGCGGCCGCGGGTGCTGCAGCGGCCCCGGCGGCGGAAGCCAAAACCACCTTCGACGTGGTCCTGGTCTCCCTGCCGGCGGACAAGAAAATCCCGGTCATCAAGGCCGTCCGGGAGATCAAGGCCGGACTGGGCCTGGCCGACGCCAAGGCCCTGGTGGAAGGTGCCCCGAAGCCCGTGCTGGAGGGCGTCTCCAAGGAAGAGGCCGAGGCGGCCAAAAAGAAACTGGAAGAAGCGGGTGCCAAGGTCGAACTCAAGTAACCTTTCGGCATTCCAAGGGCGGGCGGTGGCCCGCGGGGCCGCCGCCCTGGCCCGGCAACGGTTGCCGGGCCCGACGCCCCGTCCCCTGCCCTCGAGCAGGGGCGCGGGAGGAGCGGTTTTGCCGCGGGCGGTCAGGGTCCCGCGGTCGGAATCGACTTGTAGTGCGGGTGTGGGACCCCGGTCTCCAGGGTGCCGGACCGGGAGCATGCGGAAGATCGATCATGCCATCACGAGCGACTGAACGTATTTACTGCGGCAAGATCCGGGAAGTGATCGCGCCGCCCAATCTCATTGAACTGCAGATCACCTCCTACGAGGAGTTCCTGCAGAAGGACGTGCCGCCCCACAAGCGCAAGCCGGTGGGATTGCAGGCCGTGTTCAAGGAGATCTTCCCCATCGAAAGCTACGACGGCAAGTTCGTCCTGGACTTTGAATCGTACGAGATCGGCGAACCCAAGATGGACTGGCTGGAGGCCCTGCGGGAGGGCCTCACCTACGGGGCTCCGCTCTACGTGACCTTCCGCCTGCGCGAGGAGAACAAGAGCGTCAAGGAAGAAAAGGTCTTCATGGGCGAAATCCCGCTCATGACGCCCCAGGGCTCCTTTGTCATCAATGGCGCCGAACGGGTCGTGGTCAGCCAGTTGCACCGGTCCCCGGGGCTGGCTTTCGAGGCCACGCAACATCCCAACGGCAAGACCCTGCACTCCTACCGCATCATTCCGGACCGCGGCTCCTGGTACGAGGCCCAGTTCGACACCAACGATCTGCTCTACGTGTACCTCGACCGCAAGAAGCGGCGTCGCAAGTTCCTCATCACCACCTTCTTCCGTGCCATCAGCTTTCTGGATGCCGAGCCCGCCAAGGGCAGGGACGGGGCCGAGAAAACGCGGGGCACCGACGAGGAGATCCTGCGCCTGTTTTACACCATCCAGGAACTGAGCGTCAAAGAGGCCGAGAAACGCGACGACCTGGCCAACCTGGTCCTGGTCAACGACGTGGTCGATCCGGCCAACAATCTCATCGTGGCCCGCGCCTTCGAACCGCTGTCCAAGGCCGTCCTGAAGCAAATTGCCGAGCTGGGAGTCCAGCGCATCCGGGTGGTCGACACCTCCGTGGACGACGCCATTATCATCAAATGCCTCAAGAAGGACCCGGCACGAAACGAGGAGGAGGCGCTCAAGGATATCTACCGGCGGCTGCGGCCCGGGGACCCGCCCACTCCGGCGAACGCCCGCGCCCTGATCAAGCGCCTGTTCTTCGATCCCAAGCGCTACGATCTGGGCCGCGTGGGTCGCTACAAGATCAACCAGAAGCTCGGCCTCAAGACCGGCGACGTGCGCATCCTCACCAAGGAAGACCTGGTGGCTGCCACCAAGTACCTGCTCCGGCTGCGCAAGGGCGACGGCACCCTGGACGACATTGATCACCTGGGGAGTCGCCGGGTGCGCACGGTGGGCGAGTTGCTGGCCAACCAGTGCCGGGTGGGGCTCTCGCGGACCGAGCGGCTGGTCAAGGAGCGCATGACCTTGTTCGACCAGACGGTCGAACCCATGACGCCCCAGAAGCTGATCAACCCCAAGGCGCTCTCGGCGGTGATCCGCGATTTCTTCGGCCGCAGCCAGCTCAGTCAGTTCATGGACCAGATCAATCCGCTGGCCGAGCTGACGCACAAGCGGCGTCTTTCGGCGCTGGGCCCGGGCGGACTGTCCCGGGATCGCGCCGGCTTCGAGGTGCGGGACGTGCACCCGTCGCACTACGGCCGGATTTGCCCCATCGAAACGCCGGAAGGCCCCAACATCGGGCTCATCGCCTCGCTGGCCACCTTTGCCCGCGTCAACGAGTTCGGCTTCCTCGAAACCCCCTATCGGAAGGTCGAGAAGGGCCGCGTCACCGACAAGATCGAGTATCTCACGGCCGATCGTGAGGAGCAGTTCCTCATTGCGCAGGCCAACACGCCGATCGACGAGAAGGGCCGCTTCCTGCAGGAACGCGTCCTGTGCCGCGCCCGCGGCGAGTTCGTGGACGTGGAGCCCGAGCGGGTCGATTACATGGACGTGTCGCCCAAGCAGCTGGTCTCGGTGGCGGCCAGTCTGATTCCGTTCCTGGAGCACGACGACGCCAACCGCGCCCTGATGG
>JAOADM010000172.1 GCA_026417315.1 Limisphaera sp.
GCGTGGCCCTCATCCTGGCCGGCACCTTGTTGCTGTTGCCGGAGATTCCGCAGGGCCGTCGTGGACGCCGGGCGGAAGCCCTGGTGGAGGAGGTTTCCGAGTAACGGCCCTGGCCGAGCCGAACGCGGAAGGGATCCCGGTCCCCCGGCGTCGCGACGGGCCGGGCGGATGCACAAGAGGCTCGATCCCTCTTTCCGGACGCCGCGAAGGGCAACGCCACGGGACCTCAGCGCCCCAACCCGGGAGAGCTGCCGCCGGCCCGGCCAACGCTGGACCTGTTTGCGAGGGCGCGCCGGATCCGCGCCACCACGCGCAGCGGCCCGCGACCCGACTTCACAGGCCCGGCTGCGGCCAGTTCGTGCTCCCAAACGCGGATGACACACCAGCCCTGGCGCCGCAGCTGTCGGGTGACGAACCGGTCGCGTGCCATGTTGGCCGCCAGTTTCCGCCGCCAAAAGGCCTTGCCGGTTCTGCGGGTGCGCTGCGCGCCCGGGCTCTCGCAGGCGACCAGTGGCATGGAACTTTTCTTCAGCCACCGCGCGGGCGGCGAGTGCCTGGGACAACCGTGCCAGAAACAGCCGTCCACGAAAACGGCCACCCGCGGTCCGGGGAACACGAAGTCGATCTGCACAAAGCCGGCGCGCGACCCGCGGCCGCGCGGGGCCCTTTGCAGCGGCACTTTTACGTGACGTCGCCACCCCTTGAGACCATGGGCGCGCAACAAGCGGGCCAGGGCCAGCTCCGTGTCGCGGTTGCCGCGCGACCGGATTCGGGCCATGACCTCCGACCGTTGGCTTCCGATAAAGACGTCCGGCATGGTCATCCGGATCTGGTTGCAAACGGCGCAGCGAACGGAGAATCCGCCCGATCGAGTGCGGGAAACCGGCGGCTTTCGATCGGCATCGGCATTACAGTTGAAGTCGCGGTTGTGAGGTAGGGCATCGGTTTGCGGGGACAGTTTCATCCGCACTGGGTGATGTGCTAAACCAGCACACTTCAGGCGGCCAAGTCTCGTAAACTGGCCGCCCAATGACTCGAAAAGAACCGGTCAATTTGGTAGGGGCACGTGTCAAAATCGCACGTCTCCGCCGAAATCCGCCCCTGACACAGGACGAGCTTTCGGGTCAGCTGGCCGCCTACGGCATCCAACTCGATCGCATCGCCATCTCCCGAATCGAACGCGGTCACCGTTACGTGACCGACAGAGAAGTGCTGGCGTTTTCCAAAGTCCTTGGGGTCTCGCCCGCTTGGCTGCTCGGGATGGAGAAGTGAATCATGCCCGCCTTCTACCGAGCGTCCGTTTCCGACTTTCTGAATGCGGACCCGGCGACTGTCATCGGTCAGCTCCATCTGCAAAGTCGGCATGCGGTTTCTAATATGCGCACGGCCACTGTCGTCTCGTGGGAACGGACGGTCACCGCGCTACGGGACGCCTTGCGCGAAGTGGCTGCGGGCATCCCCACCGCCCGGCGATGGGGCTTGTTGTTGGAATACGAGATCCCCAGACGAAATTGCCGGATCGACTGCGTCCTCCTTGCCGGCCAGTTGGTGATCATCCTCGAGTTGAAGACCGGTGCCACGGGCAGCGCTTCCGCGGCCAAGCGACAAGTCGAACATTACGCCATCGAACTACGCGATTTTCACGCAGAAAGCCGAAACAGGCGGATCGTTCCCGTCGCCGTACTATCCGGGTCCCCCCTTTTCCAGCTCCAGCTTGACCCAGACGAGGCCGACCTCGTTCAGCCGGTTCAAATCACGGGAGATGTCACCCTTTCTCGGACGCTGCTCGCCGTCGCGCATGTCCATGAAACTGCCATCCGGGGCGGCCAAATCGACCTCGCGGCATGGGATGAGTCGGCCTACGCACCGATCCCGAACATCGTCGAAGCCGCCCAAATGCTCTTTGCCGGTCAGAGTGTGCGGGAGATCTCCCACGCCCACACCGACGCCTACAACCTCACCAAGACCACAGACGTATTGGTGGATGCCGTCCAACGCGCACAAAGAGAACGCCGCAAGGCGGTCTGTTTTGTGACCGGGGTGCCGGGCGCAGGCAAGACGCTGGCCGGACTCAATGTCGTTCACAGTCCCGACCTGCTCCGCGACGGGCGCCCTGTCGGCGCGTTTCTCTCAGGAAACGGCCCGCTGGTTAAAGTGCTCATCGAGGCGCTAGCGCAGGACCATCACCGTCGGACACGCGAAACGTTGGCCGAGTCCCGCCGGCGCGCCAGGACCTTTATCCAAAGCGTCCATGGCTTCCTAAAGGCGTACCGTGCCCCGGGGCGGCCTCCACCCGAGCGGGTGGTGGTGTTCGACGAAGCCCAACGCGCTTGGGACGCGGAAAAGGTCCGCAAGGAATTGCTCCGTCGAGCCACCTCGGAGGAACGCAACCATTTGGGACCGGCTCTCTCGGAGCCTGCGCTGATGTTAAGCATCATGGACCGATGGCCCGATTGGGCCGTCATCATCGCCCTCGTCGGTGGGGGACAAGAGATCCACGACGGAGAGGCTGGGTTGGCCGAATGGGGTCGAGCTTTGCGCGAACGCTTTCCGCACTGGGAGGTGGTGGCATCACCGGAAGCCTTGGAAGGGGGTCCAAGCGTTGCAGGCAGCCGCCTCTTTCCAGACGGCGAGGCCGGTTCGCTTTCCGTCCGTCAGGAGCGCTACTTGCACCTTCCAGTCGCTGTGCGATCGTTTCGGGCCCAGGCCGTAGCCGAGTGGGTGAACGCTGTGGTCAACGGTCATACGGAACAAGCCGCCCAGATCGCCGCCCAAGTCTCCAGCTTCCCGATCAAGCTCACCCGCTCTTTGGACGAGGCCCGACGCTGGTTGAAGCAAAAGACCCGGGGGTACAGGCGGTGCGGCCTGCTGGCCAGTTCGGGGGCCCTGCGGCTGCGCGCGCATGGGCTTGAAGTGTCGTCCGGGTTTCGCAGCTCCTTCCCGTTCCAGGAATGGTTCCTCGCCGAGCCTGACGATGTGCGTTCGTCGAACTGGCTGGAAGTCGCTTTGACAGAATTCGAGTGTCAGGGGCTGGAGCTTGATTGGGTCGGCGTTTGTTGGGGTGGCGATTTTAGCTGGGGCGGAAACACTTGGGAGTTTCGCCAGTTCAGAGGATCCACGTGGCAATCGGTGCAGAAGCCGACGACCCGCGAGTACATCCGGAACAAATACCGAGTCTTGCTAACACGAGCGCGGGAGGGGCTCGTCATCTGGGTGCCCGAAGGCAGTGTCGAAGACGAGACTCGTCCGCCTGAGTGGTTCGACTCGACTGCCGAGTTCTTGAGGCAATGTGGTGCAACAGACCTTTGACGGTCGTCGGGCATTCGAGAAGCCCTGACAGGGCGGACCGCCCACGATGACGTCCACCGCCGCCAGGGTGCGAAAGCCGGCCCGCTCCATGCCCAAACTGAACCCTCCGCACCCGCAAAAGAGATCCAAGCACGTGAGCGACGGCCGTGCGCCCGGCTTCCCGTCCTTCTCCCTCCGGCGAGAATGGTTCGAATTGGGCAGGGCGGGTACTTGCGAAGGCTCGTTCAGATTCGCGGATCGGCGGCGCGCCATCAGTCCACCCCCTCCAACAGTTTCGCTGTGGGGATGCCCAGAGCCCGGGCGATCCGAATCACGTTCCTGATGCCGGGGTTGCGCGACCCGCGTTCGATGTCGCTGATGTAAGTGCGGTCGAGGTCGGCTCTCTCCGCCAGTTGTTCCTGGGTCAGGCCCTTTGCTTCGCGCTGCTGGCGCACTCTCAGGCCGAAGGCGGCCAGAAGCGGATCGCGCTTTGCCATACGCCAAGCTTCGGCCTGATGTCGGCAATGAGTCTATCGACGATCAGTGACATTGTGCCGGAATCGCACAGGGCCCCGCTGGCCCGGGTCGGGAGTCTGAAGTCCGTTTTCGCCTGTGGGGGCCGGGCCTGCATTGCTCTGGGCCCGCCCTTCCCCGGGTCGGAAACGTGCCGGTTTGGCACATGGCCGGTTGATTTCCACCCCGAGCGTCGGCCATTGCCCGGGGAGGGCGCCCGCCGGGGTTCGCCCCATGGATCCCGCAGCGGGGCGTTTCTCCCGAGCGGCGGGTCCCGGATTGGCTGGGGCCGCACCGGTCGAAGCGCAGCCGGGGAGGGTGGGGCGGACATTGCCAGTCGCGCCCGGGCCCGGCCGCCAGGCCCCCTCTCGGGCGGGCGATCGGGGCAGCGCGGGGAGGCAGCCGGGGGACGGTCGTCTGCTTGCGGTCTTCAGCGGCGCTGGTGGGATTTTGAGCATTGACAGAAGCGGCGGGGCCGCCCTATGGTGAGCGCCCCTTGACCGGAGACCGGGGCCGGCCGGGTGCAGCGGCCGGCTTCGGGGGTCGTTGGAAAGGATGTGATTGACCTTGAGCGAGATCCGACTGAAAAAAGGCGAACCGATTGACAAGGCCTTGCGGCGGCTGAAGAAGAAGCTGGACCGCGAAGGCATCCTGCGCATCGTCCGCAACCATCGGCACTACGAAAAGCCGAGCGAACGACGTCGGCGCAAGGAGAAGGCGGCACGCTTCGCCGCCATGCTCAATGCGCGGTACGCGGAAATGTGAGCGCCCGACGTTGTGGCGCCGGCCGGGGCCCGTGGCGGACGGGGCCGGCCGGTTTTTTGTTTTTCGGACCGGAGCCCGGGGCTGGAGAAAGGGCCCGGCGGAGGCGTGAGGCATGTATTCGTTTTCCACCTGTTGGAACTCACATCGGCATACGGATGGCCGGGCCATGCTGCGGGAAATTCGCGAGCTGGGCTTCGAGTATGCCGAGTTGAGCCACGGGATCCGCCTGAGTTTGGTGGAGGGCATCCTGCAGGCGGTGGACGCCGGGGAAATCCGCATTTCCAGCCTGCACAATTTTTGTCCGCTGCCCATGGGCGTGTCCCACGCGGCGCCCAACCTGTTCCAGTTTTCCGCCGAGTCGGCCCGTGAACGGGAGCTGGCCGTCAAATCCACGCTGAAGACCTTCGATTTCGCCGTTCGGGTGGGCGCCCCGCTGGTGGTGTTGCACATGGGGAGCGTGGAGATGAAGGATTACACCCGCCGGTTGAAGGAGCTGCTGGCCGACGGAAAACGGGGCAGCGACCGCTACGAGGCGTTGTTGGCCGAAGCGGTGGAGCGCCGGGAGGCCCGAAAGGAACCGTTTGTCGAGCGGGCCTACGAAACCCTGCGGCGTCTGATTCCGGAGGCCGAGGCGCGCGGGTTGCGCCTGGGCATCGAAAACCGCGAGGCGGTGGAGGAAATCCCGTTCGAAACGGATTTGCTCTTCTTTTTCCGCGAGTTCGCGCAACCCACCGTGACCTACTGGCACGATACCGGGCACGCGCAGATCAAGGAAGAGCTGGGGCTGATCCAGCACATGCTGCATCTGGAATCGTTTGCCGATCGGCTGGCCGGGTTCCACATCCACGACGTGCGGCCGCCCTGTCGGGACCATTGTCCGCCCGGCACGGGGCAGGTGGATTTTGCCGCGCTGCGACCGTGGGTGCGTCCGGAACACATCAAGGTCTTCGAACTGAGCCCGGCTTTGACGGTGGAGGAGGTGCGGGCCGGCGTGGAGCACATCCGGCGGATTTGGGGCGGGGAGTAGGCCACGGGCCAATCTCTCCGGGGCGCCGGGGCGGTTTCTACGGCGGGGGCGGTTCAGCTGGACGGCCCGCGCAGCCGGCGCAGAAAACGGAGCGCGAGGGCCCGGGCGACCCCGGCGCAGGCGTTGGCAGGAGCACGGCTACAGCGAACGGCCGGTGAGCCTTTGGTAGGCTTCCAGGTACTTGGCGCTGGTGGCGGCGACGATCTCCGGAGGCAGCACCGGTCCGGGCGGGGTTTTGTCCCAAGCCAGGCTTTCAAGGTAGTCCCGCACGAATTGCTTGTCGAAGCTGGGCTGGGGCCGTCCGGGCTCATACTGGTCGGCGGGCCAGAACCGCGAAGAGTCGGGAGTGAGCAACTCGTCGATCAAGAGAAGCCGATCCCCGTCCAGGCCAAATTCGAATTTCGTGTCGGCGATGAGAATGCCGCGGCTGCGGGCGTAATCGCGGGCTTCGGTGTAGATCTGCAGGCTCAGGTCCCGCACCCGCCGGGCCAAATCGGCGCCCAACAGCTGGCAGGCGGCGTCGAACGAGATGTTTTGATCATGCCCGGTTTCGGCCTTGGTCGATGGGGTGAAGATGGGTTCGGGGAGTTCCTCGGATTCACGCAGGCCCGGTGGCAGGCGAAGACCGGCCACCGTCCCGGTCTGGCGGTATTCCTTCCAGGCACTGCCGGCGAGGTACCCGCGGACGATACACTCGACCGGCAGGGGTCGGGCCTTGCGGACCAGCATCGAGCGCCGGGCCAGCACGGAGGCCCAGGGTTGCAACGGCGCGGGCAGCGGCGCCTCCGGGCCGGCCAGCAAGTGGTTCGGGACCTGCGAAGCAAACCGTTCGAACCAGAAGAAGGAGATTTGCGTAAGGACTTCGCCCTTGCGGGGGATCCCATTGGGCAACACGACGTCGAACGCGGAAATGCGGTCCGTGGCCACCAGCAGCAGTCGGTCGCCCAAATCGAAGATCTCGCGGACCTTGCCGCTGCGCAGTTTGGGGATGCCGGGCAGGTCCAGCCTCAGCAGCGGTTCGTTCGTCATGGATTCATGCTGGAAGCGGGGCGCAGGACCCGGCAACAGGAAAAGTGGAGCCCCCGAACCCGCCCAATGAGCCCGTCACCGGGGGCGGGCCGGGAAGAACCGCGTTCGCGCCGGGCACAAACCGGACCGGGCAAGGGCCGCAGGGCCTTTTCGCGCGGATTTCCGTTTTTGAGCACCGCGTGCAAGGATCCCGACCGAAGGCCTTTTTGCCCCGGCTTTCCCATGCCGAAGACGCCCGGAGTAACGCCGACCTCGTACGGCCGCCAAAACCGGACTTGTGCCAGACCGCGGACTTGCGACCCCGGGGGGCCTGCTCTGCAGCGAGGTTGCCAGCAAAAAGTCTCCACACCAGCCCCCGGGGATTCATCCCCACGAAGCTCCCCAGGAGTCGAAAAGGCTTCGCGCCTTCGGGGCGCCGTGTGTCCGCCCCAACGGGGCGGAGATTCTCCAGCCCAGGGCAGCGCCCTGGGTGACCGGACGCCGCAATTCCCCCCGCCCTGAAGGGGCGGAATTCGGTGGGACAGGTGCGGCCCTTGCGAGGGTGGTTCCCGGGTTGCGCCCTTTCAGGGCTCGATGGGTTTTGCGGGCCGCATTCCCGGGGCGTTGCCCAAAACTGTGGAATCGACGCGCCTTCGGCGCTTCAAGTTGCCGGCGGGTTGCCCTGGTCTGACACGGATTGGTGTCCCGTTCGGCGCGTCGCGTGGCTCTTACAAACCGGGCGGAGATTTGGCAACCGAGGGCCGGGCCGTGGGCCAGAGCGCACGAACAAACCCCAGCAGACAGCCAAGTTGGATTCGTAGTGTCTTCCCCCCGGCTCCGCACCGCCCTCGCCCGGGCAAAAACGTGAAATGCGCCCGGCCTTTTCCGAACGGCGGCGCGGGACTTGAGCCCGGCGCAGTCCTTGGGCAAGGTGGAACCGGGCCGGTTGCGCGCGTGGCGGAATTGGCAGACGCGCCAGACTTAGGATCTGGTTCCGCAAGGAGTGGAGGTTCGAGTCCTCTCGCGCGCACCACATTTTGTTTCGAGTCGACCTGTCGGGTCCGGCGCTGCATGTGCGAGCCGGCCGACCGAGAAGGAAGGCTGCCGGGCGGCCGGTGTCCTCAGCCCGCAGGGCCTTCGGAAGCACCGTTCCCGCGCCGGTACGCCTCCGCCAGGAGGGTCATGGGGTGCGCCACGCGCACGGGCATGCCGGCGCGCCGGACGCCCTGGATGAGTTGCAACAGGCACCCGGTGTTCGCATTGGCAACCACCATGGCGCCGGTGGCCCGGATGTTCCGCAGCTTGCGCTCCAACAATTGCCGGGCCATCTCCGGCTGGATCAGATTGTAGATGCCGGCACTGCCGCAGCACCAGCTGGCCTCCGGCAACTCCACCCAGGTGACATTGGGAATACTCCGGAGCAACACACGCGGCGCTTCCACGACTTTCTGGCCGTGCGTCAGGTGGCACGACTCGTGATACGTCACGGTCAGAGGAGGCTGTCCCTCGGGCGGCCTGCGCCAACCGATGCTCACCAGCCATTCGTGCACGTCCTTGAGCTTGCGATCCCAGAGCCGGGCCCGGTCGCGGTACCGCGGATCATCGGCCAGCAGGCGTCCATAGTGCTTGAGGTGCGACCCGCACCCGCCGGCGTTGCTCAGGATGGCGTCGTAACGGTCGGGCGGAAACTGATCGAGATTGCGTCGCGCCAGTTCGGCGGCC
>JAOADM010000173.1 GCA_026417315.1 Limisphaera sp.
GGTCGCAGCGGCGGTCCGACTGGACGTGCAGATGCTCACCGTGCATGCCAGCGGTGGGTTGGCAATGCTGCAGGCGGCCGAAGAGGCCGCGCAGCAAACCGCCGCACAGACCGGTCGCAACGCCCCGCTGGTGCTGGCTGTCACGGTGTTGACGAGTCTCGACAGCGCCGCTCTGGCCGAAGTGGGCTGCGACGACCATGTGGGCCGGCAGGTCGAGCGGCTGGCGGCCCTGGCGGTGCGGGCCGGCTTGCGCGGCCTGGTTTGTTCGCCCTTGGAAGTTGCGGGATTGCGCCAAATGCTCCCTTCGCACGTGCAGTTGGTGACTCCGGGCATCCGACCCGAGGGCGGGGGTGCAGACGACCAGCGCCGCACACTGACCCCTCGACAAGCCCTGGAGGCCGGTGCGGACTGGCTGGTGATCGGTCGGCCGATCACCGCCGCGCCGCAACCGCGGTTGGCCGCCGAGAAGATTCTGCGGTCCCTGGAGCTTTGAGACGGACCCGCGGACGGGGCATCCAACCTCGCATGGTCGCCGGGCTCGTCTCCGCTCTTCATGGTCGCCAGTCGTCAATGGGCCCGCTGAGCGCCTTTGCCGGGAGGGAGGTGGCTTCTGCGTCAGTTTGTTGCTCGGGCCTCTGTTGTCAGGTTGCTCGGGAGGAAAGGGCGTCGTTTGGGGAATGATCGCCAGGGCGGTTTGTTCGAAAAGGGCTCTTTAGCCATGAAGGCACGTGGATAGGTGCAAAGCATCGAGGGTCGTTCTCGGACAACTCCGCTTTTTTCCGGGCGTGCGGGCCGGGGACAACTTCGCGCGATTCGTGCTCGAACGCCGGCGGGGCCAGACGACCATTCGAGGAGGATTTGAATCCCGAATGGACTGCCGCTTCGACTGCCGGTGCGCCTTTGCCCTCCCGGCTGAGCCATGTCGGATTTCCTTCGCGAGTGAATGGCCCGGGATCGTCGGCCGTTCCGACCGGCCGGGGCGTTGCGTCTGTGGGCCTCTCGGGAGAAAGTCACCACTTCGGAGGTGGACGGTCCCTTTCGCCGGATTGAGAAACGTTTCCGCCGCGAAATGCGTTCCCCTGTCAACGGATTGCGCGGGCGCGCTTCGGAAAAGCGACCCTTCTGGGACGTCCGGGCAGAGGGAACGAGGCGGCACTCGGTTTGGCGGCGTACCGGAGTCGGGAGTGCAGTGGTGACCTTTGCCCGTGTTTCGAGGTGTGGGCGGGCGGGTCTGTGCGAACCGGTCACAGCGGAGACCCCGCCGGCTCGGGACTGCTCATTCGGGGACGGGCAGGGCGGTGGTTGTGGTCAATGTCCTCTGGCTCAACAGCTTCCGAGTCCGGGGAGGGTCGGCCTTGCGGACTTTTGATACACGGCCGGGGTACGGTGATCGGGCTGCGGCCAAGGGTTGGGACCGGCGCCTCGGCGCAACGTTACGGTTTTGTAAAAAATTGTTGACGACCTTTGTGCCCTTCTCTACAAAGGGCGGCGTCAGCGCAAGCATCGGTCAACCCTGAACAATCGAGAGCATATGTGCAAAGTCCCCACGATCGTCGGGGCCGTAGTCTTGGCAGCGACCGCGGCATTCGGGCAATACACGAACATTGCATGGATCAGTTTCCATCCGGGTGATAATCAGCCCACTGCAGCTGCTGCCGCGCGGGGCTTCACGCAAGCGCCGGATGCGGGCTATACGCAGCTTCTTGCCAATAACGGCTACAGCGTCACCAGATTTGTGACGCAGGACAATCCTCCCCAGAGTCTCATCGACCAGCTCAATACTTTTGACTTGATCATCATCAGCCGGTCGGTGAACAGCGCCCATTATCAGCAGCCCAATGAGACTCTCGCGTGGAATTCCAGCATCACAAAGCCTTTGATGATCCTGGGCGGTTATGTGTTGCGGGAGAGTCGGTTGGGCTATGTGACCGGCAACACCATTCCGGACACCACCAACGCGATCCGCTTGCAGATCGAGCAGCCGTCCCACCCCATCTTTCAAGGGATTGCCCGCGACGCTCAGAATGTGATGCTCAATCCGTACGCTGACATCGTCACCTTGGTGGTGAGTGGCACGAATAATGTTCAGCGGGGCATTTCAGTAGTGACCGATCCCCTCGACGGCGGTGGCACAATTCTGGCAACGGTGGCCCCTGCGGACGCAGGGCCCGTGGGCGGAACCCGAATGATCATTGCCGAATGGTCGGCGGGCGCGACTTTGACGCCATCCGATGGCGGGGCACGAAATGAGGTTCTGGGAAGCCGCAGGATGGTGTTCCTCACGGGCAGTCGCGAGAGTGCCACGGTAGGAACCTCTGAAGTGGCAGGCGTTTTTGATCTCATCGGCGATGGTCCGCAGCTGTTCTTGAACGCGGTGGCGTACATGATTCCGGAGCCGTCCAGTGCGGCGCTCCTGCTGTTGGGTGGGCTGCCCGTGCTGCTCCGGCGCCGACGCTAACGCAGCTTCCGATCAGCCCTTTCTTCCCTTCTCAACCGGCGAAGGTTTCTCCTTCGCCGGTTGTGTTTTCTGGGGATCCTCCCGTGGGGGCTTCGGAGCATACCTGCGGCCCGGCAATACAGGGATGCAAGTGCGTTGCGCACCAGGCCCGGGTGCCGCGCGGTTTCTCACCTCGCAGCCTGCGAAGCCCGGCCCGGCCTTGAACGCTGCCTTCAGTCTGGGCCCCACGAATGGCCGACCGGCCGGGAAAAACGCCAAGATGCCCCGGACGGTCCGCCGGCAATCGCTGATCGCGAGATCTTACGCGAAGGATTCGAACCGGTCGTCCGCATCGGGGCGCTCGGCTCCGTCGATCGAAACCGCGTAGGGCTGGCAACCCGGGACCTCGGGATTGTGGGTTTCCCTTGGGCGGACCGTGCCGAGCCTCCGAAAGCTCGACGGTCCGGGGGATGGACACGCCGTCAGTGGGGAACACGGTGACAGGGGAGCTCTGGGCCGAAGCCGAAGCAGCCTCAGACTCCCACGTCACGCATCTCGGGTGCGGAACTGGAACAGACACACGGACACTACGGATTTCTCATCGAGTGGGGGAGGGATCAGAAAAGCAGCGGGCGAAGCACGCTGCAGCGGGTCGAGGAATCCGCCTCTGGATGTCCCCGGATTCCACGAACGGCAGAGCATCGTGGGCGTGGGCTTGGGATCGGTCTCGGCGCCGGGCAAGTTCGGTTCCCCTGCTGTGCCCGGGCCTTCGCAGGTAAAGCAATCGAGGCCGGTCTCGAGCCCACGGTGGGCGGGGCTGCGAAGGCGGAAGTACGTCTTGCGCAAAGATCAGCCCCGAAGTCGATGGGCTCATGCAGATGGAGACCGTTTGGATTCGATCCAAGGGCCCGCGCGAACCGGGAGGGAACCTTGCAGCCTCTCGTCCGGCCGCCTTTGTCGGAGTGCGCGAGGGGTTTCAGGAGTATCGCGATGGGGCAGGCCCCGAGGGGACACGAGCCCCGCGCTTCGAGAAGCGGGCTTCCGACATTGAAGGGAGCAGGCTCTCCTCTGGGATCCCTCTGTCGCCACGGGGCTCTGGCGCTCCTCCAACCGGAGATTTCGCGAAGTCACGATGCGGGAGCCCCGGGGCGTGGATGCGGCTTGGGAAACAGGGAATCTTTCCTGTTTCCGCCCGGCGTTGCACGGCGAGTCCGCGCCCGCCGACGTGGGATCCGGGAAGTCGCGGGCTGACCGGTTGATGGAAGCCGGCCTCAGCGACTTTCGGCGGCCAGGAACCGTTCGGCCTCGATGGCGGCGGCACAGCCCATGCCGGCGGCGGTGACTGCCTGGCGATAGTACGGATCGGCACAATCGCCCGCCACGAACACACCCGGGACGCTGGTCAACGGACCGCGCCGGGTGAGGATGTAGCCGGCTTCGTCCATTTCCAGTTGGCCCTTGAACGGGGCGGTGTTGGGGACGTGGCCGATGGCGATGAACACACCGGCACACTCGAGCAGTCGTTCCTCGTTTGTTTTGACGTTTCGAAGTCGCACGCCGGTCACGCGGTCCTGTTGCACATCGAGGATTTCGGTGACGACGCTGTTCCAGACCGGCTTGATCTTGGGATGGGCGAGCGCACGATCGGCCATGATCTTCGACGCGCGGAGCTGGTCGCGTCGGTGGACAAGGTAGACCACGGATCCGAATCGTGTGAGATAGAGGGCTTCTTCACAGGCGGAGTCGCCGCCGCCCACGACCACCAGGGGCTTGTTTCGGAAGATCGGGAGCGCGCCGTCGCAAGTGGCACAGTAGGTGACGCCCTTGTTTTCGAGTCGGGCCTCGCTTTCCAGCCCGAGCTTCCGATGGGTGGCGCCCGTGGCGATGATGAGTGCGCGGGTCCGCAGTGTTTCGCCATCGACCACGAGTTCGAAGGGACGTGTTTGCAGGTTGGCGGCTTCCAGGGAGGCCATGCGGACGCGGGCGCCGAACCGCTCGGCCTGCTTTTGCATGCGGGTCATCAATTCATAGCCGTCCACGCCGTCGGGGAAACCGGGGAAGTTTTCCACGATGGTCGTGGTCGTGAGCAATCCGCCAGGCAGATGGCCCGTCAAAACCAGGGGCTTGAGATTGGCGCGCGCTGCGTAAAGGGCCGCAGTCCAACCGGCGCAACCGGAGCCGACAATGACGACATCTTCCATGGCACGGCAGGGTACAGGGGCGGTCGGCTGGTGCACAAGATTGAGCGGCGCGGGCAAACTTCCCCGAGCTTCCCGGGCTTGGAGCAGGGCGGAGACCGGGGCGGCGAAGGGGCGATGACCGGCGGGCTGACCCTGGGAGGCGATCGTGCTGGATCGCACCGGCGGTGGGGCTGTCTCTTGGTGGGCCCGTCTCCGAGGAAACGGAACACATCGAATCGGTCATGCATGGCCCGCGGCCCGGGCCGGACAGGGGCATTGATGGCTCGCGATGCACGGGCTGCAGCCCGGGCGGGTGGAAAACCGCGGAATCGCCGGCGAGAACTGGGCGAGGGTCGAGGCTGCACTCCTGGTGGAAAACAGGCGTCGACATCCGCCTGGCGCGGCGGGCGCTGGACATTTTTCGCTCGAGGTTCGTCCAAGGCTGTCTTTGCCTGCACTGCAATTTTTTTCGCCGATTTTGCTTGCGCGGAGCGACGGGACCCGAGTAACGTCCGGGGCTCGAACGTCGGGTGCAGGTGCGCACTGCCGGGGCTGGTCATCCCTCAACGTCCCAGTTGCGAGCGGTGTTTGACGCCGACCCGCTGCCGGGAAGGGTTGTTTCTCGGGCTTTGGATCACAGGTAGTGGAACCGGAGTTGCCCGTGGACTCGCGGGCTGCGACAAATGTCGGCCGTTTTTCCAAAGTGGACGAACCGGCTACCGCTGATGATCCTGACCGGGCTGGTCCTGGTCGGGGGCGGAGTGGTGGCGGGGGTTTGGTATTACTTCACACCGAAGTACACGCGGGTGGGGTATCAACCGCTGCAGCCGGTGGCCTTTTCCCACAAGGTCCACGTGGACCAACTGGGTCTGGACTGCCGCTACTGTCACCACGACGTGGAGCGGTCCTGGTTTTCGAACATCCCGTCCAGCAGCACCTGCATGAACTGCCACAACCAGGTGTTGAAGGATGATCCGCGGCTGGCTCTCGTGCGGGAAAGTGCCGCCACGGGACGTCCGATCGCCTGGGTGCAGGTGCACAAGGTGCCGGACTATGTGTACTTCAACCATGCCGTCCACGTGAACCGGGGAATCAGTTGCGTGGAATGCCACGGCCGCGTGGATCAGATGGACGAAGTGTTCCATGCCAAACCCCTGAGCATGGCCTTCTGTCTGGATTGTCATCGCGATCCGGCCTCGTTCGTGCGGCCGCTCGACAAAGTGACGGATCTGGCCTGGCGCTGGAGCGAGGACCCGGCTGAACATGCGCGGCAGCAACAATCTCAGGGCCGACGCATGGTCGAGCACTGGCGCATCGAATCCCTGCAGAATTGTTCCGCGTGTCACCGATGAAAACACCGCCTCCGCCCTGTCCCGAACCGGAAAGCGGGCGCCGGTACTGGCGCAGTCTGGACCAGCTGGCTCGCACCCCCGAGTTCCAGCAATGGTTGGAGCGGGAGTTTCCCGAGGGCGCCAGCGAGTGGCAGGACCCCGTCTCCCGTCGGCATTTCATGCGGATCATGTCGGCTTCGTTCCTGCTGGCCGGGCTGGGGTTGACGGGCAGCGGTTGCCGGCGGCCGGAAGAGCGGCTGATGCCGTTTGCGCAACATCCGGAAGGGTACGTGCACGGCCGGCCGGAGTACTATGCCACGGCCATGCCGACCCGCACCGGGGCGATCCCCCTGGTGGTCAAGTGGCATGAAGGTCGTCCCATCAAGGTCGAGGGTAACGACCGGTATCCGGATGGCAACGGCGGCACCGACCGCTGGGCGCAGGCATCCATCCTGAGCATGTACGATCCGGACCGGGCCCGGCGGGTAACGCACAAGGGGCAAACGGTGCCCCGGCAGGAGGGGTTGGACTATCTGGCCCGGCTGGCTGAGGAACTGAAGGCCCGTCGGGGACGCGGACTGGCGGTCCTGGCCGAACCCTCCACCTCGCCGTCGCGGGCGAGGTTGCGTCGGGAGCTGCAGTCGCTTTATCCGGAAGCGACCTGGTACGAGCACGACCCGCTGGATCTGGCGGTCCACCGGCGCGCCGCCAGTCTGGCCTTCGGGCGACCGGTGCAGCCGCGGTTCCGATTCGATCGTGCCCGGGTGGTGGTGTCGCTGGACTGCGACTTCATCGGCACCGAGGACGATGCCTTCCAGCACATCCGACGGTTTGCGCAAAGTCGGAAATTGGAAAAACCCCAGGACGAAATCAGCCGGCTGTACGTGTTGGAGGCCCTGCTGACCCTGACGGGCGCGCAGGCGGACCATCGTCTGCGGCTGCCCGCCAGTCAGGTGGCGGCGGCAGCGGTGGTGTTGGCCCGCCACTGTGGGCTTCAGGGTTTGCCCGAACCGTCCATGGAAGGCCTCTGGATGGAGTGGCTGGAGGGATGCGCCAGGGATTTGATGGCGCATCGCGGGGAATGCCTGGTGGTCGCCGGACATCGCCAGCCGCTGGCGGTTCACCTGCTTGCCCATGCGATCAACCACGCCCTGGGGGCGGTGGGCGAGACCCTGGAGCTGGTGCCGGCCGAGCCCGCGTCCGAAGACGGGTTGGCGGCTCTGGCAGAGGCTTTGCAGCAGGGGAAGGTGGAAACCCTGGTCATCCTCGGGGCCAACCCGGTCTACACGGCGCCGGCAGATCTCAATTGGGCCGCGGCACAGCAGAAGGCGGGCACCGTGGTGCGACTGGGGTATTACGAAGACGAGACGTTTCCCTTTTGCCATTGGCATTTCCCGCAGGCGCACTTCCTGGAGAGCTGGGGCGACGCCCGGACGAGCGACGGCGCCTATCTGGCGATCCAGCCGTTGATCCAGCCGTTGTTCGGCGGGATATCCGATCTGGAGTTTCTGGCGCGGTTGTTGGGTCGAACGGAAGTGCAGCCGTACGAAATTGCGCGCGAGACGTTCCGCGCCGAGGCGCAGCCGGCAAATTTCGAGGAGGAGTGGAAGCGCTTTTTGCATGATGGTTTCCGCGGGGGTCCGGCCCGGCCGCTGGGTCATCTGCCGCTGCAGGAGGTTGCGGTACGCCGGGCGGTGGCCGGGCTGGCAGTGGAGCGGCCGACGCCCGAGCGGCTGGAGGTGATCTGGCATCGGGACCACAGCGTGGATGACGGCCGGTATGCCAACAACGGCTGGTTGCAGGAGCTGCCGGATCCGATCACCAAGATCACCTGGGACAATGCGGTCTTGATGAGCCGACGCACCGCCGCGGCCCTGGGCATCCAGAACAGCGAGCTCGTCGAGGTGCGCGTGGGCGAGCGGGTGGTACAGGGACCGGCTTGGATTCAACCGGGCATGGCTGACAACGTGCTGGGGCTGGCCCTGGGTTACGGACGGGAACGGGCCGGCCGGGTGGGGCGTCGAGTCGGCTTCAACAGTTACGCGATTCGCCCGCACGGACAGCCGCATTTTGCGGTGGGGGCCACCGTCAAGGGCACGGGACGCAAGTATGTCCTGGCCTGCACGCAGGATCACTGGTCCATGGAGGGGCGGCCGATCATTCGGGAGGCAAACCTGGACCAGTTCCGGAAATATCCGGACTTCGTGAAGCGGCTGAATCTGCACGAGCCGCCGGTGGTGGCGCCCCTGTATCCGAATCCGCTCGACAAAGAGAAGCCGCGGGCGTTGCACCAGTGGGGGATGTCGATCGATTTGAACGCCTGCGTGGGATGCTCGGCCTGTGTGATCGCCTGCCAGAGCGAGAACAACATCCC
>JAOADM010000174.1 GCA_026417315.1 Limisphaera sp.
AAAGCCGGCAAACGCCCGGCCAGCATGAAGCATCCGGTGCCCTCGAGCAAGGTCACGCTCCCCGAGAGCTCTCGGACCCGACGCCTTTTGCGCACCTGGGCGCGTCTGCGCCGTGTACCCCGCCGCCCCGTCGCTGCGGCGGCGGGTGCAAAACCCTCCCCGCCGTTGTCAGGGGAAATCGTTCCCTGCCCCGGGGTCACACCAACCGTCACGGAGACTCGCCGGAGCGGCGAATCCCTCCGCTGCGACCGGTGCCCGGAGGCTCAGCCCGGTCCCGAAGTCGCACCTTAACGATTCATAAAGACCCCGGGAATCAGATCGGCGAAAAATTTGTGATGTTCGATCGCAGCCCTTGGTCCCCCTGCAGCGGAAAGGCACAACTTTTCACATCGATCCACCCGGACGTCAGGCACCCTGAAAGCGCCGCTGGAGAACCGGAGCTCGTTGCCGGAGGCCGCTTCCCGGGATCCTGGGCCGCGTCTCCGGTGGGAAACCGTGCTCGGCATCCGGCCATAGCGAGCCCCTCCTGCGGAGGCCACCGCCCGCAACTGCGCTCCCGCAGCGGCTGCCGGCGGCTTTGCCCGGCAGCCAAACGAAAGCCGAAAGGTCCGCTCGGCACGCGATCCGTACCAGTCCCTGACGAAGGCTGCGCCCGACTTTTTCCAGCGAGCCCTCGGCCCGGAAACGCTCCTCAGAATCGAAGATTCAGATCCGCTTGGAACAGCCGGTAGTCATCCAGGTAGGCCGTGCCGGGTGTACCCCCAAGATCCCCCACGGCCCCAGTGGGCAGGGCTTTCCGATTCCGCTCGCCATGGGCATACGTGAGGTTCATCTGAAGGAAATCGGTGAACAAATAGGTTCCCTCAACAATCACACCCCGCATGTTCACCCGCGAATCAAATGCGTCGGTGTCCACCAGGTTGGGATCCAGCGCGTACAGCCCGCTCCATTGGTAAGCCGCCCGAATGCGCCATTCGCCCTTGCGCCGCCCCGATCCCACCTCCACCCCGGCCAGCCAGCCGTACTTCTCGTCCTCGTACCGCGGCGTCCCCGCCGCACGCGCGCGCTCCTGCCCTTGAAGATTGACCGCGAAATCTCCATACACGCGAACCGGCCATGGGCCACCCGAGTAACGGAGCTCCCACGGCACTTCCAACACCATCAGGTCGTTGATCCCGACGCTGTTTGCAGGGGTGGTCCCCACGAACGGCCCGCGAAAACTGTCGCCACCCCTGCTGTACACATGCAACAGCGGCGAAACGGCGGCCGACCAGTTGGCGTGAAAACGATATCGCAAGCCGACCTGCTGCATGAACAGATACGCGTCTGCCTCTGCCGGCCCCCCACCGAACGGGTTGTCCCGTGGCGCTTCGTCATACAAGAACTGTCCCAACGTCACCGTCCACTCCCAACCGCCCCGGGCGTACCGAAACGTTTCGCTCAGCCCTTCCGGCTGCAAATCGGGATCCCAAACCAGACTGGTCGCCTGGAACGGGTTCGGCTGCCGCCCGGCCGTCGCGCCGAACCACGAGACCGGTGTCCACCGGAGATAAAGCTGGTTCAAATAAACTCCGTCATCCCCGCGGCCCCAGGGCCCGCTGTCCCCGCCAAAGGTCACGTTGCCCGAGCGCCCGCTCGTGCCGGATTGGAACTGGACGCCCGCACGCAATTGCTCGGAGAACTCGATCTGCGCCCCTGCGCGCAAACGGTATCGCCAACGGTTCATCTCCAGGCGGTCACCGCCACCGGCCTGACCATTCTCGCCACTCCGATGCTCGAACCGCAGCCGCGCATCCCCGGAGAAATCCACCCGGTCCACCCACCGTGAGAACTGCACCTTCGACTGCCGCGCGAACTCCTCCAGGGACACCGTGCGGCGGCTGGCCAATTCGGTTCGCGCCTGTTCCGCCTCTTGACGGGTGAGAATCCCTTTCCGCTCCAACAAATCCAGCAGGAGCATCGCCTCCGAGTCGCCCGGTCCGCCCGAGCCCGCGCGGGCCACACACCAACTGCAGGCCAGCACCAGCCCCGTCCACCTCGCAACCGCCGAGACAAAGCCGCTCCCCCGCACCCTGGTCGTCCCAATTCTCGCTGCAATCGACTTCTGCATCTTGAATGCTCCCCGTTTCCACCGGCCACTCGGGCGAATTTACGTCCGGAGTTCTGGATGGGCGTTCGCGGCTGCCCGCATGCCCCTGAGACAGCCCGGCGGCCTTCGCGCGGGTTCAGTTGAAAGCATGCTACAACCATGTGACAAGCGAAACTTGTACCCTCGCCCCGGCAGAAAGAGTCGCTTCCCCCGAAATCAACCGTCCCCTTCCGATGCGCAGGGCCGGCGGCGCACTGCAGAGCCTCACCGCGCCAACATCACATAGACCTCCGCCAGGCCGGGAATCCCCCGATCCAAACCTCGAAACAAGATCCCGTGCTCGGCCACATGCGATACTCCCCAGACCCCGGCCACCAACACCAGGGGCGTGAGGTCCAACTGCCGAATCTGAAAACCCAGTCGTCGCCACGGGGCCACCAAACGACGCCCGCACCAGCCGACAAATTCCCAGAACGGATGGGATCCGAAATAGATGTACAGGTTCAGCCAGTACAACAGCAGCAGCCCGGTCAGCAACGGCTTCCATACCAGCCACGCATTCAACCCCACCACGAGCGCCTGAAGCATTCGAGCCGGCCAGGGGGCCGGCTCGGGCAGCAGGCGCAACGCCACCAACACGGGCTCCATTCCCAGCCACAGCGCAGCCACCACCAACGGCGTGCCCAACAGCCGGACCGGGACCGGCCAGCGGCGCCACGGCCCGACCACCGAGCGCGCCATTTGCACGAACGGGTTCACCGCCGGTCCGCCCTCTGCCAATCCATCCAGCAAGACCATCCACAACCAGAACCCCGTGCACAGCACCCCGAAACTTAAAACCGCGTGCACCATCGCCAGCCCCAGCCCGCTCCAGCCCGGCAACACCGGAAAGGCCACACTCACCACCCCCAAATCCAGGCGGGGAACCCACTCCGAAGCACGACCGCCGTGCCAGACCAGCAACGCCCGCAACCCCAGCAGCCCCACCGCGCCCAGAGCCCAAAACCATACCCGCGCGGTCGGCACGACGACCGGCCGCAGCGTTCCGGCCAGGGTGGCAGGACGGCCCCGCTGCTTCAGTTCGCCCCGCAGGGACCACGCCGCCCATCCCAACAACAGGCAGGCCAGGTTCAGCAGGCTGTCCAACCACGCCATCACGACCCCTCTCCCGGCTCCGCGCCTGCCCGGCGGCCACAGGACACGGGCAAGCCCTACAACAGACGCAGCAACGTATCGGCGATCTCCGCCGGTGTTGGCGCCACCGCCACCCCCGCGTCCCGCAACGCCTCGATCTTCGCCGCGGCAGTGCCCTTCCCTCCACTGATGATGGCCCCGGCATGTCCCATGCGACGGCCCGGCGGAGCCGTGGCTCCTGCAATGAATGCCGCCACGGGCTTTCGACAATGCTGCTTGATCCAGGCCGCGGCCTCTTCCTCGGCACTCCCACCAATTTCACCAATGAGAATGATCGCGTGCGTGTCCGGGTCCTCCACAAACAATTTGATCACGTCCAAATGCGACATTCCCGGCACCGGATCCCCCCCAATGCCCACACACGTGCTCTGGCCCACCCCGCGACGCGTCAATTGCCAAACCGCTTCGTACGTCAGCGTTCCACTGCGGGACACCACCCCCACGTGCCCTTTCTTGTGGATGTAACCCGGTGCGATCCCCATGCGACACCCCCCGCGGGAGTCCAGCCCCTCGCCCGGAGTGACAATGCCGGGGCAATTCGGACCAATCAACCGGGTCCGCCGCCCCGCCAGGGCCCGTTTCACCCGCAGCATGTCCGCCACCGGAATCCCCTCCGTGATGCACACCACCACCTCGATGCCCGCGTCCGCCGCCTCCAGGATCGCGTCCGCCGCAAACGGAGCGGGAACGAAAATCGTCGACGCCGTGGCTCCGGTCGCCCGCACCGCCTCGGCCACGGTGTCGAAGATCGGCACCTCCTGACCGTTATGCTGAAACACCTGACCGCCCTTGCCCGGGGTGACGCCACCCACCACCTGCGTGCCGTACTCGATCGACAAACGGGCATGACGCGCACCAAAACTGCCCGTGATCCCTTGAATGAGAACCTTCGTGTCCGGTTGCACCAGGATGGCCATGAGGAGACCTCCGCGTTCGATGCCCTATGACCCGCGCAAAACCCCGGCCGGCGCCGCACCCGACGCCTCCGCGGCACGGGCCGCCGCCACCACTTTCTCGGCTGCATCCGCCATCGAGTCCGCGCTGATCACCGACAACCCCGAGGCGGCCAGCGTCCGCTTGCCCGCCACCACGTTGTTGCCCTCCAATCGCACCACCAGGGGCAGGCGCAACCCGGTCTCCCGCACCGCCGCCACAATCCCCTGCGCGATCACGTCGCAATCCATGATCCCTCCAAAAATGTTCACCAAAATCGCCTTCACGTTCGGGTCCTGCATGATGATGCGGAACGCGGCCGTCACCTGCTCGACACTGGCGCTGCCCCCGACAT
Source organism: Limisphaera sp. (assembly GCA_026417315.1). Classification (GTDB taxonomy): domain Bacteria; phylum Verrucomicrobiota; class Verrucomicrobiia; order Limisphaerales; family Limisphaeraceae; genus Limisphaera. The sequence continues at coordinate 4,572 of JAOADM010000174.1, forward strand.
CCAGGAAGTTGGCCGGCTCACCCCCGTAATGCTTGACGATGTCCATCGTGGCCATCGCCAGCCCCGCTCCATTGACCAGGCAGGCAATGTTGCCGTCCAGCTTGATGTAGTTGAGGTGATACTTGCTGGCTTCGACCTCCAGCGGCGATTCCTCGTTCGGATCGCGCAAGGCCGCCAGATCCGGATGCCGAAACAGCGCGTTGTCCTCCAACGACATCTTCACATCCACCACCAGCAGGGCATCGGCCCCGCCGGGGCCCGCCACCACGCACAGCGGATTCACCTCCACCAGCGACGCCTCGCATTCCCACCAGGTCCGGTACAAACCTTGAAAGAACTGCGCCGCAGGCCCGAGCAACGGCCCCCTCAGCCCCAGCGCCACCGCCAACTTCCGGCCCTGATACGCCTGCCAGCCCAGCACCGCATCCACCGGCTCCGTCAGAATCTTTTCCGGAGCCCGCGCCGCCACCTCTTCGATGTCCACGCCCCCCTCCGTGCTGGCCATCACCACGGGACACCCGCGCGCACGATCCAGCAAGACCGCCGCATACAACTCGCGTCGGATTTCCGGAGCCACCGCCACGAGCACCTTGCGAACCTTGCGCCCCGCCGGCCCTGTCTGACGCGTCACCAACACGTTGCCCAGCATGGCCCGGGCACAGGCCTCCGCCTCCTCGGCGGTCCGCACCAGGCGCACCCCGCCCTTGTAGCCGTCCACAAAAGTCCCCTTGCCCCGGCCGCCTGCGTGGATCTGTGCCTTGACCGCCAATTGTTGCGCCCCCTCCGCCAACAATCGTTCCGCCACCGCGCGCGCCTGATCGGCCGTGTCACAGACCTCGCCCGGCGGCACCGGCAGGCCCCGTTCCGCCAGCAACCGTTTCGCCTGGTATTCGTGAATATTCATGACGCAAAGCCGATGTGCCCGCGATTGAAGGAAGCCGCCCGGTAAAAGGCAACCCAAAACCGGCAGGCAACGCCGGCGCCGGCGCCTCTCCGATCCGAACGCCCCCACAGCTCGGCCGGGACTTCGGCCTTCCTCGGCACGGGAAAGTCGGCGGACAAGGGCATTTGCATGGACTTATGGATTCGGAGCTGTAACACCGAAATCCCCACTGCCCGGTCCACGGAATCGCGCCGGGCAATCCACGGGGCAACGGCGCATCCTTTCGCCAGCCCGGGCCAACGCCCCGGGGTTCGACCCGTAAAACCCCATCGTGCCCTGGAAGGGTACAACTCCCTGCCCCATCGCGAGGGCCGGTCCCCACACCGGCTTCTGCCCCCTCAGGCCGCGATGCAACAGTGGGCGTTCCGGTGCCCTGATCTCGCAAGTTTTTGCGCCGACACAGCACTCCTACAACGCGCTGAAGGTGCGAAGCTTCACCCGGCAGCGAGGGCGGACCGGTCCCGGAGGCGCCATCCTGAACTGGCGCACCTGCGCCCCGGTGGGGCGGAAGCCAGGGCGCGCCGAAGGCGCAACACCATTCCAACCCTCCTCGTGCCTGGTCGCGATGCATTTGCATCACGCAGCTCCGGGAGATGGTTGGCTGCAGAGTTGGCGCAGGCGGGGCCCACGCGCGGCAGATCCGCTGCCGGGCCTGGTTCAGGTTTATGCACAGCCCCCGAAAGCACGGCCGAAAACCGGGCTCCTCGAGGTGGGGAAGCCGCGGAGAAACGGCATTCCCCGGGATCCTTGCATCCGGGCTCAAAAACGGCAATGCGCCCTTCTGCGCCTCCCGGCTCGCTTGCTTATCCCAACCGGCGCGGGTCCCCACGGACAGAACCGGCCCGGCCGTCACGGACGCACCGCACCCCTGGGATCCCCACGGCCCGCATCGCCCTGAACACCGGGGCCGCCTCCCTCCGTGGATCGGCCGGTCCCCGCCCCCATGCTCACGTGCGCTGATCGATCGGGACGTAATGTTGCAGCGTGGGTCCCACGTACACCTGCCGCGGTCGATAGATCCGACCCTGTGGGTCCTCGGCGACCTCCCGATAATGGGCAATCCAGCCCGGCATCCGCCCAATGGCAAAGATCACCGGGAACATGTTCACCGGGATGCCCAGCGCCCGCATGATGATACCGCTGTAGAAGTCCACGTTCGGATACAACTTCCGCTCGATGAAGTACTCGTCCTGCAACGCCGCTTCCTCCAACCGCTTGGCGATGTCCAGCAACGGATCCGTGCGGCCCAGCTTCGCCAGCAACTCGTCACACTGCCGCTTGATGATCCGCGCCCGGGGATCGTAGTTCTTGTACACGCGGTGGCCGAAACCCATCAGCCGCCGTCCGCTGCTCTTGTTCTTGACCTGCTCGAGGAACTTCCGCCCGTCATCCCCCGAGCGGTGAATCTCTTCCAGCATCTCGATGACCGCCTGGTTGGCCCCGCCGTGCAACGGACCCCACAACGCACACACCCCGGCGGCCGCACAAGCGAACAAATTGGCCCCGCTGGAGGCCACCATGCGCACCGTCGAGGTCGAACAATTCTGCTCGTGATCCGCATGCAGCAAAAACAGCAGGTCCAGCGCCCGCACCGCTTCCGGTTTCAGTTCGCAGTCCTCCGAGGGATGCGAGAACATCATGTGCAGGAAATTCGCCGCATACTTGTACTGCGTCTTCGGATAAATGAACGGCAGGCCGCGCGACTTGCGATACGCAAAGGCCGCGATGGTGCGGACCTGCGACAACAGCCGGGCCGCCAGCGTTTCGAAGTGGTCCGAGATGTCCCGGCGCAGCAGCTCCGGATAATAACACCCTGCGGCGTTGATCATCGCCGACAGAATCGCCATCGGGTGCGCATTCGGAGGGAACCCCTCGAAATGGAATTTCATGTCCTCGTGGAGCATCTGGTTCTGCGTCAGCAGGTCCGAGAACCGCCGCAACTCGGCCCGGGTCGGCAGCCTGCCCATGATCAACAGATACGACACCTCGATGAACGACGATTGCTCCGCCAGCTCCTCGATCGGGATGCCCCGGTAACGCAGAATCCCCTTCTCCCCGTCGATGAACGTGATGGCGCTGCGGCACGAGCCCGTGTTGGCGTACCCGTCATCCAGCGTGATGTAACCCGTCTGGTTCCTCAGCTCCCGGATGTCGATCGCCTTTTCCTGCTCCGTGCCCACCACCACGGGGAACGTGTAAACCCGCCCTTCCAGTTTGATCTCCGCTACTTGGTTCATGACGCCCTCACCCATCTTCCTGACGAAGTGTCCTCACCATAAAAACCGCCCTCGCGCACGCCAAGAGAAAACCCGGTCCAACGCCCATGGACGCCGGTCCCGAGCCGATCCCCACCGACGCGAGCCGGCGAACCCCAACCCAGATGCCGCCGCCGTCAGGCGGCGGACCTGAATACGTAGCCGCCGGCGTGAGCCGGCGGACCCAAGATCCGAAATACAGACCCGGCCCGCGCAGGGTAGCCGCGGGCAGTCACGGGGCGCACGATCCGCAACGCGGCCTTCCACCGGCATGCACCGGGGGCTCATCACCGAAAGTCCGCCGATTCTCATCGGCGGCTACGCAGTGGGGCCTTCGGTAGCCGCCGCGGTAACGCGGCGGACAATTCGAAAGTCAAGGTTCCGCCGACTCCCGTCGGCGGCTACG
>JAOADM010000175.1 GCA_026417315.1 Limisphaera sp.
CCGATTGCCCCGAAATCCGCCGGTCCGTCCCTGCCATACCATGAACGGTGCACGGCCCCGGGCGAGATCCAACCCCAACCCCACAGGGGCCGATCTGCGCTGATCCGCAGAGCCGCCTCCCAGCCGATCAAACGGTTGCGCCAGGAGAAATCGTCCGGATTGACCACCGAGTACAACCGCCGAAGCCCGGGGGCCTTGGTGTCTCGCAAATCCCAGTAGCCCAGAGCCAGCATCGCCAATCCACCCACCACTCCCCAGGCGAGCATGCGCCCCCACACACGCCGCAGACCGACCTCTTTGGGCATGCGGCTGCAGAGCACCCACAGTCCCACCGCGGCAGCCAGCCAGGCGCCGCGACTGTAACTTCGCCACCAACCCACTGCGCAAATCCCAAGGGCCGCCACACCCCACAGCCAGCCTGCCGCAAGCAGGGCTCGTCGCGGCCATTGTCCGATGCCGGAAATCCCTCTTTCCGGGATGCCCTGCCGATGAGCAGGCCAGATCCAGAGCCAACCTGCAGCGAGAACCATCCCCAACCCCATCAAAAGACCGGCCTCGTTCGGATGTCCCCAAAACCCCGACCACCTTTCCACATCCCGATACCGAATCGGCGAACCCTCCGGAGAGGTCCTCGTGCCCAGAAAAGCCAGCCAGCCCACCAGCAACCCCAACAGGTACAACCCGCGCCCCAACCGGGGCCGCTGCCACCCGCCCCCGACCCACCACCACATCCCCCAGCCCAATGCCGCGCCCGCCAGCCATGCCACATAACCCACGGCCCCTCCGGCCTCCCTGTAACTTCGGACATAACTCACCCCGCCCCAAAGCAGTGCCAGCGTCAGCCATAGCCAGCCATCTCGCCACCGGACTGCTTTTCTTGCCTGCATTCGCCACGCAATCACCCCAAAACCCGCGAGATACAAGGCCAGTGTGACGGAAATTATCCATTGCGTATGCGGGTCAGCGACCCAGGCCCACAGATCTCGAAAGTGCTCTGCCCCCGCCGGGCTGACCGCTCCCCGGCGGGCGAGGGGCTCGAACGTCAACGCCAACCCGACCGCTCCCGCCCAGCCTGCCCCGGCCAAAATCCCCCGCCCGAGGCGCCCACCGGCCAAAGCCCCGCTCCTGCCCGTCACGTCAGAGTTACCTTCCCGCGTTCGAGGATCGACGCCCATGGTCATGCGCACGACCCGCCTGTTTCAACCGGTTGTGCCGAATGCAGGCATCCTGCGATGGTCGATTCCTTTGGCCTTCCCGCTCCCGAGATATCCAAAACTCGGCGAACTCTGACATCGAGCCCTGCGTAAACGGGCAGCCCAGCTTGTCAGTAACGGTGTTCCTCCCGGGATCGAGCGGCCCCGCCCGGCCGGCTCGGAATCCCGCTCCTTTGCCTTCCGCCCCACCACAGCCTCCGGGAAAAGGCCGGCGCCCACAAGAGCGGGCGCGCTCGGAGACGAACTGATTCTGCGCCGTTCATGCTTCCGCTCGAGCCCCACTGCCCGCGTCCGGTCGTCCGCGAGCGCCCCGAGTTGAAAGGCCACGACGCACGGACTGCGCCACCGGCTTCCGGGCGATTCTGCGACGGGCGCTGGCGACGGCGCCAGGTCCTCACCGCCCAAAGACAAAATCCAGAGTCCACAAGGCCCGCTCACGTAAACTGGCCCGGGCGCGGATCACATGACCTCCGTGCGGATGTACGTACCACTCCAAGGGCACACCTGCGCGACAAAATGCCACCTGCTGTCGCTGAAGTTGCGTGCCCAGCCCTTCCTCCTCGCCATAGGTGGCCAGAACCCGACGCGTCAGCCCGGCCCGCGGCCCCGGGAAAGCCACCGGGTTGAACAGCATGATCCCTCGATACCGAGCGGGATACATTTCCGCCAACGTGCTTACCACCGCCGTGCCGGCACTAAATCCAAACAGGTACACCCGATCCACATCCACCGACGGATGTTCCCGCATCAGTCTCTCCACGGCCAGGACGTGATTGGTATGGTCGTACACGGTTTCGATCCGGCTCTGGTCCCATCGATATTTTACCAGGACCACATAGGCACCGGCTTGCGCCAGGGCTTGTGCAAATACCGCATGGGCAATGGGCGTCCACTCGTAAGCCCCCAACCCGATGACGAGCGGATACTTCCGACCTCGCTGGTAATCCGCCGGCGGCAAAAGATCGAAGGACGCCCAATGACCGGCGCCCCGGGGTGCGCGCCCGGCCAACACCGGCTGCAGCGCCGGCAGATTCACCCCCGGCTCCAGCGGCCACCACACGCACGTCAGACGATCCGTCGCGGCTTCATACCGCCACAACCCCGGAGGTTCGTTTGAAAGCGACCCGTGCAGGAACAACACCCGACCCCCTTGCGCCGCGCACAGCCCGTACACCGCTTCCATCTCCAACACGCGGGTTGTGCCTCCCCACCAACCGGTGTGCACGACGGCACGAGGCCGGTTGTTACGCACACTCCGATAGGCCCATCCCTCCGATCCCTGCAGCCAGCACCCGTCCAAAACCGATTCCTCGTCCACCAATACACGACTTTGCGCACCCCCGGATGCACGCGAACCCCGCACCGCCACCAACTGACTCACCGTCATGCAGTTGGTACGGTAGCTGTACGTCACCAGATACCAATCCCGGACCGGGTCATGATCCAACGCAGTAATCTGGCCACGGTCGTCCCTCCACACCGCCTGCCACCGTCCCGTGCCCAGATCGCCCTCCCACACCGACGTCCTGTCCGCCCACGCAATCCGATCCGGTCCGATCACCCGAAACGCGCGCACCTCGCCGGCGTGCACCGGCAAAAGCCATTCCTGCCCACCCCGCCCTGCGCCCGGCTCAAAGGAATGCTGCTGCAACCTCCCATCCGAGGTTACACACAGCCATCCGCGTCCCTCCATCCATTGCATCCCCACAGGTTTGCCACCGGGATTCATCGTCCGGACACGGCCTCGGTCGGCGTTCCACACCTCCATCAATCCGCCGATGCAGTAGGCCAGTTCCGGTCCGTTCGAGCGCCAGCCCAACAACTGGGTCAAATTGGCGTGGTATTGCCCATCCGGCGTTTCGGCCAGTGACTGGGACCGGCCGTCCCGCAGATCCACGACGGCGATCTCGATCCCGCGTTCCGTGGTACGGACCAGAGCCGCCCAGTTTCCGCTTTCATCCACCAGCGGCGGTTTTTGCAGGATACTCACATGCCCCAATGCCTCTGCGACCGCGATTGCCTTCCGCGGATAGGTGGCCCACACCCACAGCCGCCGTCCCGTCACCGCCAAACTGCACAGGACCACCAATGCCCCGAACACCACCCACCGGCTCCCTGGACGGCCCATCTTCCGTCCCCGACACCCAAACGGGGCCTTAAAAACGCCGCACTTCATACTGTTCCCCGGGATTCCTTCGCAGGATTCTCCGCCGGATCATGCACCGCCGCAAGTCCGCCCCCACTTCACCAAGATCCCGCCTTCCCCCAGGTCTCGTTGCTTCCGGGCTCGTGTCGCTCTCTCGCCCCGGCGGAGCCACCCGACGTCCGTCGCCCCGCACAATTTTCCCCGGCAGTTTCCGATTTGGGACTCGGCCCGGTCTCAATGTCATTGCGGCTCGGAACGGCCCGGCCCCAGAAACCGCTGGGCGGAGAACCTCCTCAAGATGACAGCCGATCCTGAGATTTTCTGGTCGCGCGCTGCCAGGTGCGAGATACCCAAACCCCCAAGGGCACCAGGGCCAGTGCGCAAAAGATACCCAAGAGTACGGCGCGTCTGCTCCGGGAAACCTCAGGCGGCAGACTCCCCGCGTCGAATGACACCCCTCCGTGCCCACCTCGCCAGGTGTAAAATCGTGCGCGTCGGGCCGCCTCCTCCAAACTCGGCCACACCCCGTTGGTCACGTAATACTCTCCGTGCGCCACCCCCGGCCGCCCCTCCGCAAGTCGGTAGTCCACCACCCGCGCCACCCCTTCCATTCGTGGCGGGCCCACGTGAACAACCCGTTCGACGAGGTTCGTGATAACTCCCTCGACTCTGCCTTTGAGCGCCGGGGAGCCCGAGGCCTGCGAAGCCTGATCCCACTCACGATACACCAACAGCTCGAATCGGCGAGGAATCCAAAGGCCATGGATCTGCGCCCAATCGCTCGCCCGGTACTCTCCCCCCAGGGCGCCGGGTCGAAGGAAGTCCAAAGGCCGATGTCTCTGTTCGGGACGCTGGCAGAACAGCTCCGGGTGAAAGGGTGCATTGCGCAGGCGTTCCTCACTCACCCGGAAGGCCATGCGAACCGGCAGGGGATAAGCGTCGTTGGTCAATACGCCTTCCGCCTCATACGCATAGGCAGCCGGATCGCTGCCTGCCGCTCCAAATGGAGGGATCAGGTCCCGCAGGCCACGATCTTTGAAGTAGTGCCCCGAAGCCCACGCAAACCACACTGCGTGCGTCCAGGGATCGAAACCCCACCGGTCATGGGCCGGGTGCACCGAGAACAACTGGAGCGGTGGGCGACGGCCATCCGACGGCAGCCTGGGCATTCCCACAGTTACAACGACCGAGGCCCCATCAGATCCGTACTCCGGGTAATCCGAGTGACGGAACCGACATCGGATAAACCAGCACTCATTCGAGACCGCCACGGTAAAGTGCGCACTTCGCGAGGGTTCCCCGGTGTCCTCGAAAACTGAGCCGACCAGGTGCATTGTAACCACTCCCTCGGCCTGAAACTGCACCTCGGCCGCGTCCGAAAAGCTCCCCGCCCAGCCGACGGCCATGGCGAAGATCCAAAGCCCCACCATCGCTCCTCGCGCCCTTGTTGAGCACGCGCACACATGACTTACCGCTGCCCGACGGAACTCCCGCCGCGCCAAAACCGGGCCTCCGGGACGCCACCCGCTCCGTGCTCTCATAAAACCAGATCACTCACAGCCTGTCGAAGCAGGCTCCTGCGGGTAAAATCGCTTTTCCGCACCCATCGCCAGAAGGGGTCGCTGGACAAGACGAAGCCCCGTTCACGAACATGCTATGAATCTCGCGTTGCCCGAGGGGTAACCCTCTCGGGCCAAGTCCTCTCAGCTGCACCCATTGCTCGCTTGGGTGCGCTGGGTAACGGGCCACCAAGCGCCACACTGGCACCCTCCCTGAGCACCTACGCAGTTCGCTTTTTCCACCCAACTCCAGCACGGCCCCGCGGGCGGATCGCACGCAGAATCCCCCTCCACGCAGTCGTGGCATCCATCGAACACGAGCTGATAACACGAGCCGACGCAGTTGGACGGACAGCCCTTGAAAGTGTTGAGCCGCGCGACGCACTCCTCCTTGCCAGGAATCGCTACACTTTGGCCCACCAGAGTCAACAGTCCCATCAGGCCGCCCAGAATCAGGATCGGCCGTCCATCTTCGCAACAACCCTTTGGATCATGCGCGTTGCCTCCTTTCCTTTGCGCGGTTCGTTTTACCCGAGGTCTCGCGCGGACATCCCTTCGACTTGCTCGCCTGGCACGCAGTCCTTACCCGCTCCGTTGGGCTCTCCGGTAGGAACATGGACACCCATTCCCATGCACAGATCAAGATGACAGCCCGCTCCATCACATTGGCCCTCCGGCCCGGCGGGCCCAATGCCCCGCCGTCGTCATGCAGGCCGCATGTTTGGGCGTCAGAACTCTGCCTGCAGAGTCTGATTAGCGGGTATTGTTACTGCTCTTCTACTCCCGGCCGGCACCATCCGCAAGGGGCAAAAGGAGGACAAAAGCGGAAGTGCAAAAAAGGCGACAACGTCCCGGGGCGTCAATGCGGGGTTTGGGCTGCGGCTCTCCGGCCTGGATGGATTTGCCGGACTTGCCAGCAGGCTTGACCGTGCCCGGTCACCCCCGGCAGGGACTCCGACAAGGTCCCGCCACCCGACGAGCCCGCAACGCTCCGGCCAGCCATTGCACATCCACCCTACGCGGATGAATCCGGCCGCGCCAAACTGCTTGGACCGCTGCGCGAGGCCGGGCCGCACGAAGGCGAAGATCACCTTCCCTAGTCGGTGTTTTGCCAGAACCAGGACTTCGGGACCTCGCGCTTAAAAGTCGCGACCTCGCGCCATCGCGGACTCTACCGGGGTCGGGACACAAAGAGGGTGCCGGTCGATGTCAGGGCGACGGGACTCACCCCTCCAACCGGAATCACACTTCGGCCTGCCCGCCGGCGCTCGGTGTTGGCGCAGTTGTCCCTGGAGTCCGCCCCTCGGACACTTCCCGCCCTGAAAGGGCGGAACTCGGGGTGAGGATGCCCGCCCCTCGCGAGGGGCCCACGGAGTTACGCCCTTTCAGAGGGCGGTGGGTTTTGCAGACCGAATGCCCGGTGTCTTGGACCGGGCTCCTGAACTGAATGCGCCTGCGGCGCGGGGTTGAGCCCGCGCGATCTGTGGGCAGCGGCGGGCGCGATTCGTTTGTGAGTCCCGAACTCAGAGATCCCCGCGGGATGCTGTGGCCCCTCGGCTTTCCCGTGCCCGGGAGGCTCCCAATGCCCCCGCTTTCGCGATGTCCAAAAGCTGAAATGCGCCGGTGCCCCTTGTTCCTCGCCACGTTGGGCTTGACCATCCCCACCAGCAGCGCCACGAGCAATCTTGGGCTGCGCGACGTCCGGGAACGCCCCGGGTCCCCACAGAGCGAAGGGATAACCCGCAGACCCTCCTGCCGTGGCGGCGGGACAGAGTCCGTTCGCAACAGCACACCGGGCACACGAGGTCCGGAAAAAGGCCCGGGAACCTGCTCGCGAGGAGGGGTCATGAGGAGGCAACGCCGGGTCGGAACGGCGGTGGTCGTGGCGAGCGCGGCCACTGGTCCATGGCTGTTGGCAGCCTCCCAATCCCTCGGGCAGGGCCGGGGTTCAGAGGTGACCCAGGATCCCCTTCTGCCCCTGTTGGAGGCTGTACGGTCCGAGCAGCTTCTGGAAAGCGGCCCTTTTGGTTGCTTGCCCGGGATGAACCGCCCTGGCCCGTTTTACCGCCGATGGGGCGAGACTTTGAGCTGCCCGTGTATGCGCTCCAGGATCCCGGCCACTATGTTGTCGATGATCGGTCGGTCGATTATGCGGCCCTGGCGGAGCTGGACAAACTGCTGAGGGAGGCCGAGCAACGGCTCGGCCTCGTTCGCCCTTCGGACGTGGGCCCCGCCGTGCGGTTGCCGCGAAGCTCCATCGGAGGTTCGGGAAACGGGATCCAGCCTTGCGGAGGGCCGGGCGGTGAACGGGATCTCTGGCTGGAACCTGTGACTGTCACGAATCAGGCGGGCTGTTTCAGGATCCACACGCCCGAGCCCGGTGCCGCATACGATCTGTTCGCCACCACCAAACCTGAGTCCCTTCGGGGCAGAATTGAACCTTACGAATTGGAGCTGGCTGCAGTGGACCTTGCCGTACCAGACCAACCTGCTTCTCACAAACCTGACCGCCCCGCGATTTATTCCTGGTTTGCCCGGACCAATGATTCCGACGGTGGGGGCCTGTCGGATGCCTTCGAGCAGCGGATGACCCACACGGACCCGGAGGATCCGGCGGATGACCGGATAGGTCCCGGGGTGGGGATCGTGGTGGTGGATTCTGTGGCGACCGAACAGCCGGCGAACCGGACCGCCCGGTGGCGGGTGTGGCTGCAGGGCGGTTACCTGGTCCAGCCCCTGATCGTGGCCTGTCGACGGAGCGGCTCGGCCCGCTTGGGGACCGACTTTCAGCTGGCGCCGGCCACGCCCAATCCCCCGGAGGTGTGTCACGCTACCCCGGGTCAGCCCGCTGTGGAGATCGCCCTCGACACGGTCCAGGATCTCGAACCGGAGCGGACGGAAACCGTTACCCTGACCCTGACGACCAACGCCAGTCCTTGCGAGATCGAGCCCGGCCAGTCCTCTGCCACCGTGTGGATTCTGGAGCCCTACACCAAAACGTTCATCATGGTGGCCGACTTCAACCTCGGCGTGCGGATTGGCTTGCTGGCGGCTCAGGGGTTAGGAGACGGGCAACTGCAGTTCCAGTCCCAACTTCCCTCTCAATTCCCGTTCCTTGCGGTGGCGTGCTCGGGTCAGGGCACCCTCGTTCGGATCAACACCACCAACGGACAGGTCGTGGGCGAGTATCTCACCGCTCCGACAGGGCTGCCGCATCCGCCGGATCCCTCTCGCACAA
>JAOADM010000176.1:0-7777 GCA_026417315.1 Limisphaera sp.
CCCCCGCGGCCGGCCCACTGCCCGTTCACGTACAATTCATAGGCATCGTCCACGCCGGTAAAGGTCACGTAGAGACTTTTGCCGGCCCACTCGGGCGGAAGCTTCAGCGTGCAGTAGTACCAGGCGGCTCCGTCAAGGGAAGGGTACCCTTGCGATTCCCACCATTGCCCGATGGTCACGGTGGGGAGCTGCTCCAGGGATTCCCCAGTGGGACAAGCCCGGGCGGCACCGGCAGGAGATCCCGGCGTTTCCGGACCGAACCGCCACGGCGCCTCGTCCAGAGGCCGTTGCTCCGAGGCGAGGGCGCGCCGGAGGGCCTTCCAGATGCGGTCCGGCAGACCCTGTCGGGGCTGCGGCCCCGACAGCAGTTCCCGCGTCCAGAGATCGAGGAGCCAGCGCCCGGCCGCGTTTCCCGCACCGTCATGGCGAAGGGCACTGACCCAAAGGGCACCTTCGCCCACGCGCGTTCCGAACACGAGCCCGTGCGTCACCACCGTGTCACGGTCGTGTGTGTCCCAAAGCAACAGCACCGGATCGAATGCATCGAGGGGTTCCAACGCCGGCACGACCGGACCGGCCAGGTCGAAGTGTTGGAGTTCGATCCAGAACTGCCGGGGAATCTCCGTGGTCCACGGCGTGTGAAAAACCACGGGTGCACCTCGCAAAAACCAGTGGTCCTGCAATCGCACACTGTGCAGCCCGCCGTCGGGAAGCAGCAACACACGCCCGCCACGCTCCAGCCAGCTCGCCAGCTCCGCGTCCAACCGGCTCGCCAGAACGAGCGAGTCGCGCGGTGTTTCCGGGCCGAACTGCGGGACGCCGACCAGTTCGGACCGAACGGGATGGGTGGCCATCGAACAGTGCTGCACAACGCGCGGCCGGGCCAGCGGCCGGGGCCGCGGCACCACCCAGAACGACCACGTGTTCGAGACAAGCCCGCCCCGATGCTGCAACTGCACTTGCAAATAAATCGGCGTCGGCTCGTCGCAAGCGGGGAGGGGCCAGTCCAGATCGGCCCCGACGCCCAGGGTCCCGATGTTCTGGCGCGGATGCGCCCGGGTTGCGTGACCCAGGAGCGCGCCTCGCTCGTCTGCAAGGGTGGAGACGAGCACGGCCCTTTCCAGCGGCTCGGATCCGAAATGGCTCACGAACACCCGTGCGCGGAAGCGTTCGCCGGAGAAAAACGAGCGTCGATCCTCCGGAGTTTCCAACAAGCACACCGTATCGCCCTGGAACGTCCAGCCGTCCGCATCCCACTTGGGCTGTCCCGTGTAATCGAGCAGTCCCATGGAAGCCTTGGGGACGTCCCGAAGCACGCTCAGGACATAACCGCTGTACGGCAGCTCTCGGCGGAACACCTCCACCTGGAACTTGCGCATCAGCCAGGCGTAGTGGAGCGAGTCGCAGGTCAGCGAATCCACCGGCTGCCCGGTGAACCGGGCCAGAGTCTCCACCCACCGGTCCATCGCTTCCCAGGCCGCAGGCGTCCACCAGCTCCGCACCCCGCGTTGAGACCGCGCCAGCGCAGGCAAATCCGGCCAGGTATCGGCCGCCATCGCCTCGCCGAGGATCAGGGGTTTGAGCCCGTGACCGCGAATGTGGTCGCGCAGACGATGCAGGGTGGCCTTCCAGGTGTGGTTGTTCCCGTAGGGATGATCGTCATAGAAGTCGTGGACGCGCTGCCAACCGATCCAGCTCGAATCGTCCACCACCAAACCGCCCGGGGCCGTCCCATGAGCCAAATCGTACAGTCGCTGCAACACCTCCAGATCCGCCCCCGGACCGGTTTCGCAGGTGAGACTGCGCAGAATCACCGAGGGATGAACGCGGTCGTACTGAAAAAACTCGAGAAACTCCCGCTCCAGCACCGACAGATGCTCCCGCTTCAGCGGTGCATGCCACGTGGGATACTCCATCCACGCAAGCATCCCCATCTCGTCGGCCAGCTCGAGGTATCGCCGCGGAGGCACCCAGAGACAGAACTTCATCAGGTTGAATCCGCACCGCCGCGCAAACTCCAGTTCCTGCCTCCAGACTGCTTCACCGGCCCGGGGCGCCGTCAGCGGAGGTGAATACCCCCAGTTCAGCAGGCCGCGCAGGGCCAGCGGCCGGCCGTTGAGACGCACCTCCGGTCCCCGGGCTTCCACCGTGCGGAACGCAGTGCGGATGCGCACCCGGTCGGGAGTGGTCGTGCCCAGTGTCACTTCCACTTCCAGGACATTCGGGCGTTCGGGCGACCACCAGCGAACCTCCGGCACGGCCGCCTGCGCCATGAGCAATCCCGCCGGAAACGCAACCCGCTCCGGGTCGAGCTTGAACCAGTTGGATTCCCCCAGCCAGCGCGCGCGGACGATCAGGGGCGCCGCGTCGGAAACCGGGTTGCCGGCCAGGGGCAAATGCAGCCGCACCGCGCGTTCCCGGGGCAATGCCTCGGCCCACAGCCGAAGATCGTCAATGTACGTCTCCGGCACGACCCACAGCCCGACCGACTGCCACAAGCCCCCAAAGTGCGGCGCAATCACGGGCAAAAACCCCTGCGTAAAATGCCCCACCTTTTCGTCCACCCGCACGACCAGTTCGTGCGACTCACCCGGTCCGGCGGATCGGATCGCCTCGGTGACATCGAACCGAAATGGAGTCCATCCCCCCAGATGCGACCCCACGCGCTTCCCGTTCCACCAAACCTCCGTTTCGGTCGCGGAGGCCTGGAAATGGAGCAGCACGCGGAACCCCCGCGGTACCTCGATCGACTCGACCTTCCGGCGATACCACCCCACGCCATCGAACTGCGGGCCTTCATGCTCCTCGAAACTCGACGGCACCGCGACGATCTTCCAGGCGTCCTGCGGCGATCCCTCGGCGCGGAACTCCCAGGCTCCATCCAGGCTGATGAACCTGCGGGCATGCAGTTCCGCCTCCTCGGCGCCCGGGGCGGGAAGCATTGGGGAAGGCGCGGCCAGCCATGCGCACAACAGGAAAAGACGTGTCCGGTTTCGCATCGAGGTGGCAGTTGGCACCGGAACAGACATGGCAGCTCGGAGCATGCGGAACCGGCCCGGCAGTTGTCAAAGCGGCCACGCACCCGGGCGTACGTGTGCGGTGCCACCCCGGACCCGGCCGGGGCTCGAATTGCAGGGGCAGTGATCCGTAGTGCTCGTCGAACCCGGACAGCAGGCCGGTGGGAACAAGGCAACCGCCCGTCCCATCCGAGCAGCCGCGGCCGGCCGCCTTCAGTTGCCCGGCATGGGAGGAACCGGAGGCGTACCGGGATTCGGCGCGGGTGGAACCGGAGGAGGCACCGCCCCGGGTGGAGTCAATTCGGTGGGCGGCAAAGGAGGCATCAAGCCCCGGTTCACCTGCTCCTGGGTCGCCTGACGTTGCAGCTCGATCAAAACGATTTGTTCCTCCAACGACAACTGGGATTGTGGGTTCGGGTTGGCCGGCGCCGTCCGCACCGGTCGGGAAGGGAAGCCGGGCAGATTCGCTGCAGGGGATTGAACGGGAGTGCCAGCGGACGGTGTCCCGGTCGTGATTTGAGCCGAGGGATTCCCCACGATCACCGTGGGCGTGCTCCCGGGAGCCGAAGCGACCGCGGGGCCGGGCCGCGGCAGGTTGGCCGCAGGGACCGGGGTGGTCGGCCTTGCCACCCCGGGCGCGGCCGGAGTGGCGGGCGGCGCCGGAGTTTTGGCGATGAAATCCGTCAGCTTCAGCTTCACCGGATTCCCCGAGTCACGGAACTCCACCTCGCGTGCCACCGGATCGATCCGCACAACCTCGATGGGGCCGTGACGTTCGCCCTCGCCGAGGATCAGGGAACGTTCCTTCGGCGGTTGCCCGGGCGCCGGCGGTTCCGGGATCTTCAGCAGGACTTCCTTCCGGCCGAACAACACCGTGATGCCCTGCAGCGTAATCTTGGTGGGCGGCGCCGGGGGCGGCGGCGGGGCCAAATCCTCCGGTTTGGGGATCGGCTTGAGGTCGAACATGTTTCGCTCCGCGACCACCAGGTAGGGATTCTCCCCGGGCGTCGCCGGCGCAGCCAGGGCCTGTGCCGTGGCCAGCACGCCGATACCGGCCAAAACATTCAGCAACCGACACTGCCGTCGAAGGATCGTGTGCATCTGCAGGGACTCTACGCTCACACTGCCCAAAACACCAGCACCCGAAAGGAGTTGCGCACGCCGCGCCGCCCGGCCGGCTTCGCGGCCACCCGGCCCTCCGGGCTCGCCACCTCGGTCCGCGGCGCGTCAAAGAATCGAGACCCGACGAGCGCAGTCCCCGTTTCACGTCGCTCTCCTCCGGCGGCTGGTGCCCTCCAGGCGTTAGAGAAACTTTCCAACCGCGCACGCACATCCAGTCGTCCCGATCTGGGCGGCGGTCCGCCCCATCGGCGCGCGCACACCCGACGTTCCCAATGGGCTCCTCGTGTTTCGCCCTTCCAGGGCGTACTGGCGATTTGTGGGCCGTAAACCCGGGGCCCTTGCCCCGGGCTGGTAAACGGGATGCGCCTTCGCCGCGCGAATTCGCCCGTGCGATTTGGGGACGGCCGACGGCGCATTTCCATCTGCGAGCCCCGGATTCACGGCTCCCGAAGGAGTGCCCTTTCCCCTCCGTTTCCCCATGCTGAGAACGCCCAAAAAGCCGCCGGGCTATCGGAGAGGCCCAAAACCTGAAACGCCCCGGAGGGGGTTGCCCGGGAAAAACCGCTTGACCCGGGCCCGTTCGGAGCGTAAAAGGACGATGCACCAACGCAAGCGGCCGGGCAACCATCCAATTCAATATGACGGTCACCAAACGGGATCTGGTCCTGTCCATTAGCGACGAGACCAAGCTGAGCCAGCAGGCAGTGCAGACCGTGGTCCAGTCGGTTTTGGACAAGATCGCGGCGGCCCTGATTCGCGGCGACAAAATCGAGCTGCGCGGATTTGGTGTCTTCGAGGTCATTGTGCGGAAGGCGCGGGTGGGGCGGAACCCGAACCAGCCGGAAAGGGACATCCCCATTCCTGCTCGGGCCGTGGTGCGATTCAAACCGGGCAAGGAACTGCGCGAGGCGGTCCTGAAACTCACTCCGCCTCAGGAAGGAAGTCCCTCGCAGTAGCCCGGTTTGCTCGGTCAGGGCCGGCAACCGGGCGGCGTGCTCTGTGGTCTGATTCCCTTCACTGCGGTCGTGGGGCGCGGGCAGGGCGGCGGGTGCGACCTGCTGCGTGCGCTCCGCCTGTGTGGCCACACGATGGCTGCGAGGGCGAAGGAGACCGTGGCGCGGTGATTCGTAGCCGCCGACGTGAGTCGGCGGACTGATCCAGTATGGAATTCTGCGTGTTCTGCGTGCTCTGTGGGCTCTTTCTTCTGCGTGCTCTGTGGGCCCTCGACTCCGAATCTTCCGCCCGATCCGCGGACTCCCAGGCTCTCCCTCCAAACCAAACGCCCTTCCGCGGGGAAAGCCCGCAGAAGGGCGTCGGACCGACCATGCCTCAACCAACCTCAACCCTGACGAAACCGGCGCAACCGCCACAGTGCCAACCCTCCGAGTCCGAGCAGCGCGGCCGCCGACGGCTCCGGCACGACCACCGACGCCCACGTGGTGCCGACGCGGAACTCGTCCAACGCGTAGGTACCGCCTCCGTTGTATTGGGCCTGCCCCGTGGAACGCACTGTGAAGTGGAAGCTGTTGATCCCGACATCGTCCGCGCCCGTGGTGGTCACGACCGTGGGCGCCGGGACGGAGGATTCTGCCGCACCGAACGAACCGGCCGGCGGGGTCACCCACAAGGCCAGCTCATCATTGTCCGCACCATCGACATAGCGATACCGCCAAACCACCAGGTACACCTGCCCGGACGTCAGCGGGTCGGCCGTCCACGCAATGTCATTGTTCGCGACCTTGGCCACGCCCAGTTTCAAATCGGTCCCGACAAACAGCCCGCCGGACGGGGTGAATCCACCGCCCCCGCCCGTGCTGTCCCGATAAGCACTCAACAGGCGCGGGTTCCCCGTGGGACCTTCATCCACCCGGAGCAGATAGGACACATACAGCGCGCCCAGATCCGACCAGTTGGCAAGGCTGTTGATGTCCGGCGCGATCACCACGCCGCGGTCCCGGTTGCTGCTGGGCACGCCCGTGGACAAAACACCCAGGCCCCCGAGAGACGGCAGGCCGGGATACGTGAGGCTGGCGCCGGAGGCAATCGTGGCCGACCCGGTCCCGGTGCTGTTGCCCGCGGTCCAGTTGACGCCACTGGTGGTTCCGCCCAACCGCTCGCCCTCTGCGTAGTTAAATCCGTCGGCGTAGGGCAGGGGCACAGCGTACGCTGCGTTGAGGCATGCCACAACTGCTGCGGCCAACGCGCCGCTCATCCATCCTTGCCGCGTCTTCATAGGCGTTCGGTTCATCGGGATTCGGGGTTTACACTCGGGCTTGTTGCAACCTTCAGCTCCCATCATACGCTCGCAAGCCCTCGTCGGTCACTTTTCAAGATTTGCACGGCACCGTGAAAAAAGGGAACCGGCCAGAGCCGTCCGAAGGGATCAGGGGAGCCCGACCACCTCGGCGTCGCGCGTCAGGAAGGCCGCCCCGCGCCCGGGGCGAATCGTGACGTTTTGCAGCCGCGCATTGCGGACATGCCGGAACTCCAGGCCCGTCCGGGCGGCCGTGATCTCCACGTTCTCCAACGTCACCGTGTCGATGGGCGCCTCGGGCAGCCCGATGATGACGCCCGCATTCTCGTAGCAGGTGGCCGTCAGATTCCGGACCACGATGCGGGCGTACCGGGGTGTTTCGGGCGTCACGGGCTGAGCCGTGTCCTCGGCCGGAATCCGCGGGTAGTAGGCCGTAAACGTCAGGGCGCGCTCGACGTTGGTCATGCGAATGTCCTCGTAGATCAGATCCTCCACCGCTCCGCCGCGCCCGCGATACGACTTGATGCGAATCCCGTTTTCCGTCCCTTCGAACACACAGCCGCGCACGCGCAACCCGCGCACCCCGCCCACGGTCTCGCTGCCTATCGACAGGCCGTGCCCGTGGTAGAAACGGCAATGGACCACGGTGATGTCTTCGCAGCCGAAGGCCCGATCGGGCAACCGGCGCCCCGATTTGATGGCGATGTTGTCGTCACCCACATCGAACACGCAATTGGTGATCACCACCCGACGACTCAGGCTGGGGTCGATGCCGTCGGTGTTGGCCGCGTGATCGGGCGCCTGCACCGTGAGGTTCTCGATCCACACATCCTCGCATTCCACGGGGACGAAGTGGAACGTGGGGGCGTTGCGCAGGGTCAGGCCGCTGAGGCGCACGTTCCGACACCGCGTCAACACGATCAGCCGCGGTCGGGGCAGGGTAAATCCGGGCTGACGACGGCGCGCCTCTTCAGCGGCCGGCCACCAGACCTCGCCGGAGCCGTCGATGATGCCCTGGCCCACCAGCGCGACATTGGTCAGGTTGCTGCCCCCGATCAACGGCAGGAAATCGCTGCTGCTTTTGGCCCGGAGCCAGTCGCCGGGCACCTTCATGAAATCGCGCGGCTCGCGCGAGGCTTGCAGCACTGCGCCGGACTCCAACAGCAGGGTGGTATGACTGCGCAACGTCAGCGGCTGGCAGACATACACGCCGGGCGGGACCCGTACCACGCCGCCCCCGGCCCTGCCGCAGGCGTCCAGCGCCCGTTGCACGGCCTCCGTGTCGAGGGATTGTCCGTCCCCCCGGGCTCCGAACTCACGTACGTTGAATTCCCGCGCTCCGACGGAGGCGACAAGCCCGAGGCACGCGACCAGCCCCGGGCCC
>JAOADM010000176.1:7787-8111 GCA_026417315.1 Limisphaera sp.
CGGACGTAGGCCTCGACCCTGCAAGATGGGATGCCCTGCGGCAGAAACGGCGGAACCAGGACGTGCATTTCATTTGGCCAGGCTTTCGCGGAATTGTTTGGGTGACATGCCCACGGCGTGTTTGAACGCGACACAAAAACTGTTCGTGCTCTGATAGCCGCAGGCACGGGCGATCACATCGAGTTTGTCGTCGGTCTCCGCCAGCAGTTTCCGCGCCCGTTCGATGCGGACCCGATGCAGCTCCTGACCCGGCGTGCGGCCCAGATGCTCCACAAAAGCCTTGTGCAGGGCGCGGCGCGACATCGCCGCCACGCCCACGAGATC
>JAOADM010000177.1 GCA_026417315.1 Limisphaera sp.
AGTCGTACGCGACCCTGCCAATCCAGGGCCGGGTCCAGGCCGCGACGCACCAGGGTCTGACCGACCATGTCCCGGGTGAGTGCCTGCAGCCGGCCACTGCGGCTGTCGAAGATCACGAAGTCTCCAATCCGCCGGTGCTGTTCATCCGTGAGGCCCTGGATCTTTTTGCTGGGACTGTCCTCGGCCAACACACTCCGATAGTCGGCGAAGACCTCCGCGGCGCGGAGCCGACGGCCGTTGTCCAGTCGGACGAGCAGGGGGAAGTCCGTGAATTGTTTGATGAACGCTTCATGGTACCAGCCGCGCTCGATCATGAGGCGGGTGACTCCGAGCCACAACGCGGCATCCGTGGCGGGTCGAATTGGAATCCAGTAATCGGCCTTGGTGGAAGGTGCACCGTATTCGGGCGTGATGACCACGATTTTGGCCCCGCGCTCCATGCACTCGATGAACCAGTGGGCGTCGGTCAGCTTGTTCTCCACCAGGTTCTTGCCGTTCATGATGATGAGCTTGGAGTTGCGCAGGTCGTTGAAGTCGCACTCCGAGTTCTGCAATCCATGCACCCAGGGATGGCCCGGGGCCTGATCCCCGTGCCAGGTGTAGTTGGACCAGTTCCGGCCCGCCCTGGCTTCGGCCGGGGAGACCCCGCGCACGTACACGTCCAGCAGCGCCAGCGAGTTGCACAGACGGTACATGCCGTACTTGCCCAGGACGCCCAGCAGGCCCATGCCCCCGCGCATTTTGATGGTGCGGGTGCCGGCTCCGCCCATTTCCTCGATCATTTCCGGCGGATACCCCTGCTCGGCCAGCAGCCGGGCACCCGCCTCCCCGCTGTACCGTCGGGCGATGGCCACCAGGGCCCGCGCGATGTAATCAAAGGCCTGCTCCCAGGAAATGCGTTCGAACCGGTCGGTGCCGCGGGAGTCGAATTTGTATTTCGCGCGGAGTTCGGGCGTCAGCGTGGGGAAGCCGTCGTCGGCCCATTGGCGCCACCCGCGCCGGACGATGGGGTGCTTGAGCCGGTAGGGCCCGTACAGGATGCGGTGGAAGGTGTAGCCCTTGGCACAATGCCGGTTCCCCCAGCTGGCGCTCGCCTTGTTTCCATAAAGATCGGAGTACGTATGGATGTCGAACTGCTCGCCCAGCCGCACGATGACCCCGTTGCGCACATGAGCCGTGATCCGGCAGTTATGGGTATCGTTGGGCGCGCAGACCCACGAAAACGCCCGGTCGTAGGCGTATTGGTTTCGGTACACCTGTTCCCAACCACGATTGGGATAGTGCGCCAGGGGATTGGCCACGTCCTCGGTCGGTTGGGCCTGCAGGTAGCGAAACGGCAGGAACTGTGCCGCCACCAGACCCGCACCTGCCAGGCCGCTCCGTTGGAGAAAGGCACGCCGTGTGATGGATTCGCTCATAGCTTCATTCCTCCGCCCAGGGCTCTCCGCTCCGTCAGCGCCTTGCCGCCAGCGCCGGGCGCGCGGCGTCCAGGCGCAACTGGTACCAGTAACTGATCATTTTCCGACCATTCCGATCGCCCTGTTCTCCGTTCCAAACCGCAAAGGCCACCGGCACCGACCGCCCCCGCACGAACTGGACATCATCGCGGTCCCGGGAACGCAGCGTGCGGACGAAAACCACATTCCAACTGCCGTCCACCCACACCCCCTTGCCGGTGACGTTCTGGCCGGCCGGCGGTTGCGAACGGAACGATCCGAATCCACGCGCGTTGGCGTCTTCCACGGGCGAACGAAGCGGCTGCGCCAGGAAATTGCCCGCCTCGGCCGCGGTGAGCGGCGGGCGCACCCGGTCAAAGTACGTGTCCACGTGCATCGCCGGATACGCTTGCGCGGGCCCCGCTTCCGTCGTCTGATCCAGCTCGGCCTGCCAACCGGCTTTCCACTGCCAGATGTTCACCGGATGCTGGGCATCGCCCATGCCCAAAAAGGCAGGGGTCTCGCCCAGCGCAAACTGAATGGCCGCCGCGTCCTGGAAATCCTGCACCCGCACAGCCTCCCGCTGGGGCAGCGGATCCTTCCATTGCAACCATACTGCCAGCCTGCGCCCATCCGAGGCGGCTCTTACCACCACGGCATAGACCTGTTCCGGCTCGGGCCAAAGCGGATGCAACGGCACCCGCACTGTCTCCCACTCTTCCCAGGCCGGATCCAGCGGGTCCACCGGAACACGGCGGACCCAGCGCACCGGAATCAGGTTGTTCTCCGGCTGCAGCAGGTCATTGACCGCCACGTCGGTCCGACGCAGCGACTGGATGTAGTGAACCAGGGCCCAACGCTCCTGCGGGGTCATCACATCGTCCCCGTAGGGCACCATGGGCGTGCCCGAAAGGCCCGTCAGGATCCGCAAATACAAGTCGCGGCCCGTGTGCCCCCCGCGGAACAGCCCCGTGTTGAAGTCCCGGGGACGGGCCGGAAATCCGAAACTGTCTTTCAGCAGGGGCACCTGCGGACCGTCGCCCGCGCCGGTCTGGCCGTGGCACAAGGCGCATTGCATCCGCTCGTAAACCTGCTTGCCCAGGGCCAGTGATTGGACCGTCACGGGGGGCTCGGGCGGCACCGGCAATGGATCGGACGCAATGCCGGCCGCCCGCTGTTCCTCGAACCGGTTGATCCGTTGGCCGGCGGCATTGGTGTAGGCGGTCAATTCCTTCACATAAGCAACCAGCGCCCAGCGATCCGATTCCGGTAGATAGGCAAAGCCCGGCATGGAGCTGCCCGGCAGCCCGCGCGTGATGCTGCGGAAAAGATCGTCGTCCGAGGGCAGCACTCCGGGAGGCGTGCTGCGAATCTTGAACAGGCCGGCGCTGAAGTTCCGCGGTTTTGGATACAACCAGACCGCTGCCGGGCCATTGCCGTCCCCGTTGGCACCGTGACAGGGGGCACAATGCTGTTCATACAGCCTTCGACCTGTCTCCAGAGAAGCGCGCAGAGAGGGTGCGGTTTCCCCCGACACCGGCGGTGTAGCCGCCCAACATCCCAAGACCACCAGACCCAGCCCGGCATGCAACGCCCTTTTCATGGTCATTAGACGCTTAACCCTCGCGCACCCCGCCGTCCTTGACTTGCGTCAAGGTTTTGAAAGGTCGCCCGGCTTTCTCAATGCGGGGTGCCCCACACTCGCGTGTCGCCCGACCAGTCCCACGCGACCATCGCACTGACCCGGATGCGATGCGCCGGGAGACTTACCCTGGCTCGGCGAAGTGCTGGCATCCCGGCCCGGGAACCCGGGGCACAGACGTCAGAAAGGCAACGTCCGGAATCCCCGGTCCGGAAATGCCCGCGCCGTCCGGTTACGAAGAAAAAAGCCGCGGCCGGTGGGAAATCCGCGGTCACCGCGCCTGCTCGAAGGAGCGACGATGCCCCGCCGCGCCGGTCCGCGCGACAAAGTGCCCGATTTGGCAGAGGCAAGGCCCGGAGATTTCACGGCAAAACCGTTTTCACCCTGGCGCACCGAGCCTCAAGAGCTGGAGGTTTACCACCCGGGCGCCTGTGGGACGGATTGCGCCGGTGCTCGAGCCCGGCCGGCCAGCGGCACGAACCGGATAAAACCAGGGCAACCTGAAAACGGGGCCGCGCTCGAAAAGCCGGCCACGGACGAGGGGATCATGAGACCAGGCTTTGGGATTCCCGCGGCGTGCGCTGCAGAGCACGCGCTGACAGCCTGGACTTGTCTCGGATTGGGGATCCCGGACCGTGACGCGCGCCGGGCAGGCTGCGGGCCTTCCCCGGACCTTTGTTATCGTGCAGTCGGGGCCATGCGGGTGGCGATCAGCCCGGGACGGCCCGAGCTCACCGTCGGGGGCGGAAGCAACGAATGAGGACCGGAACCTGTAGACAGCATCCGGCCCCGCCTCGCAAAGGGACCGAACGCTCCAGCCGGCACCTGCTCGAACCCCCGCCGCCCCTTCCCAAACCAGGTCCATCCACAACGTCGTGGGAAAACCCGTTTCGCCCACGGGGTCCATGCGGCTCACTATCCAGGCAGCACCAACGCTCGACCACTCCCCGGCCTTCTGCTCGGGCAGGCCGCCCCCTCGACAAGGAGCAGCACAACCGAGTCACGACCACCCAAACGGTTCCTTCGCCAGCGCCTCGCCTCCAGAGGAAACGATTCCATTCTCCGCCGGGCCCGCGGGTTGCCCCACCCAAGCTGAACCTGCCGGAACCGGATGCCGGCATGGCCGGCGACGGGTTCCAGGAAAGGCCGTTGGACGAGTTATGGAGAGGACTGCAGGGCGTCGTGCCGAACCAACCGCACGCCAAAAACTCCCGACACGAGCTGGCCTGCGGGCGCCTCGAAACGGACCAACAGCTTGTCGCGACCCTCGACCAGAGAGGGCGGCACAACGTAGGTGACCTCCTCGAACCGGACCAGCTCCTCCGGGCTGCGCCGGCGCACGGTTTGTTCGCCCACTTTTTCGCCATTGATCAAGACAGAGAAGGTGGTGTTCCGGGGCGTGTCGTTGCCATAAGTGACCACCACCGCCCAGCGCCCGGGGCCCGGCAGGGGCAGCTCGTAGGAAAACCACCGGTCTGCGCGTCGACCGGACCGGCCCTCCACGCGAATCGTGCCGGCGCCCTCGCCCTGGAACTGGTACGGCTTCTCGCTCTCCGCATTGCCCGGCTCGATGTACACCACGGTCGCCGCTTCGAGCCGTTGCCGTGCCGCCGCTTGTTTCTCGCGGGCCTCCTTCTCGCGGGCCCATTGCTCCGGCGTGTACCGGTCCCAATAAACCGCGTACTGGCGCCGGGCCAACTGATAGAAAGGCTTGAAGGTAACCTCGGTCTGGGTGGCGGTTTGACGCGTGCGAAATGTACCGGGTTCACCCGCGACCGCCTGGAGCCACTGACTCACCGGACCCTCCGGGACCACCAGGGTAAACTCGGCGGGGTCGACCGGCCGCCGGCGCTCTTCCCGCGGGCGTCGAGCCGTCGCCGGTCCCAGGTCCGCCGCCAACACCAAAGGCCCCCACAGTAGGGCCACCCGGTGCGGATTGTCCGGCAGGGGCTCTTCGCGCAACGTTTTCGGCAGCACCACGGCCACCGTGTCGCCGTCCCGCCAGGTCCGGGTCAGTCGCACGTACGATCCCGGCGGGCCCAGGGTTGCGACCCTTTCGCCATTGACGCGCACGGCGAAGCCTTCCCCGGCCCAGGCCGGTCGTCGCAGCGCCAGCGTGAGCGGGCGCGGCTGTTCCAGCCGAAGCGTCAGGCTCGCCGTCTCCCCCAGGGGAAAATCGGTCTGCAGTTGCACACGGGCCCGTTGCCGCGTCCAATCTGCCTCGGAGGGCACGTACAGGTTCACCCACAGGGTGTCGCCCGCCTCGTAATACACGCCGTGCCCGTGCAGCGCATGACTCTCCATGCCCGTGCCGACGCAGCAGGTGAAACTGCGGAACATGTCCTGATACTCATGCTGCACGCCGCGGCCCACGGGCACCATGTAACAAACGCGACCGTCCTCGGGATCGATCGAGGCCAGGATGTGATTGAACAGGGCGCGCTCGTGGAATTCCGCGTAGCGCACCTCCGGCTCCACGGCAAACAGGGCCCGGGTCAGCTTCAACATGTTGTACACGTTGCACGTTTCCGCGGTGCGCCCCTCGATCATGTCGCTGAGGCGCCCCGGTGCGCCGAAGTATTCGTTGCGGCCGTGGCCGCCGGTGGCAAAGCTGTGATGTCCCGCGACCCGTTCCCAGAAAAACCGTGCCGCGCGCAGGTGGAACGGATCCCCGGTGTGGAGATAGCGCACCAGGTGCCCGTGTAACTTGGGGACCTGCGTGTTGCCGTGCAGATGTTGCAGGATGTCGCGACCCTCCGCCAGCGGGTCCACCACCGCCCGGTGATGAAACTTGTCGGCCAGGCGCAGCCACCGTGCGTCCCCCGTGTCCGCGTACAAGTCCACCAGGGTCTCCATGATCCCACCGAATTCCGTCCGCAACATCCGCTGGAGTTGTTCATCGTTGAGCGGCGCCAGGACACGTTCCACCCAACCGGCGTATGCCCGGGCCACCTCCAGGGCCGTTCGATTTCCCGTCAGCCGGTACGCATCCCGCAAACCCGCGAACAATTTGTGATGTACGTACCAAGGGGCCCAGAGTCCGTTCAGATCGAACGCAGCCGCATCGATTCGACCCTCCGCCATCTGCTCGAGCAACCGTTTGCCGGGGGTTCCCTCCCGATCCGTCTGGGCCCCGAGATACCCGTCGCCATGGGCCTTCTGAATCTCCTGCAGTTCTGCCACCAAATAGTCGGCCCGCTGTTTGAATCGCTCATCGCCGGTGGCCGCGTACATGAGGCTGACGGCGGACAGATAATGCCCGGCGATGTGGCCGCTGAGCTGTCGGCCCCGGCCGTCCCATCCCTCGTAGGGGGCGGCCCTGGCCGTCAGGCCGGCACTTTCGCGCAACAACGCAAGCATTCGGTCCGGTTCCAGCTCCAACAAATAACGAGCGTCCAGCTCTTGCGCGCGCTTCAAGGGGCCCCCGGTCACCCGCACCCGGTTCAGAGGCAGGGGATGGGCCCGGCAGGTGTTTGTGGACACCACGGGTTGCACAAGATCGGACAGGTACAGGGCCCGCGCGGACCTGTCGCCCCAAAGGAGCCCGCAGAGCAGCCCCGTGCCGAGTAAGATCGAGCCGCGTCGGAGGTAGTTCATGGTTGCTACCGAGTTTCGAGTCCGGGTTTGCGAGTTACTCGCAGCACAAGATGGGCAGAGCCGGGCTTGGAGTCAAATGCAGCCGGCCGGTCCGGGTGGGACGCAGGCGGATCGGAATGGACCTGCCGGAACACTCGTTCCTTTGCGACCGCAGACCACCGGCCCGCCCCCGGCCGACGCGGGTCTCTTCCCCCGGGACCACCGTTCGAGCCTGTGACGGACGAGCAGTGACTGCTAAAAACATCGCATGGGCAAGGGATTTCCACCCCTTGCACCTGCGCCCAGGCAAGTCCCGCAGCGGGCTGCCGGCGGGCCCGGGGGCATTCCCGGAAGGCTCTCTGGATTTCTCGGTCGGCACGCTGCCCGGGGCTCCGGCCGCAGGTTCGGCGGCGTGGTGATATGGAATAGGCCGGAGTGGATTTCGGATATGGGCAGGACCCGATTTCTCCTTTTGCTGGCAGCGGAGCGTGGCGCAATCTTGAGGCCCGATGAGCACAACCAAGCCCGACAAGGATGCAACCAGGCAACACGGCGGGCACTGGCTCATGGCGGGGCAACGTCGCTCCGGAGGGCGGCGGCTAACAGCATCCCTCCTCGCCGTCCTTGCCGCTTTGGGGCTCGAAGCCATGCGCCTGGGCGCACAACCTCCCTCGGAGGCAGGGCCCGGCCCGGCTACCAACGCCCCAACCGGTCCGCGAGGGTCGGCCGGACGCATCTCCGAGCTGCCCCTCGCGTTCGACCTGCAGGCCGGATGGATCGAAGCCAGCACTCCGGATTTCGATCTGCGGCTTGCCAAGACGGCGCAGATCCTGGTTTCGCTGCGCTCCCGGGCAGCCCCATTCGACTTCCTTCCGGCCGACCAGTTGGAATTCCGGGCTCGATCCGGCTTCCACCACCTGGGAGATGTGATTGTTCGGGTGCGTCGCGCGGGGCAAACGAACTGGACGCACTGGTCTTCGGCCGAGGGATCGCGCGCCGTCCAGCCGCATGCGGCCCCCGAGGGTGCCATTGCCTCGGCGAGTCTCGATCCGGCCCTGCCGGCCGATTTCCCGCTGTCGATCCGCCGCACCTGGCTCCTCGAGGAGGGACAACTGGTGCTCCGCTTCGACCTGCAGAATCGAAGTGATGCGCCGGTGGAGATCGGCGGCCTGGCCCTGCCCGTGGTTTTCAACAACATGATTCACAACTTTGTCACCCGCCGGGCCCGGTCGCTCGAGGAGGCTCACGAAACCTGTGTGTTTTTCGATCCCTACATCGGCCGGGATGCCGGTTATGTGCAGGTCACGCGGCTCAACGGCAAGGGCCCGGCCCTGCTGGTGGTTCCGTGGGGCCGGACACCTCTGGAAGCCTGGCAACCGTTGCGTGAGCCCGCACGGCCCATGCAGACCTTCGAGGGCACCTTCGCCTGGACGGTGCACAGTCGTGCATGGGC
>JAOADM010000178.1 GCA_026417315.1 Limisphaera sp.
CCCGGCCGCGGACACGCAACCGGCCCTCTGGCGCTACACCACCTCACGGCCCCCGGAAAACTGGTTCCGGCCCGACTTCGACGACCGCCAGTGGAAGGAAGGCCGCAGCGGCTTCGGCACCCCGGGCACCCCGGGCAGCATCATTGGCACCGTTTGGAACACGCCCCGCATCTGGCTGCGCCGCGAAATCGAAATCCCGGCCGAAGCACTCGACCAGGTGGAACTCTGGATTCACCACGACGAGGACGCCGACGTGTACCTCAACGGGCACCTCATCGCCCGGTTCCGAGGTTACGTGACGGACTATTTCAACCGCCGCCTCAGCGCCAATGCACGCGCGCACCTCAAACCCGGCAAGAACCTCCTGGCCGTCACGTGTCGTCAGACCGGCGGCGGCCAGTACATCGATGTCGGCTTTGTGCGCGTCGAGCCGGCCGGTCCCTGAGCCCCTTCGGACCGTCCGTAGCCTCCGCCGGCCCAGGACCCGGAGTTGACAGCTTTGCCGGGGCCGGGCCGGCGCAAGGTGGGCTCGGGCGGCTCGGACCGATCGCTCTGGCGGTGCAGGAGCGCTGGGGACAGGTATGGACCATCCACCGTCGGGGCCCAGAACCGGGTCGGTGAGGCCGAACGGTTCACGCTGCGGGAACCCGGATTGATCCCGCCGTGCGTCGAACCAACCTTCGGCGTGGACGCCCTGTAAGTCTCAACGGGGCTCCACGCGCCGTACGGTCTGTAGCCGACCCCACGGGGCGAGGATTCATCGGCCCAAGGTAACGCCCAGAGCGACCGGGGTAGCGCAATTCGCCCGGCCCTCAAAGGGTGGAACTCGGTGAAGCGCGCCCGGCTCTTGCGAGGGGTCGCCCCGGATGCTGCCCTTTCCGGAGGTGGTCGGCTCGATGGTTGCAGTTCCGGGCTTACTGCCCCGAGCCGCTGGATGGGCTGCGCCTTCGGCGATGTGGATCGGTCCCTGCAATCCGGGGACAGCGGAGGACGCATCCCGCTTCTTGAGCTCCGGAATCCACGGCTCTCAACACAACCATTTCTCCCGGGCCTTCCCGTGCCGTGGAAGCCCAAAATCCCGTGGAGC
This sequence comes from Limisphaera sp., assembly GCA_026417315.1. Classification (GTDB taxonomy): domain Bacteria; phylum Verrucomicrobiota; class Verrucomicrobiia; order Limisphaerales; family Limisphaeraceae; genus Limisphaera. The sequence continues at coordinate 1,088 of JAOADM010000178.1, forward strand.
TTTCGGGGAATCCGAAACCCCCGAGGGCGCCGCACCCGTGCAGAGCTCCACAATGGGCTTTCCCTGCGGGCGTCTTTGACGTACTACTGGCGTGTTTCACGGACGCAAACGATGAAAGCGGCAGTCGAGATTTATGACACGACCCTGCGCGATGGCAGCCAGGGCGAGGGCATCAATTTTTCGGTGCAGGACAAGCTCCGCATTGCGGAGCGCCTCGATGCCTTCGGCGTCCATTACATCGAGGGCGGTTGGCCCGGCAGCAACCCGAAAGACATCGAGTTCTTCGCCCAGGCCCGGCACCGCCGCTGGCGCAACGCTCGTCTGGCCGCCTTCGGTTCCACCCGCCGCAAGGGTGTCCGGGTGGACCAGGACGAACAGGTGCGCATGCTCCTGGAGGCCGAGACCCCGGTGGTGACCATCTACGGCAAGACCTCCCTGCTGCACGTCAAGGAGGTCCTCCGCTGCAAGCCCGAGGAAAACCTCGCCATGATCCGCGAGACCGTCCGCTACCTCAAGGACCACGGCCGGATGGTCATCTACGACGCCGAACATTGCTTTGACGGCTACAAACTGGACGCCGACTACGCCGTGGCAACGTGGCGCGCCGCCGCGGAAGCGGGCGCCGATCTGGTCGTGCTGTGCGACACCAACGGCGGCTCGCTCATGCGCGAGGTGGCCGACATCACCGCGGTGGCCGTGCGCACCCTGCCCTGTCCGGTGGGGATTCACACCCACGACGACATCGGCCTGGGGGTGGCCAACGCCCTGGCCGCGGTCGAGGCCGGCGCCGTGCACGTGCAGGGGACCATCAACGGCTACGGCGAACGCACCGGCAATTGCAACCTCACCAGCGTCATCCCGTGCCTGACCTTCAAGATGGGCCGCCGCACGGTGCCCGCTCGTTCCCTGCGCAAACTCAAGGAACTGTCCCAGTTCGTCGATGAAATCGCCAACCTGCGGCCCAACCCGCGCCAGCCCTGGGTGGGTTCCGCCGCGTTCGCCCACAAGGGAGGCACCCACGTCAACGCCGTGCAAAAACTCACCGCCAGTTACGAGCACATCGACCCGGCCCTGGTCGGCAACACCCGTACGGTGCTGGTCAGCGACCTGGCCGGGCGCAGCAACATTCTGCTGAAGGCCAGAGAACTGGGCTTTCGGCTCGATCCCGACATGCCCGAGGTCAGGGAAATCCTGCGTCTGGTCAAGCAACGCGAACACGAGGGCTACGAATACGAAGCGGCCGCCGCGTCCCTGGCCCTGCTCATCCGGGGCGTGCTCGAGCACAACCCGAATCTGCTCTTCACCATCGAGACGTATCACGTCTCCATGCGGCGCGACGCCCAGGAATCCATTTGCGAAGCCACCGTGAAAGTCCGGGTGGGCGACCAGGTCCATCACACGGTGGCCGAGGGCGATGGCCCGGTCAACGCTCTCGACGGCGCCCTGCGCGCCGCCCTGGTCCGATCGTTCCCCGAACTGCGAAAGGTGCGCCTGACCGACTACAAGGTGCGAATCCTGGACAGCACCTCCGGCACCGCCGCCAAAACCCGCGTGCTCATCGAATCCACCGACGGCCGTGAAGAATGGGGCACCGTCGGGGTCAGCGAAAACATCGTCGAAGCCAGTTTGCAGGCCCTGGCCGACAGCCTGGAGTACGCGCTCCTTCGCAACCACCGCCATCGCCGGCGCAAACGGTCCACTTCATGAAACGACTGCTCCTCTTGCTGTTGGGCTTTTGGGGCGCGCCTCTCCGAGGGGCTGACCCATGGGTGGTTTTCGAGCCCCCCGCCCCGAGCGCCCAACCCAAACACATCGTTCTCCTGGCCGGCGACGAGGAGTACCGCTCCGAGGAAGGCCTGCCCATGCTGGCCCGGCTGCTGGCCCGGCGACACGGCTTTCGATGCACCGTGCTGTTTTCCATCGACCCCCGGGACGGCACCATCGACCCCAACAACCAAACCAACGTTCCGGGCATGCACCACCTGGCCGAGGCCGATCTGGTCGTGCTCCAATTCCGCTTCCGCGAACTGCCCGATTCCGACATGCGGTACTTCGTGGACTATCTGCGCGCGGGCAAGCCCCTGATCGCCCTGCGCACGGCAACCCACGCATTCCAGTACAGCCGCAACCCGCATAGTCCGTATGCTCACTTCGACTGGCGCAGCCGCACCTGGCCCGGCGGCTTCGGCCAGCAGGTCTTGGGCGAAACCTGGGTGGCTCACCACGGCGATCACGGCCGGGAAAGCACCCGCGGCCTGGTGGACGGGCGCTTCATGGAGCATCCGGTCCTGCGGGGCGTACGCGACGTCTGGGGCCCCAGCGACGTGTACACCGTCCGGCACCTCCAGCCCGGCGACCAGGTCCTGATGCACGGCCTGGTGCTGCGCGGCATGCGCCCGGATTCTCCGCCCAACTTTGACAAACCTCTCATGCCACTGGTCTGGATCCGGGATTATCGGTGGGACAACGGTCGCACCACCCGGGCCCTGACCTCGACCATCGGCGCCGCAGTGGACCTGGAGAGCGAGGATTTGCGGCGTCTGCTCGTCAACGCTTGTTACTGGCTGACCGGGCGGGAAGTGCCCGAACGGGCCGATGCCACCCCGGTCGGGGAGTATCGGCCCGGCATGTTCGGCTTCGACCGCTTTCAGCGGGGACGCAAACCGGCCGACTTCCTCCAGCCTTGAGCCGCCGCGCTCGAGCAATCCGCCGCCCGTCGAATGCGCCACCCCGGTCAGCTCCTTGCAAAGCGGCCTGCCGTATTCCCGCGCAGCCTGCCGTTCCCCCACCCGCCGGCTCCGCCTTGTCCTTCGGCAGCCCCGGCCCCTGCCGAAAACATGCAGCGCCCTGCCGGTCCGGCTGTGCTCCCGGAAGCCTTTCCCGCGCAACTTTCGCGGCCGACAGGTGTTTGTGCTGGTCGGTAGGAAACAACCACGGATGGCCTACTTGGGATTGAAACAGTTGCTCAGCAAAGCCCTGGAGATCCCGCCCGAACCGGTGGACGACCTGGTTCGGAGCTGGCGGGTGGCCGCGGAAAACGGTTCGCAGGAATCGTTCCCCGCCTTCGTCGCGCGGGAACGGGGCCTGAGCGAGGAAGCCCTGCTGCGCCGCCTGGCCGCGGCCCTGGACTGGCCCTTCCTGGAGTTGGGCCGCCTGAACATCCCCGCCGAGGCCCGCAAGGGGCTCTCCACCAAGGTCGCCTTCCAATACACCGTCATGCCCACACAGGTCGAGGACGGCAGCCTGCAAGTGGCGGTGAGCAACCCCTTCGACACCGCCATGCTCAACGCCGTCCAGTTCGACGCCCGACAACCGGTCCGGTTCGCCCTGGCCACCCGCAACGACATCGAGAAGGCACTCAAAAAGTATTACGGCGTCGGGGCGGAAACCCTCGATGAAATGGCCGAAGACGAACCCATCGAACTGCTGGTCAGCGAGGACAAGGAAATCACCGAGGGCGACCAGGAAGCCAGCGTCATCAAATTCGTCAACCAGATCATCTGGGAGGCCTACCGCAACCGCGCCACCGACATCCACTTCGAGCCCGCCGAGGACGAACTGCGCATCCGCAACCGCATCGACGGCATCCTGCATCAGATCCCCATGCCGCCTCAGCTCAAGCGGTTCCAATCCGCCATCATCTCCCGCATCAAGGTCATGAGCGGCATGAACATTGCCGAGAAACGCCTGCCGCAGGACGGCCGCATCAACGTCCGGATCCAGGGCGAGGAAATCGACATCCGCGTCTCCACCGTCCCCACCGTTTATGGCGAAAGCGTCAGCCTCCGTCTGCTGACCCGCGGCAAGATCTTTCTCAGCCTCGACAAACTGGGCTTCTCGCCCCGGGACGAGGCGCTCATCCGCGAACTCATCGTCAAACCCCACGGCATCTTCCTGGTCACCGGCCCGACCGGTTCGGGCAAGTCCACCTCCCTGTACGCCTTCCTCAGCACCATCAACTCCGTCCACAAGCGGATCATCACCATCGAGGAACCGGTCGAATACGAACTGAAAGGCATCAACCAGATCGCCGTGCGGCCCGAGATCGGCCTGACCTTCGCCGTCGGGCTGCGGCACATCCTCCGACAGGATCCCAACGTCATCATGGTGGGCGAGATCCGCGATCTGGAAACCGCCGAAATCGCCATCCGCGCCGCTCTGACCGGGCACCTGGTCTTTTCCACCTTGCACACGAACGATGCGCCCAGCGCCTTCACGCGCCTGATCGACATGGGCATCGAACCCTTCCTGGTCGCCTCCTCCGTCGAGGCCGTCATGGCGCAACGTCTGGTCCGCACCATCTGCCCGCTCTGCAAAACGGAGCAAAAGGTCGAGAAGGAATACCTCCAGCGCATCGGTTTCCCCGCCGCGGACATCGAGACGGCCAGGTTTTATCACGGCGTCGGCTGCGAGGAATGTCGCCAACTGGGTTATCAAGGGCGCACCGGCATTTATGAGCTGCTGGTGGTCACCGAGGCTCTCCGGCCCCTGATCATGAATCGCGCCCCGGCCTCCACCATCGCCCAAAAGGCCATCGAACTCGGCATGCGCACCTTGCGCGCCGACGGATGGAACAAGGTCAAGGAGGGCATCACCACCATCGAAGAGGTCCTGCGCGTCACCCAGATCGAGGAACATCTCGACGCGCTGGCCCACGGCCAGAAACCTGCCCCATGGGTACGCGCCTGACCAAAACCCGCCCTCACGACTGTCAGGTCCTGGCCAGCGGCCCGGACGGCTACCGCCTCTGGCGGTTCGTAGCCAGGTCCGGCGGGCTTCAACTGGACCGCACGGACCGTCTCCCTGCCGGCCAACCCCTGCCCAGGTCCCTGGCCGCCAAAGACTGGCGTTGCCTCTGGCAGCCCCGACTCCACATCGCGTGGCTGCATCCGGACCGTGTGTTCCTTCGCGTGGCACAGTTCCCGGCGGCAGATCCGGCCGAAACCCGCGCGATGGTGGAACTGCAGTTGGAGCGGCTCTCCCCGCTGCCCGTGGCGCAGATCGTCTGGACGTATTACCCCATGCCGGGCGCACCCGCCGGCCAGCAAACCCTGGTCGTCGTCATCGTCGCCCGCGAAACCGTCGAAGCTTTCCTGGGACAATTGGAGACCTCCGGCTTTCTGCCGGACCGGCTGGAACTGGGCGTGCTGGATCAGTTGGCGGCGGTGCCCATCCAGGCCGATGGGGCATGGATCCATGCGGATGTACTCGGTCAGCCCGGCCTGGCCCTGGTCGCCTGGTGGTACGGCGGCACGTTGCGCAACTTGAGTTTCCTCCAGCTTCCGCGCAACGGCGACCGCGTGGGCACCGTGCGCAGCCAACTCTTGCAAGCCGCCTGGGCCGGCGAATTGGACGGCTGGCTTACCAGCCCGCCCACCTGGCACCTGGTCGCCGGTCCCGTCAGCGCCGCCGAATGGGAACCCGTCCTGCGAGAAGCCCTCCAAAGCGACATCGACGTTCAGCCGCCGCCCCCGCCCGAAGAGCTGGCCCGCCGCACCGCACAACGCGCTGCCGAGGCCAACGGCCTGCCTTCCCTCCTGCCCCAGGAACACGCCACCCGCTATCGCCAACAGTTCGTGGACCGCATCTGGATGACCGGTCTGACGGCGGTCGTGGGCGTGTATCTTCTGGGCGTCATCGTCTATTTCGCGGCCCTGGGCGTGCTCCAGTTCCAACTCGACCGCGTTCAGGCCCGCATCGAGACACTCGCACCCCAATACACCAACGCCGCACAATTGAAAGCCCGACTCCAGGTCCTCCAGGACCGCCAGGACCTCAGGTTCGCCGCCCTCGACTGCTACAAGCTCGTGGCCGAACTCCTGCCCGAGGGCGCCACGTTACAATCGTTCGATTTCGCCGACGGCCGCCGTCTCACCCTCAACGGCACCTGCCCGGAGGACCGCGTCATGGCCGTCATCGAATTCAGCAGCGCCCTCCGCAAGGCCCAACTTCGCGGCAGGCCGGTCTTCGACCCTCAAAAAGGCGAGCCCTTCACCCAGCGCCGCACCCCGGGCGCCAACACCGTCTCGTGGAACTTTACCCTGGAACTCAGCCGACCCGAAGACTGACATGGCCGCCAAGCTTTCCCAGCTCAACCTGCGCCCCGGCGAACGCCGTCTGGTCGTCGGCATCGGCCTGCTGGTGTTCCTAGTGCTCAACATGTTTCTCGTCTGGCCCCATTTCGGCGACTGGCAGGAGATTCGCACCGAACTCGGCGGCGCACGCACCAAACTCCAGCGCTACCAAAACGAAATCGCCGAGATCCCCAGGCTGGAAGCCCGCATCCGCCTGCTCGAATCCGCAGACGAACCCGTCCCGGAAGAAGACCAGGGCACCGAATTCCTCAGCACCATTCAGCGCCAGGCCAGTCTGAGCGGCGTCACGATCACCGGCAGCTCCCGCATGACCACCCGCACCAACAACCCCTTCTTCATCGAACGCAGCCAGACCATCAGCGTGCTGGCCGAGGAGCGGGCCCTGCTCGATTTCCTCTATCGCATCGGCAGCGCCGGCTCCATGACCCGCATTCGCGGTCTTTCCCTGCGACCCGATGCACCGCGGCAGCGGCTCACCGGCAACATCACCCTCGTCGCCAGTTACCAAAAGAAACCCCTCACCGCTTCCACCGCTGTTCCAGCCGCCGCGCCGGCCCGGCCCGGCCCCGGCCGATCTGCCACAACCCCGGCCCCCGCCCCGCGAACCAGTCCGGCTTCTTCCGCCACCAACGCACCCGCGTCGGCCGTGCCTGTGCCCAGCCGGCCGGCACCCAAACCGAAACCTTCGTCGTGAGCCTCTTTGCCATGTCCGCGAAAACCAGTCTTCTCGCTGCCTTGTGCGTGGCCCTGACCCTGCCGCTCCGGGCTCAGCCCGGTACGAACCCGGTCACTCCGCCTGTCCTGAGTGCGCCGCCACCGAGCGCCGTTCCCACGCCGTCCGCCACCCTGTCTCTTATACACATCT
>JAOADM010000179.1 GCA_026417315.1 Limisphaera sp.
AACCCTTGTCGCACACGAAGCAGAAATGATGGAAACGTTGGCAAAACCTCGGAGAAGACGATGGCCGCTTTGGATCGGGCTCGGTGCGGCAGTGTTGCTGTTGCTCCTCACGGTCGCCTGGTGGGTAATCACCAGCAATGCCTTTTTCCAAGCGGCGATTCTGCCGCGCATCGGCCGCACTCTGAACGCCCGGGTGGAGGTCGGGCAGGCCGAAATCCGGCCCTTCCGTGGCATCACCCTGCGCCGCGTTCAGATCCGAACGGATGATCGCGAACCATTGTTGGAAGCCACGGAATTGCGTGTGCGTTACTCCTTGCGTGGCCTGTGGGACGGCCGGATCGAAATCGAGGAGTGCGTCCTCGAAGAACCCAGGCTGGCCGTGCGGTTCGAGCCAGACGGGCGCAGCAACCTCGACCCGGTGCTGGCGGCGTTCCAAAAGCCGGCACCCGCTGCACCACAGCCCGCCACCGGTGGTACCGAATCGCTCGTCTTCCGAGTCGGGCAGCTGGTGCTGCATCGCGGGGTCGTGCAGGTCCGCCGTTCGGTCTCCCCGGAGGAAAGTCTCCTGGCCGAAGTCGCGGACCTCGAGCTCCATTTGGAACACCTGGGCAACGCACAAACCGGCAGCGTCCGGGTCGCAGCCAGTATCGCCGCCGAGCGAAAGCATCCCAACGCCACCCTTGCCGGCCGGGTTGCCAGCCGCCTCGAGCTCAGCGGGACGATGGCCCTGGACGCATCCCTCCAACCGCTTCTCATCACCGCAGACGGACAGCTGAGCGTCAGCCGGGCCGACGGCGCATGGGCCCCCTGGAAGGACGCACGGATTCAACTGAGCGGTGAGGTCGAACCCGATCAGGTCCGCCGCGTGGCCCTCGCGTTTTCCCGCGGCCCTACAGCTCTGGGACAACTTACCCTGCAGGGGCCCCTGAGTCTGGTGCGACGCGAGGGAACCCTCGAGGTCGGTCTGGAAGGCGTCGACGCGCGATTGCTGAACCTCCTGGGCGCAGCTTTCGGGATCGACTTCGGGCGCACGGAGACCGGGTTACAGGCCACGCTTACCCTGGCCGACGGTGGACGCAAACTCTCCGCTGCGGGGCACTGGCACATTGCCCCGTTTCAGGTGCGTCGCGCCAACCTGGCAATGTCCGAGCTCCAGATCCAAAGCCGGTTTGCCGCGACATTGGATCTGGTGAAACAGGCTCTCACGCTGGAGCAGTTCCATCTCACCGGCCAGCGCCAGGCGCAAACCTGGCTGGACATCGCCTTGTCCGCCCCCATGCACTTGAACTGGTCCACCAACGCCGCGGCAGCGGTGGATGAGGCTGCGCTCCGCATCCAGATCCGGGACTTGGACCTGAAGGACTGGGCACCCCTTGTCGGGTCCAATCTCCCCACCGGCCGGGTACAATTGCAACTGGACCTCCTGGCCCGAAACGCCGGACGCAATCTCCGACTCCACAGTCGTGGCCAGCTTCAAGAGGTTTCGGTCCTCTGGACCACGAATCACTGGACCGGGTTGGGCATGGAACTCCGGGCGACCGCGGAACTCGACGACTGGCAGCGATGGATTCTGACCAACGCGCAGATCCACCTGACCCACCAGGCCCGACCCGTTGCCACCGCCCACTTGCAGGCGCAAGGTTCCCTGCCCCTTACCTCGGTCGAAGGACTCCTTCAGGCCACGCTCGCACTGCCCGCCTGCATGCAACTGTTGCCGGGCCAAACCAACGTCTTGATTCAAACGGGGACACTTCACCTAACCTCCAGGATCAGTCGCCACAACAATCAAATCCGCGCCGACGGTGAGGCCCGGCTCGAGGGCACGAGCGGGCGGTTCGGCGCCACTCATCTGCCCCCCACGGATCTGATCGCACAATTTTCGGGCGGCTGGGACGGCAAACTGGCACGGCTGTCCCGGTTGGAGCTGGAGTCTCGTGTCACCGGTCAGTCGGCAGGGCGGTTCGCTCTGCAAGGTGAATATCGCCTCGACGGACCCGCTGGTACGTTCACCGGCCGCCTGGAACGTGTCCAACAGGCGCTCCTGCGACCCTGGTTGGACCCGTGGCTCGGACCAACTCGGCTCCTGGCCCTCGAATGCGACGGCAACTTTCAGGGCGCTTGGAACGCCCACGGCCCTTCCCGGCTCCAAGCCGCCCTGACCCTGACCAACCTGGTGGTGCAGCCGCCGAACGCGCAAGCGCCCTGGGCACCCTTGGGCGCCCGGGCGGAAGTCGATCTCGTGGGCGCGCCAACGCAGCTCGAAATCCGGCAGCTGCTCGTGGCTCTGGACCCCACGCCCCGCGCCACCAATCGATGCATCCTCCGTGGCCATCTGCAGCGCACCGACGCGCAGCCATGGTCCGGACGCTTGGAACTGACGGCGGAATCTCTGGATCTGACCCGGTACTACGATCTCTGGGAAACGCTGCGCCCCACCGCGACCGCCCCCGCCACAACGCCCCGGTCCGTCCCGACGGAGCCGGCTCCGGTGGTTCTGCCCATCCACCACGTGCAGTCCGACGCGCGAATCAGCCGACTCCTCTTGCGGGAGCTGGACATCCGCGACGTGGAACTGTCCGCCGCGGTGCAAAGCAACCGTGTCCGCCTCCAGCCCCTTCGCGCCCGGATCAACGGGGCTCCTCTTCAGGTCACCGCAGACGTCAACCTGGGGGTTCCGGGATTCGGATACGACCTTGCCCTCCAGGCCGAAGCCGTGCCTCTGACACCGTGGGTTGCCTCATTCCTGCCCGAACGCCGCGATCACCTCCACGGCACCGCCTCGGTTCGGCTCCAGTTGCAGGGAGCCGGCCTGACGGGTCCGAGTCTCCAGAAAAACCTGCGGGGCGAGGTGAGTCTCCAGGCCACCAACCTGAACCTGGCCGTGGCCCAGGTCCGAAACCCGCTCCTGGCAAGCCTGCTCGACGTCGTCCTCGGTCTGCCGGAGTTGATCCGCAATCCCACCGCTGTCGTGGGTCGGCTGCTCGGTCAACTCACCGGAACGGCCGCACCCCGCGCCGGCTGGATGGAACAACTCGCTGCCGCACCCATCCAGGGTTTACGAGTCGAGGCCCGGGCGGGCGAAGGCCGGGTGCAAGTGGCCACCGCCGAAGTCCACAGCGCAGCCTTCCAGGCCCACGCGACCGGCGATATCATGTTGGCCTCCGACCTCGCCCAATCCACCCTCCACATTCCCGTGCGCGTGGCGCTGGAACGCAGCCTCGCCGAGCGCATCGGCCTGGCATCCGTTCCCAACCAACCTTATACGCCCATGCCGGACTTTCTTACCCTCCGCGGCACACTGGTCGCTCCCAAAGCCGAGGTCAACCGACTGGCCCTGGCGGGGTTGGCCGCCGCCAGCGGCGCCTCCCTCCTCCGAAATCTCGGCAGCGCCACCACCGAACAGGCAGGCAATGTGTTGGGCACACTGGGGCAACTGCTCGGCGCGCCGGCGCCCCTGCCCTCGACCAATGCGGCCGCGACCAACGCGCCCCCCCGAACCAACGCACCGCCCAGTCTTCTCGATCTGCTCCGGCCACCGCGCCCCTGAACCGCCGGCGCTCTTCCCGTCGCGCTGCTTTCTCCAGCTGCCAGATCGTCGGCTCGCAGACGGCGCACGCCACAAAAGGCATAAGGATTGTCTGAGCCCTGCAGAGACACCATCACGCAGCGCAGGCAACCTCCGAAGGGCTGCTGATCTTGCGGCCCTCGTGCAACTCCGCAACGCCCGCAGGCCAGAGGTCTGCGATACAGCAGGCTGGAAGCCCGCGCTACCTTAAACCCTGGGCAGCCCGTCACCGCCAGCCAGCGAGGAAACGCGGCGTTTGGTCGTCCTCAAACTTTCCGCCGATTCCCATCGGCGGCTACGAGGAAACCCACAGAACACACAGAACACACTGAAGATTCTCATAAAAAGCCCACAGACCACGCAGAACACGCAGAAGAGAAAGAGAAACCACAGGTCATGCAAAGCCTTCAAGAGCCGGTCTCCGTAGCCGCCGCGGGAACGCGGCGGACCCTGTTTCGATCCACCGACTCCCGTCGGTGGCTACGGGTTCGGAGTTGGTAGCCGCCGCGGTGACGCGGCGGACCATTGCTGCCGGGAGTCTCCGCCGACTCACGTTGGTGGCTACACTCACGCCCCGGTTCCGCAGCTTTCCCGGGGAATCCCCGGGTTCGAACGAGCTTTCTGCCTGTTCTGCGCGCTCAGCGGGTCGCTTAAAAAAGTCCTTCTGCGTGTTCTGCGTGCTCTGTGGGCTCTTAAAAAAAACCGTAGCCGCCGCCGGAAGGCGGCGGAGGGTCGCCAAGTGAGTCCTCCTCGCTTTCTGCGTGTTCCGCGTGCTTCGTGGGCCTTTAAAGAAATTCCGCGCGATCTGTGTGATCTGTGGGCTTTAAGAAAAGGATTCTGCCTGTTCCGCGTGCTCTGTAGGTTTTGAATTCTGTGTATTCTGCGTGCTCTCTGGGCCTTAGAGAAAAACATTCTGTGGATGCCGTGCGATCTGCGGGCTCATGAAAAAAAAACGTAGCCGCCGCCGGAAGGCGGCGGACCGAAGATGCAGAGGCAATCTCGCACCGGAGTTTTGCATGCTCTCCGGGCCTTAAAGAATTCTGTGTGATCTGCGTGTTCGGTGGGCTTTAAAAAGCGTTCTGTGAGTTCTGCGTGCTCTGCGGGCTCCTCAAAACCTCGCCCGGCAAAGACACTACCAGTCTTTCTTGCCGCGGGTCGTGGTGGGCCGTCCCTTGTCCTGCGGCGGAAGCTGCAGCAGCCGCTCGTCGCCCTTGAGACTCTCCAACAATTGCCGGGCCTCCGCTGGTGTCATCGGTCGCGACGGCGGACTACCGGAAGCGGACGGGTCTGTGCTCTCGGCTTGTCCTTCGGTTTCCGAGCCTGACGGTTTGGGCTGATCCGACCCCGTTGGCTGAGGGGGTTGGCCGGGGGTCTCTTGGGCCTGCGCCTCGTTCGGCTGCGTGGAGCTTCGATCCTGCTGCAAGTCCTGTCCCTGCTCCGAGCCCGACCGGTCTTGTTCTTGCGGCTCCTGCTCCCGGGAGTTGCCCCCGCCCTGTGGCTGGGGCGGAGGCGGCGGTAACTCCTCCAAACGCCGCTGGACGAACTCGTGATTGTACCGAGCATCGACGTTGTTCGTGTTCAGCCGGAGAGCGTGCAGGTACTGTTGGAGTGCCTCCTGCCACAACGCCCGTCGCCGCGCCGGATCCGACTCCGCCTCGCCCAGTCGGTACAGGCTGTTGCCACGGTTGTAGTAGGCCCACTCCTGCAGCCGCAAATCCTCGCTGCGAGTGGCCTGGTCGAAGTGGCGCGCGGCCTGGTCGTAGGCACCCTGCCGGTAGGCAGCCGCACCGGCGTTGAAATGCAAGCGCTCGTCCCGGGGCCGCTTCTCCAGCAGCCGTTCGAATTCCTGTCGGGCCGCGTCATAACGGCCCGCCTCGTATTCCCGCAGGGCGTGCGCGGGCGACACGGCCACCGCAGATCCCGCAGACACCAGTACGAGCCACGCCGTTGCTGCGGCGGCCACCCCTGCGCCCCCACGGTCGCGAGAAGACCTGCGCCGTTGCGGCCAGACCCATTCCGTCGCCAGCAGCACCAGCGCCAGGGCCAGCGGCCAGTGATAGCGTTCCCGGTATCGGCGAACGAACCGCTCCGTTCCTTCCCGCCTCGGCAACGGGGCCAATCCCCGTTCGTACAGGGTTTCCATCGCGCGCGGTCCCTGCAGGGGCAGGTAAAAACCTCCCTCACTGACGGCGGCGATCTGCTGCAGCAGCGCCTCGTTCAATCGCGATTTCACCACGTTGCCGGCGGCGTCCCGCACGTAATCCTCCCGACCATGACGATCGCGCACGCGCAGCAGTTCTCCTTCCGGGGTGCCCACTCCGACCGTGAAAATGCGCACGCCCCGGGCCGCCACGCGACGGGCCGCCTCCAACGCACCTCCCTCGTGGTCCTCGCCGTCGGTGAGCAGCACAATGGCCCGATAATTGTCGGTGTCCTCTTGGAATGCCCGGAGGGCTGTTTCCAACGCGGCGGCCAGATGAGTCCCGGTATCCGAAACCGTGCCCACTTCCAGCGCGTCCAGACTCTGCCGAAACACGGTGTCGTCCCAGGTCAACGGGCACAGCAGAATCGCCGATCCCGCAAAAGCCACCAGACCGAAGCGATCCGTGCGCCCGATCCGCAGAAGATCCTGCACGCCCATCTTGGCCCTCGCCAGGCGGTTCGGCGCAACGTCGGCCGTCAGCATGCTTCGCGAAACGTCCACGGCCACCACGATGTCCAGTCCCCGCTGCCGGACCTCTTCCCACGTGTACCCCCATTGGGGTCGCGCCAGTGCCACCAGCAACAGTGCACAGGCGGCCGTCAACACCAGGATCCGCGCCCGCTGTCGAGCAGGCGACCAGCCGGCCAGCAATTGCGGCAGCAGGCGCGGCGGGATGAACCGTTCCCGCAGTTTGCGACGCGTCCGTGCGCCCCACAGCAAAAACACCGCCACCGCCGGTGGGATCACCAGCAGCAGCCACAGGAATTGGGGTTGCGCAAACTGCATCGGTCTACGTTGCCTCCAAAACCCGCCCTCGGGGGCTTCGCCCGCTGCCCCGGGCCCCGGCAGCCCCCAACCACCTCGGCCTGATCAGGGAAGCCGTCGCCATACGGTTTCACCGAGCACCACTTCCGTCGCCAGCAACACCAGGACCGCCGCAATCCACCAGCCGCTCAATTCCCGATGCCGCGCATACTTCTTCACTTCCGCCTCCGTCTTTTCCAGGCGATCGATTTCCCGGTAAATCTCCTCGAATCGCTCCGCATTGTCGGCCCGGAAATACCGCCCGCCTGTGTGATCGGCGATGAACTGCAGCGTGGCCTCGTCAATGTCCACGTCCACCCACCGGTACAATTTGCGGCCGAACACGTCCTGAACGGGCGTCGGAGCGCGACCCCGTGTACCCACACCGATGGTGTAAACCTTGACGCCGAGAGCCTGGGCGGCTTCGGCGGCGGTGCGGGGATCGATCTTGCCGGCGTTGTTCTGGCCGTCGGTCATGAGAATGACGATGCGGCTCTTGCTGGGCAGATCCTGCAATCGATTCAACGCGCTGGCCAGACCCATCCCGATGGCGGTCCGATCCGCCGCGATGGTCCCCAGCTCCAGCCGGTCCAGCACCTGCAGCAAATATTCGTGATCCAGCGTGGGGGGGACCGCCGCGTAGGCATCCGTGGCAAACACCACCAGGCCAATCCGGTCATTGGGCCGACGCTGAATGAACTGTCGCAGCACCCGACGGGACATCTCCATGCGATTGATGCGCTGCCCCTGCACGACGAAATCTTCCGCCGCCATGCTGCCCGACATGTCAAAGGCCACCACGATGTCCACCCCGCTGGCCGTCACGCGGGTTTCGCTGTGAGTCAGGCGCGGCTGGGCCAGGGCCACCACGCCACAAACCAGCGCCAGGCCCCGCAACATGGCCAGCCACCGGCCGGGCTGCCGCCCCCCCAGCATCAACAACGGCCGCATCAGCCGCGCCGACGAATACAAAAACGCCGGAGGTGTTCCCAGCCGGCGGCGTGCCCACGCCAGCAGCGGCAACAAGAACACCAACAACAGCAGCCAGGGCAGAGCGAAACTCATCCCGCCTCCCTCCGACTTTCGTTTCCGGCCGGGCTGAGCGCTGCGGTGCCCCGGGCCTCGGAAGGACCCGCCCCGCCCGCCGGCTCCCACGGCTCGGTCTCCTCCACCAGCCGCAGCGCCGCTCCATGGAGCTCCAGCAGTTCCGAGCGCGTCGGTTCATACCGGGCGAATTTGACCAGGTCGCACCTTTGCAAGAACTCCCCGAGCACCTGCTTTTGATCCGGCAACAGGGCATCCGAGCGCTGCAGTTCCACCAAAAACTCCTCCGTCGTCCGTTCGGGCGCCCGCAACTCGAACCGCTCCTCCAGGTAGAAGCGAAGGGCATCCGAAACCGCGATGCAGAATTCCTTGGGCCGATCCAACAGCGCCAGGGCCGCCTCCAGTCGCTG
>JAOADM010000180.1 GCA_026417315.1 Limisphaera sp.
TAAGAGACAGCGCACTGGCCCCTTGAGCGCCGCGGACTCGGCTACGTCCCCCAGCAACTGGCTCTGTTCCCACACCTCACCGTGCGCCAAAACCTCCTCTATGGTTTGCGAGCGCGCAACCAAACCGGGCCCGAGTGGACGGCGTGGTTGGAGAGGCTCATCGAGGCGACGGGCCTGGAAAGCCTGCTGGAACGTCGCCCGCACCAGCTCTCGGGCGGAGAACGCCAACGCGTGAGCCTGGTGCGCGCCCTGGCCACGCGACCCCGGGTGCTGTTGCTCGACGAACCCTTCGCGGCGCTGAACGAATCGCTGCGGCGCGAGCTGTGGTGGCTCCTGCGATCCCTCCAACAACAACACGGCCTGACGGTGCTGTTGGTGACCCACCACCTCGCCGAGGCGTTCTTCCTGGCCCGACACGTCACCATCCTCATGGAAGGCCGGATCCTGCAGCAGGGCGAGATTACCGCCGCATACAGTCAGCCCGCTGAGCCCGCCGTGGCGCATTTCCTCGGCGTGGAAACGTTGCAACCCGCCCGCGTCCTCCACGTGGAAGAGGGATTGGTGACCGTCGAAGTCGGCCGGGCCCGATTGGTGGCCGTCGGAAACGCCGAGGTGGGCCGGCGGATGCTCGTCAGCATTCGCGCAGAAGACGTGATGCTCCTGCGTCCGGGAGAGACCCTGACCAGCGCGAGAAACCGTCTGCCCGCCCGCGTGGTGGCACTCCAGCCCGGGCACCCGTTGCTGCGCGTGGAACTGGACGCCGGTTTTCCGTTGGCGGCTCTGGTGACCCGAGCCGCGGCCGAAGAGCTGGGACTTCGGCCGGGTCAACAAGTCCAGGCCTGCATCAAAGCGCCCGCGGTCCACCTCATCAGCCCCGGTTCTTGGGATTGATCGACCCTTCGGAAGACTGCGAATCTGAGCAACGCCACCGGGCGCGGATTCAATGTCCTCGAGGACTGTTCGCCCGCGGACCTCAAGCCGGTGCCCGACATGCGAACCCGGCGTGGCCACGTCTGCTCCAGGGCCTGCCGCGCCCCGTTTGTTGGCCGCGCGGTTGACCTGTCCCATGGGTTCCCTGGCCGCAGCAGCGGGTCAAGGTCCGGCAACAATGGTTCCGTCGAGCCCTTGGAACCGTGGACACGGACGTGGGCCTCCCCGGAAAGCGGAAGCGGCTCATTCTCGACGCCCAAGAAGCCGAAGGTCGTTTCTCCACCTTTTGTCGGCGGGCCGGAGGGCGCGCTGTCGGGCCCAACCCCGGTGCAAGCCGACGACTTTCAGCACAGCATTTCCGTGCAGAGCCTGTTCCCGTCCCTGTGCGAAAGAATCGGCCCTCAACCAGAGCCGCGATTTCGCCGATGAGAACTTGGAATGATGCAATTGGCCGACGGGACGTCCGGAGAAACGCTTGCAAGTCCCCGGTTACAGGTACGGGTGCCCCGCAGGACGGCTCTTCTCTGCATGGTCCTGGGCCTGGGGGTGCTGGGAGGATGGGGGTGGGACGTGGCTTTTTTGAAAAGCATGCTCCCGGGCCTGCCGAGCATGAAACCCACGACCGCCGTGGCGCTCCTTTTGGGAGGGACCAGTTTGTTCGCCCTCACGATCGGTTTTTACCCACCCTTGTTATGGTTGGGCCGAGTCGCGGCGATCGGGGCTGGTCTCTTGGGCGCGAGCTCGCTGGCCGCGGACCTGTTCGGTTGGAGCTTTGAATTGGACCGGGCGTGGATGCCGGTGCTGTTCGGTCCCCCGGAGCAGCCCTTCGATTTGCGAATGTCTCCTCCGTCGGCGTTCAATTTTGTGCTGGCGGCCATCGCCTTGGTTTTGGTGGGGCGCAACAAGGCAGCAACGCTCGTTCAAGGTCTGGCATTCTTGATGGTCCTTGTGGTTTTGGTGCCGGGCATCCTGGTGGCCCTGGTCCAGCCTCGCTGGGCGGTGATCCCCACGGAGTCGATGATGTCCGCTCATTCTGCTGTCGGATTCCTGATCTTGGCCACCGGCCTTTGCGCCGCCACCTCGGGGCAGGGGTTGTTGGGCCGTGTGCGTCCTTACCTCCCCCGGTGGGGAATGGCATTGACGGTGATTCTGATGGTCATTTCAAGCACAGCCGCTCTCACCCATGCATGGCGAATTAGAAAGCTGGCAGCCGACGTGGAATCAGCCCACCGCCTTCTTAACACGGCCCATGCCGTGCGCGCGGGAATCGAAAGGATCTGGTGGCAAATTGCCCCAGCAGCGTCCGCGGACCATGCAGATCCACCGCCGGAACTTCATACCGCACAGGCTGCCCTGCAAGCCCTGCAGGCCGAGGTGCGAAAGCACCTGACGGATTCCTCGGCAGAACTGCGGTGGCGTGCCTGCGAAGCAGCGTTGGCCGTATGGTTGCACGAATGGGAACAACGGCAGCCTGCGGGGAAGGCACGGCCCGCCCTGACAAACGCCGCCTCCGATGCCGCGAGCGTCGCCAGCACGGCCCGACTCCTTCTGGAGACCGCATTGAATGAGTTCCTGCATGCGACCGAAAGCTTCCTGGAGCGGGCGCGCAAAGAAGCCGACTTCAGCTGGGCTGCAACGGTGCTGGCCCTCGGGTCGGGCGGCGCGCTCGCAATGGTGCTGGTATTGCTGACCTATGGGGAAGTGCAAAAGAGCCGCCGCTTCCTCGAGAGCCAGGTTCAGCACCGGACGCAAGCCCTGGCCCGTGCGAATCGCGCACTTCAGACGCTCAGTGACTGCAACGCGGCAACAGTCCACGCTCAGACCGAGGCGGATTTGATGCAACAGATCTGCCAGATCCTCGTACGCCGGGGAGGCTACCGGATGTGCTGGATTGGACTTGCCGAACATGATTCACGCAAGACCGTCCGCCCCGTGGCCCAGGCCGGTTTCGAAGATGGTTACCTGGAGCAGGTGCAAATCACATGGGACGACTCCGAGTCGGGCCAGGGGCCCACCGGCACTGCCATCCGCACCGGCCGGCCCTCGCTCATGCGCAACATCCCGAACGATCCCCGTTACGAACCCTGGCGGCGCGCCGCACTGGCGCGGGGCTATGCCTCCTCAATCGCACTGCCTCTCAAGGAGAAAGATGGCGTCTTTGGCGCCCTGAACATTTATAGCGAGCAGCCAGACGCCTTCGACCCGTCGGAAGTGGGTCTGCTGACGGAGCTGGCGGGCAACCTCGCCTTCGGCCTGACCTCGCTGCGGGCAGAACAGGCCCGCCAACAGGCCGAACTTGCGTTGCGTCGCAGCGAGCAGTTGCACCGGGAAGCCCAGCGAATTGCCCGGATCGGCCACTGGCGTCTCGACCTCGTGACCCGTCAGCTGGAATGGTCCGACGAAGTGTTCCGAATCTTCGGCGTGCAGCCCGGCGAGTTTGCGCCCAGTTACGATGGTTTCATGGAACGCGTGCATCCGGAAGACCGGGAACTGGTAAATCGCGTGTACAGCGAGTCCGTCGAACGCCGAGTGCCGTATGAGGTCGTCCATCGACTTTTGTTGCCTGACGGTACGCTCAAGTATGTCTGCGAACGCGGCGAAACCCACTACGACGCCCAGGGCCGGCCCCTTTGTTCCGTGGGTACGGTGCAGGACATCACCGAATTGCGGCGACTGGAGGAGCAGCTCCTCCAGTCACAAAAGCTGGAGGCCATTGGGCATCTGGCCAGCGGCGTGGCGCATGATTTCAACAACATCCTGGCCGTGATCCTGCTCCAAACCGAGATGGCCGCCCAAACAGAGGGCCTGCCGGAAGATGTCCGCCAAAGCCTCGGGGAAATCCGGGAAGCCGCAGAGCGCGCAGCAAACTTGACGCGCCAACTGTTGCTCTTTAGCCGCCGGAAGGTGCTCCAGACGCGGCCATTGGACCTGAACGAATCGGTGCGCGGCCTTGCCAAAATGCTCCGCCGGATCATCGGCGAAGACATCGAACTGGACCTCAAGCTTTCTGCCGAGCCCCTCCAGTTGGAAGCTGACGCCGGGATGATCGATCAGGTGCTTATGAACCTGGTGGTGAACGCACGGGATGCCATGCCGAAAGGAGGCCGGCTCACCGTGGAAACGGGTGCAGCCTCGTGCAGCGAAGCCGACGTGGCCGCTCATCCAGGAGCCCGACCGGGCCCTTACGTTTGGATGGCCGTCCGCGATACAGGCACGGGTATCCCGCCCGAGTTGCGGAGCCGCATTTTCGAACCTTTTTTCACCACCAAAGAAGCGGGCAAGGGGACCGGACTCGGCCTTGCCACCGTGTGGAGTATCGTCCAGCAACACCGCGGCTGGATCGAAGTGGAAAGTCGGCTGGGCGAGGGGACCACGTTTTGGATTTACTTTCCGGCAGGTGCGTCCGCATGGGACGGAATGCAGGGCAAAGAGATCTGCGGTGCAACCCTGGAGAGGGGAGGGAAGTCCTGCATCCTGTTGGTGGAAGACGAAGCGCCGGTACGGCGGCTGGCGCAGGCGGTGCTTGCGCGCGGCAGCTACCGGGTGGTTGCGGCCAGGGACGCTCAACAGGCCATGGAACTATGGGCGGCTCATCGTAACGAGATCGAGTTGTTACTCACCGACCTGATCCTGCCCGGCGGATTGAACGGGGTGGAACTGGCAGAAAGACTGCGCCGAGAGAAGCCCGAGCTGCGACTGGTCTTCATGTCCGGCTACAGCGACTCTGCAACGGCGGAGGAAGCTTTCCGCCTCGGTCACGGCGCGTTTTTGCAAAAGCCCTTTCCCGCAGCGCAGATCCTTCAAATCGTTCAGCAGGCGCTCCAAAAAGACCGGACCACGCTGGCCGAGACGAAACACTGACTCTGGCGCGGGCACCGACCGGCCCGCGGTCGGTGGTCTGTGGTTTCAAGCCGAACCTCCTCCCTGCGCGCAGCACCCCGGCCAGCCTTCGGGGGGCCTTGGAACCGCGAGCGCAGCTGTCGCACTTCCCGCGGGCACCAAGAACAGACAGTGTGCCTTGCCCTCCGACCTCGTTGGACTGCCGAAATGGACTTCGGGTACATCGAAAGGGGATGAGGGCTTGCGGACTCTGCGTGGGACAACGGTAAAGACCCTGCGCGGGCAACAGGCTCCGGGAGCACGACCACGCCGAGGCGCGTCGCACTGGTAGCGGGGCGAGAATTGATCGGCGAGCCTCGCATGCCCGGCTTCAGTCAGTCCGTGCCTTCTTCAGGGTCCATTCCCCGAGCCCCCCAACGCCGTGCAGTGTGACACCCGCGCCTCTCCGCCGGCGCTTGGCATTCGAAACACGGCGGGTCGCTTGAAGACAGATCCGGCACCTCAACGGCTTTGACCCTTCCCCGTCACGGGACCCCTGGGGCTTGGCGCTTGCGGGCCTCCGTGGGTCGCAGCCTTTGTCCCCGCAGAGCACGAGTGAGCGTGGGCGGCCTCAGGTTGGCGCTTGGCCCCCGGGCGCGCCGCGATCGCTTTTCCGTTGCCGAACGAAAAGCGGTCTTTCCAAGATGCAGGCGCCATCGTACGGCCGAACAGCTAACCAGTGCACGGTATGACGAAGTCGGATCCAGAAACCCCGGAGCAGCGGCCCCGGCTCCGGGCCGGCCGCCTGCGCGTGTCCACTTGGCTGGCCTCGCCGGCTTTGCGCGCCTGGCTGGCGCTGCTTGTCGTCTTGGCGCTGGGAGTGGTGTTTTCGGCCGAGGGGACTTTCTATCAGTTGGGCACCCACCGGGATGCGCTGCGGCAAGCCTCCGTGTACGGAATCCTCGCCTGCGGCCTGACCCTGGTCATCATCAGCGGCGGGATCGACCTTTCCGTGGGCAGTGTGGTGGCGCTGGTGGCGGTCACCACGGCGCGGATGGCCATTCACTGGAACTGGCCGGCCCCGGTGGTGGTGGGCGGCGCCCTGCTCGTCGGCGGCGCCGTCGGCACGCTCAACGGGTTTCTGGTCGCCGGCCTGCGCATGCAACCGTTCATCGCCACGCTGGCCACCATGGTCTTTGCCCGGGGACTGGCCAATTGGGTCTCCGGCGGGATGAAGGTTTCCACTGCGGTCCCTCAGCCGGACGGCTCCTATCAATACGTGGACGTTCCGGCACTGTTTCGCTGGCTCGACGCGCGCATCCTCGGCGACAACATCTCGGTCGTGTCGGTTGTGTTCGGTCTCTGCGCGCTGGCATGCGGTTGGTTGTTGTCGCGACACTGCTGGGGGCGCTGGCTGTACGCGATCGGCGGCAACGAGGAGGCAGCCCGGCTTTCCGGTGTCCCCGTCCGCCGGGCCAAGGCCATGGCCTACGTGGCCGGCGGCTTGTTGGCAGCCGTGGCCGGTCTGTGCCAGGCCGCCCAGGAGCAGCAGGGCGATCCCGAAACGGGTGCCGGTTATGAACTGATCGCCATCGCCATGGTTGTCATGGGAGGTACCAGCCTCACGGGCGGCACCGGCGGCATCGGTCGTACGCTGCTGGGTGTTTTGACCGTGGGTTACCTGGAAAAGATCCTGAGCATCAACGCCGTGCCGGAGGCGGGCCGACTCATGCTGACCGGGGTGATCATCGTGCTCGCAGTGTTGACTCAGGGCATCGGACGGCGTTGAATCGAACCCCGTCGGCGGGCATGGACGACGGTGGGGGAAAAGGCGAGACCATGCAGTATCGGACGGTCATCAGGTGTGCCGAACTCGCGGCGATCGCAGGGGTCTTGTGGCTGACTGCATGTGACCGCCCCCACGCGCCGGCGCCCGAGACATCCCGGGCGCCGGGGCCCACGCGCACCTACACGATCGGAATGAGCCAGTGCAACCTGGGCGAGCCCTGGCGCGTGCAAATGAACGCCGATATCCGGGCTGCTGCGGCACGGCATCCGGAGTTGCGGGTCATCTTCAAAGACGCACAAAACGACACACTGCGGCAACGCGCCCACGTGGAGGAGTTCATCAACGCCCGTGTGGACCTGCTGATCATCAGCCCGAAAGAAGCCGCACCCCTCACCGAGCCCGTGGCCCGTGCCATGGAGGCCGGCATCCCCGTGATCGTGCTGGACCGCGCCGTGCTGGGAGATCGGTACACTTGCTTCATCGGCGCCGACAACGTGAAGATCGGACGCGCCGCCGGAGAATGGATCAAACGTCGTTTGGGCGGCAAGGGCCGCGTCGTGGAGCTCAAGGGCCTCATGACCTCCATCCCGGGTCAGGACCGGCATCGCGGATTTCGGGAAGCCATCGCCGGAACCGACATTGAGGTGGTGTTCGAAGCCGACATGAAATGGCTGGAACCCGAAGCACGCAAAGAGATGGAATCCGCCCTGGCCCGCTTCCCCAGAATCGATCTGGTGTATGCCCACAACGATCCGGGCGCCCACGGGGCTTATTTGGCGGCGCGGGCCGCCGGCCGCGAGAAAGAAATGCTCTTTGTCGGCATCGACGCACTCCCGCACGAGGGGGTCGCCTACGTCCGACAGGGCATTCTGGATGCCACCTTCGAGTACCCCACCGGCGGAGCCGAGGCGATTGAGACCGCCCTCCGCATTCTGCGCGGCGAGACCGTGCCCAAACAAATCGTTTTGGGCTCACGCGTCTATGACCGCAGCAACGTGGACCGGGGCGGGGATCCGTTGCCGTAGCTTCGCCGTTTCCAAAAGCAGCCGCTAACCTCCCAAACTCGCTGTCCAAGCATGAAAACCAAACACACATCTGCAGCCTCAACCCCCAAATCGGTCGGTCCCAAAACGGTTCTCCTGGTTGCCAGTGGGGATCTGCGCCTCTCCGCCAACCAGGTTTGTTGGCCGGCGCAAGAGGCCATGGAACGGGCCCTCACGGCAGCCATCGAAGCTGAAGGCTACCGCGTGATGCGCGGCCACCCCTACAAACGCCACCTGAAACACGGATTCATCGCCTCCCAACGCGAAGGGATCGAGGTCTTCCGCCAACTGGACCCGGAAGCCCCCCTGATCGTCGCCGAAGCCGTTTGGCAGTATTCGCATCACGTGCTTCCCGGCTTGACCTCCCACCGCGGCCCCATCCTCAC
>JAOADM010000017.1 GCA_026417315.1 Limisphaera sp.
AGATGTGTATAAGAGACAGGGAGTGTCCGTCGAACGTAAACATGGCGTTGTTGAAGGCGGAGCTGTTGCACGGGCGACATCGGGCAGTGGGCATGCCGCGGGCGGCGCGGTGGATCAGTCGCGTGGATCAATGGGCGCCCTGGGGGGCACGGTTTGCGGGCGTGGCGAACACGGTGTTGGAATGGGGCTGGGTCCGGGTCGCCATGGAAAAAGTGGTCGGCTTGTCGGCGCGGCGGCCCTTGCCGGCCTTTGCCCGCCAGCGGTTCGACGATTGGTTTGCACGGCGCCGACGGATTGGGGGGCCGCGGCGAGGCCGGGTGTTGTTGTGGGACGACACGTTTGTTCGCTATCACGAGCCAGCGGTGGGGATGGCCGCAGTGGCGGTGCTGGAAGCGCTGGGGTACGAGGTCCAGTTGCTCCGGGGGCGGGCGTGCTGCGGTCGGCCGGCATTCAGCCAGGGGGATCTGGATCGGGCGCGGGAACTGGGCCGCCGCAACCTCGCCCTGCTTCAGGGGCTGGCTGCGGAGACGCCGGTGGTTTTCCTGGAACCTTCGTGTTTCACAATGTTCACGGAGGATTATCGGGAGCTGCGACTGCCGGGGGCCGAGGCCATGGCGGAGCGGTGTGTCCTGTTCGAGGCGTTTGTGGAGCGGGTCCTGGAGCGGCATCCGGACGCGGTGCCGTGGCGACGGGACGGGGGGCTGGTGCTGATCCACGCGCACTGCCATGTGAAACGATGGGGGGTGGTGATGGAACGATTGGCGCGGCGACTCCCGGGCCGCACCGTGCGTTTGCTGGACAGCGGCTGTTGCGGGATGGCGGGCGCCTTTGGGGCGATGGCCTCGACCTACGACCTGTCGGTCCGGGTGGCGGAGCCGTTGCTGGAACAGTTGGAGCACACGCCGTTTGGCACGGTGTTGGTGGCCTCGGGGACAAGTTGTCGCCAGCAGGTGGCGCATTTGACGTCGATGCGTGTGCTGCACATGGCCCAGTTGCTGGCGGAGGCGCTCCCGGAAGCGTGACGCAGGGATTCGCAGGCGCGCACCCTTGACGGCCGTCGCGGGGCTGGATCAGGCTGAAACAGGTTGGGGCGAAGTGTCCAGAGCCGGGCCCCCTCGACGGTCTGGGCCCGGTTTGAAGCAACTCCCGCTGCCCGGGAGCTGGTGCAGCGCATGGAGGGGGGTGGGGTGTTGCACGTGACGGGCGTGGCCGAGCCGGCGCAGCCGTTCCTGGTCGCCTGGCTGCACCTGTGTTTTCCCGAAACAACGCTGGTGGTGGTGACTCCGGAGCCGCGGCGGCAAGAGCTGTTCCAGCAGGACCTGGAGACATGGTTGCGGGTGTTGCGCGGTCTGCCGGAACCGGGGCCGGGGGCGAAGGAGGCCGGGGGCGCTGCTGCGGCTGCATCGGTGGGCAATTTGAGCCTTTATTTTCCGGCCTGGGAGGTCTTGCCGGGGGAGGAGCGGTTGCCGCACGTGGACACGATCAGCGAGCG
Source organism: Limisphaera sp. (assembly GCA_026417315.1). Taxonomy (GTDB): domain Bacteria; phylum Verrucomicrobiota; class Verrucomicrobiia; order Limisphaerales; family Limisphaeraceae; genus Limisphaera. Next base: position 1,493 of record JAOADM010000017.1, read on the forward strand.
CTTGGAAACGTTGGTGCAGCTGGCGTCGGCCCCGCATCCCGAGGAGCGCGTCCGGGTGGTGGTGACGTGTGCGACGGCGCTGTTGCAGCGGACCTTTGCGCCGGGGGAATTGCGTCGGCGACTGCGCTCGTTGCAGCGGGGCGATCGGGTGGACCCGCTGGCGCTGGTGGAGTGGTTGGAGGCACAGGGGTACGAGCCGGAGGTGCAGGTCACCCAGAAAGGGGAACTGGCCCTGCGGGGGGGCATTGTGGACGTGTTCCCGCCGACGGAGCCGTGGCCGGTGCGGCTGGAGTTCTTCGGGGACACGTTGGAATCGCTGCGCAGCTTCGATCCCTCGACCCAGGTTTCGAGGGAAACGAGGGATTCGGTCACGCTGGGGCCGGCCGGTGAGCTGGGCCTGTTGCGGCGCGGCTGGCAGAGTGCGGCGGCCGGGACGGAGACGGCCCCGGAGATGAGCAGTTTGTTGGAGCATCTGCCCCGGCACGCGCTGCTGGTGGTTTGCGAGCCGGAGGAGGTGAAGGCGCGCGCGACCGAATACTCCGGACAGATTCGCGAGTCCGACCCGTTTTTTCAGACCTGGGAGAGCGTGGAGCGTCTTTGTCTTGAGCGTGGGTTGCCGCGGTTGCTTTTGAGCGAGGTGGCGGAGGAACACGCTGCCGTGCAGGGGGCCGGGCTGTTTGCGGGGCGGGCGGCGGATGGGGAGAGCCGGGAGGCTGCGGCGCTGGATCTCCACTTGCAAAGTTTGGAGGCCTTTCGCCCGTTGCCGGAACGGCCGCCTCCGGCGGAAGTGGCCGAGGCGCAGCGTCGGGCATTTTTCCAGCAGATGCACCGGTGGCTGCGCCAGGGCCATGCGGTGGTGGTGTTTTGCACGACGCCGGGGGAACAAAAGCGGTTCGAGGAACTGTGGGAAGATCTGTTGCCGCCGGGCGAGGAAGCCCAGGGCCGCCGACCGGAGGTGCGACTGGGGACATTGAGCCGCGGCTTTTGGTGTGAACCGGCGGGATGGGTGGTGGTGTCGGATGCAGAAGTCTTCGGGCGCACGCGCATTCCGCGGCCGCGTCGGTTGAAGTCCCGCCATGCCGCGGCGATGCGGTCTGTGTTCGAGATCGATTTTGCCGACTGGGAGGTGGGGGATCTGGTGGTGCATTTGAACCACGGCATCGGGCGGTATTTGGGGCTGGCGACCCTCCCGGGAGGCGGTGCGGGCGGGGAATCGGGGATGGAATGTCTGGTGATCGAGTATGCGCCCCGGGAGCCGGGGGAGAGTCCGCCGCGGCTCTACGTCCCGGTGAGCGAGGCGCACCTGGTGAGCAAGTACGTGGGGGCGGGTCGGGTGCGTCCGCCCCTGCACACCCTGGGGGGCCACCGGTGGCGGGTGGCGCGCGAACGGGCGGAGCGCGCGGTGCGGGATGTGGCGGCGGAGTTGCTGGCCGTGGCGGCGGCGCGTGCGGCCCAACCGGGACATGCGTTTGGTCCGGACACGCCCTGGCAACGGGAATTCGAAGCGGCGTTCCCTTTCGAGGAAACCCCGGACCAGCTGCGGACCATCGCCGAGGTGAAGGCCGACATGGAAAAACCGCGGCCGATGGACCGGCTGGTTTGTGGCGACGTGGGATTTGGGAAAACCGAGGTGGCGCTGCGGGCGGCGTTCAAGGCGGTGATGGATGGCAAACAGGTGGCGGTGCTGGTCCCGACGACGGTGCTGGCCCAGCAACACTACAACACGTTTCGCGATCGCATGGCGGATTTTCCGGTGCGGGTGGAGCTGCTGTCGCGCTTTCGCACCCGGAGGGAGCAACGTCAGGTCATCGAGGGCCTGGCCAGCGGCGCCGTTGACATTGTCATCGGCACGCACCGGCTGTTGCAGGACGATGTACGGTTCAAGGATCTGGGGCTGGTGGTGGTGGACGAGGAACAACGCTTCGGCGTGCTGCACAAGGAACGGCTGAAGCAACTGCGCACGCAGGTGGACGTGTTGACCCTGAGTGCCACTCCCATCCCGCGAACGCTCTATCTGGCGCTGACCGGGGCCCGGGACCTGAGTCTCATCCAGACGCCCCCCCAGGACCGCCTGCCCGTGGAGACCATCGTCGTCCCCTACGACGAAGAGGTCATTCGGCAGGCCATTCTGCGCGAGCTGAATCGGGGCGGGCAGGTTTACTTTTTGCACAACCGGGTGATGACCATCGAGACGATGCGCGCCCGGTTGCAGGCCCTGGTGCCGGAGGCGCGCATCGTGGTGGGGCACGGTCAGATGCGCGCAGACGATCTGGAAGAGGTGATGACACGGTTTGTGAACGGGGAGGCGGACATTCTGCTTTCGACGACCATCATCGAGAGCGGCCTGGACATTCCCAACGCCAACACGATCATCATCGACCGGGCGGACCGTTTCGGCCTGAGCGACCTGTACCAGCTGCGGGGTCGGGTGGGGCGCTACAAACACCAGGCGTATGCCTATCTGCTGCTGCCGCGGCATGCGCGATTGTTGACCGATGTGCGCAAGCGCCTGAGTGCCATGCGGCAGTACGCCTCGCTCGGCAGCGGATTCAAGGTCGCCATGCGGGATCTGGAAATCCGCGGCGCCGGGAATCTGCTGGGACCGGAGCAGAGCGGGCACATCACGGCGGTGGGATTCGAACTCTACTGCCAGCTCCTGCAACAGAGCATTGCGGCTCTGCAGGGCCGGCCCCTGCCCAAACGGGTGGACGTCTCGCTGCGGCTGGATTTCTTGGAAGTGGCCGCCGGCGCCGGCGGCGACGGGACCGGCCTGGCCGTTGCCTGTCTGCCGCACCGCTATGTGCCGCAGCCCAGACACCGGATCGAAATGTACCGGCGCCTGGCCCAGGTCACCGACGAAGCCGGGCTCCGGGCGCTGGAGGCGGAGATGCGCGACCGATTCGGGCCCCTGCCGGAGCCGGTGCAGTGGTTGCTGATGACCGTGCGGATCAAGCTGGCCGCGGCGGCTCGCGGGATCACAGCCGTGGAGGTCCGGGACGATCGCCTGATGCTCAGCCGCAATGGCGAGTGGTTGCAGTGGGGCGGACGGTTTCCGCGACTGATGCGGCGCGCCCCGGGCGCGCGTCTGAAAGAAATCCTGCGGTTTCTGGCAGCCCTGCCGGTCGTGCCGGAAGAGTCGGCCGCGCAGCAGCAAAGGTCGTAACCGCCAAGCCGGTTCCCGCGCGGACGGAGCCGGGGGCAGCCCGGAGACACCGCGCCGGCCAGGGGAGTGCCCGGGACGAGCCCCGGGCGTCCACCGGGAGGTGTCGGCATTCTCCGGACCGCAGGTTCCGGATATCTCCTGATGGTCGGCCCGGCCGGGACGCGACAACATGGAGTCGGCATTGACGGCCCGCAACAAACCCGGTTAACTGCGTTCTAAATCGCACAAAGTCGGGAGAGCGCCCTGAACTCCGGAGACGCGGCCGGAGCCGGAGGGTGGTGGAATTGGAAGCGGCAGAGGCAGAGCGTTGCCACGCTCGGCGGTGCATGGTGGGATGAGAACCATTCTAGTGCTGGCGGATCATCCGGATACGGCCGAGGCCATCCGCGCGGCTCTGAACCCGGAGCAGTACCGAATCGTTCATCGGACCTCGCTGGAGGAATCCGAGCCGTTGCTGGCGCACGGTCGGGTGCACTTGTGCGTACTGGATACGGATCTGACAGGCGTTCAGGCGCTGTGGCTGGTGGAGCGGGCCCGGCGTCAGGCCCCCAAATGCCCGCTGGTTGTGTTGGCGGGTGCCCGGCAGGCGGAGTGGGAGGAAGAGGCCTATCTGCAGGGCGTGGCCCAGGTCATTTCCAAGCCGCTGCGACCGCGTCTGGTGCAGGCCATCGTGGATCGGTTGGTGGGACGGACGGTGACGACGGAACCCGCCACCAACGGGGGCACCAGTGCTCGTCCCCCCGCCAAGAGTTCCACGGGGACCGACTTTTTCACGCTCCCGGGCGCGCGCTCCGGGGAGATGGCCCCGGAAACACCCGCGGTGGGGCCGGCCCGCTCGGGTTTCGAGGTGCTCCGAAAGTTCTCGGCCATTCTCACGCATTCGCTCGATGCCGAGGGCCTGCTGAGGCAGTTCCTGCTGCTCCTGCGCGACCTGGTCAGCATCAATCGCGCCGTCATTTTTTTGCGGCAGCCGGTCGTCTTGACAGCCGCAGCGCGGTCGGCGGAAGAGGGGCGCAGCTTGCGGCCGGTCTGTTGGCTGAGTGTTTCGGCCAGTGTGTTGGAGCATGTCGAGCTCTCGCTCGAGGCCGGGCTGGGAGCGGCCCTGCAGCAGGTGGGCCGCATCCTCCGGCGCAGCAGTCCCGAGCTGCTGCAGGACCCGGAAGCGCAGAAGGAATTCGAGCTGCTGGGCATGCAAGTGGCGGTGCCGATCATGGACCGCGAACAGTTGCTGGGCGTGGCGCTGTTCGACGGGCACATCACGGGCGAGCCCCTGGCCAATCCTGAACTGGAACTGGTGTTTCACCTGCTGGAGCAGGTGGGCCTGGCCCTTCGCAACATCTGGTTGCACGATCAGTTGGTCGCCAACCACCAGATGCTGGCGGAAATTCTGCGGGAACTGAGCAGTGCCTGCGTGGTGGTGGGGCCGGACCTTTCGATCCTGCACGCCAACAAAGCGGCGCGTCGGCTGTTTCGGAGCACCAGTCGGCGCACGGGCGAGCCGGAGTTTTCGGACCTTCCGGCCGCGCTGGGTTCGAAGGTGTACCAGGTGCTCAAGACGGGGGCCGGATTGCCCACCTTCCGTTACACGCCGGAGGACGCGCCGGGCACGGTGTTCATGGTTTCCATCGTGCCCTTCCGCAGCGGGACTCTGGGGGGTGGCATGGCGTCGGCCCTGCTGATCGCGGACGACCGGACGCAAGCGGAGCGCCTGCAGAAGCTCGAGCTGGAAACGGCGCATTTGCGCCTGATTCGGACCATGGCCGACCGGCTGGTGCACGAGATCGGCAACGCTCTGGTACCGCTGGCCACGCATCAGCAGTTGCTGGCGGAGCGGTTCGAGGACGCGGAGTTTCGTCAATCGCTGGACCAGGCGCTGGCCACGGGTGTGCAGCGGATCAACCGGCTCTTGCAACAAATGCGTTTCCTGGCGGGCGAGGCCGTCGGCGGCGCCGGCGAGCCGGTGCCGCTGGGACCGCTCATCCAGGAGGCTTTCCAGGAGGCGCAAAGGCACCTGCCGCAATCCCGGGCCCGGCTTCAATACCAGGATCTGGGGAAGCCGGTATTTGTTCAGGGCGACCGGGCGGCCCTGCGTCATGCCCTGACCGAGGTCCTGCTGAACGCTCTGCAGTCCAGCCCGGAAGAGGCCACGGTGGCGGTGCGGCTCATGTCCCAGGCCAACGGCACCGGACATCCCTCGCTGCTGATCGAGATTCGCGACAGCGGCAGCGGCTTCACCCCGGAAACGGCCCAGAAGGCCGTGGAGCCGTTCTTCACCACGCGAAACGTGGGTTTGGGACTGGGCTTGGCAGTGACGCGACGCATCGTGGAGGGACATCGCGGCCGGTTGGAACTGGTCCCGGCAGGCGAGGAGAGATCGGGCGTGGTGCGGATTGTCCTGCCTCTGGCGGATATCACCGCGCCCGGCAGTTGAGTCGGTTTCTCCAAAAGGCTCCGCGGAAGCGGTGCGGGAAACCGGCGCGCCGGTGTGTCACGGCCGGCTGGAGCCAGCGGGCCGGACCCAGGTGGGCCCACGGACTTCTCGGAAAGCGATCCCTGGCGTCCGAGCGGAATGTCACTGGGCGGGGGCCCGACCCATTCCCGCGGTGCGCGGCCGGCCTGCCGCAGTTGCCAAAGCGGTCATCTCCATCCAACGTTTTTCGAGGGTTGGAGAACTTGTCATCTGACGCGCTTCGTCTCGTGAACCGGTGTGTGGGTTCAGGAAGGGCGTCGGATGCCATGGATAAACCACTTTGTCCGGACCCGTTTGGCGGGTAGGGTGACCAGAAATGTCTGCAATGGGCACAGTGTATTTGGTGGGGGCCGGCCCGGGGGATCCGGGCCTGCTGACCGTGCGCGCGGCGGAGTTGTTGCAGCGCGCGGACGTGGTGGTATACGACGCGCTGGTGAATCCGGTCCTGCTGCAACAGGCGCG
>JAOADM010000181.1 GCA_026417315.1 Limisphaera sp.
GAACCGTACATTCGTGCCGGACAACAGGCCAATGTCCAGCCACACGGCCAGGCGCGTGTACGTGCTCACATTGGTCGCGCCGTCCGGAGGTTCCAGCGGAACGACCAGGTCGGCCCGCGCCAAGCCTGCCGCAAGCAGCGCCGAGAAGAAGACCCTCCAAGCCCCGAGGACCCACTGCCATTGGTCCGAACGGCGAAAGCAGACCGAAGGGGGTGGCCGGTTGAACGGTGGAACCGTACGGCTTCGACCAACGCGGGTCATAAGTGGCGTACTTTGTTGCGCGCGTGCCAGGCCTGCTGTAGCTGGCCGGGCGAAAGTTAGAGCTCCCCGATGAGGCTGCAAGTCAGATCCGCTTCCTTCCATTCAACCCATTGATCATCAGCATGTTGAGAACAGAGCCGGCCAATGTGATCCGACCGCCTCGCGGCTTCTCCGGAGCGCGAACCTTCAGCCGGAGCTGCAGGCTCCACGCCGGCTGGATGGGATCTTCTTGGCCAGCGGGGCGCGCCCACCCCTGGTGCTCTGCGCAGGAGAGTCGGAACCGCATTCATTGGCGGCTGCGCGACTCTGCTGGCCGCGGAATCCAGCTGCTGCGTACTCGCAACCCGTGGTCCGAAAGCTTCCTCCCCTCGCAATTCCTGCTGCGGGCCGCGGCGGCGCGCGCCCGTTGCGCACAACCAGGCAAGTCTCGTGAATCGTGCCCTGCACCGCTTCGTTTCCCCATGCACATCGCAGCGCCTTTCCGGTCATCGGAATGAAGCCAAAGGAACTCCGTGCCGTGGAACCGAACGGCGGGAAGCCTTGCCCCATCGTCCCGCGAACCGGCCTTCTTGGAGAAACTCCGCTTCCGGGCTGCCTGATGAGTGCCGGACTCCGGGTCATTGACTCGGCCGGACCCATTTCTCAAGTTGGGGGTGGCATGATCATCGCGCCGTCGTTGTTGGCCGCCAATTATGGTCGCCTGGCCCGGGAAATTGCCCGTCACAAGGCCTCCGGGGCCGAGTGGCTGCATTTGGACATCATGGACGGCCATTTCGTTCCGAATCTTTCGTTCGGGCCGGGTGTGGTGAAAGCGCTGCGGCCGCTGACGCGCACGTTTTTCGATGTCCACCTGATGTGCAGCAAACCGGAGGTCCTGCTGCCGCTGTTTGCCGACGCGGGTGCCAACCAGCTCACCGTGCATGTGGAGCTCGGCGCACGCGTGGAATCGCTCCTGTGGAAAATCCGCAGCATGGGCCTCAAAGCCGGGCTGGCGATCAACCCGCCCACGCAATTGAGTCTGGTGCGACCCTTCCTGGGGCAGATCGACACCTTGTTGATCATGACGGTGAATCCCGGCTTCGGCGGCCAGGAATTCATTCACGAGTGCCTGCCCAAGATCCAGCAGGCCGACAGCTGGCGGCGCGAGGGTGGGTATCGCTTCCACCTGGAGGTGGACGGCGGAATCAATGCGCAGACAGCCGCAGAATGTGCCCGCGCCGGGGCCGATGTCTTCGTGAGCGGCACGGCCCTGTTCGGCCAGCGCAACCTGAAGGCGGCCGTGACGAAGCTCCGGCGTGCCGTGCGGCTGGCACGGGCGGGAACGGCGGAAGGCCGGGATCCGGCCCCGAGTCCTTCGCACTCCCCTGCGGCCCTGGGCTCCTCTCTCCGGCACGGATCATGAGCACCCAGATTCGTTTCGGCACCGACGGCTGGCGCGCCGTGATTGCGGAAGGGTTCACCTTTGCCAACGTGGCGCGCGTGGCCCAGGCGGCGGCCGATTACTGGCGCGATCATCCTGTTCCCGGCTGCGACCTCCGCGTGGTCGTGGGCTACGACCGCCGGTTTTTCTCCGATCGGTTTGCCGAGTGCGCCGCCGAGGTGTTCGCGGCCAACGGGTACGAGGTGTTGTTGACCTCGATGGCCACTCCCACTCCGGCCGTCTCTCTGGCGGTACGCGAACGGCGCTGCATCGGCGGCGTCATGATTACCGCCAGCCACAATCCGGCCATCTTCAACGGATTCAAACTCAAATCCCATTACGGCGGTTCCTCGGATCCCGAGACGTGTCGGGCCGTGGAAAGCTACTTGGATCGGTCGCCTGTTCGCCGCCTGGCGGCCGCGGAGGCACAACGTCAGGGCCGGTTGCGCCGCGTGGACCTGCAGCCGCCTCACGTCCGGACCGTGCGGCGTCTGGTGGACTTTGCCGCCATTGGCCGTTCCGGTTTGCGCGTGGCCCACGACGCGCTTTTTGGGGCGGGGGCCGGGGCTTTCGAGGCCCTGCTGGCAGGCACGACCTGCCAGGTCACGTCCCTCCACACAGAGCACGATGTGCTGTTTGGGGGTCTGAACCCGGAACCCATTCCCGCCAACTACGGTCCGGCGGCCGCCTTTCTTCGGCGTCATCCGCACGATCTCTGTCTGGTGACCGATGGGGACGCGGATCGCCTGGGTGCCATGGACGGCCGCGGCCGCCCTCTGACCACGCATCAACTGGTTTGCCTGGTGCTGTATCACTTGCACTGCCATCGAGGGTTGAAGGGCCGCGTGGTCAAGGCGCTGACCCTGACGTCGATGGTGGACAAGATGTGCTCGGCCTGGGGGTTGCCCCTGTTGGAAACCGGCGTGGGCTTCAAATACATCTGTCCGGAAATGATCAAGGGCGACGTGCTGCTGGGGGCCGAGGAGAGCGGGGGGATGGGTCTGCCGGGGCACATACCGGAACGCGACGGTCTGGCTGCCGGCCTGATGTTGTTGGAATTGCTGGCCTGTGAACGGAAGCCGGTTCGCCGGGTTCTCCTCGGGTTGGAACGGCAATTCGGTCCCCACCGGTATGGCCGCCACGACCTGCACCTGCCACAGGCCCGTGTGGCCGCGCTTCTTGACCGCCTGCGCAATGCGCCGCCCGATCGTCTCGGGCGCTGGCCCGTCGCGGAGGTCAAGACCTTTGACGGAATCAAACTGATCGCCAACAATGGGGCCTGGCTCATGCTGCGGGGTTCGGGCACGGAACCCGTCCTGCGCATTTACGCCGAGGCCGCCACGGACACGGACGTCCGCCGGTTGCTGAAGCTCGGGTTGCGCTGGACCCGACAGGTCTGAGCCGCAACGCCGGGTCCCGCCGCGTCCTCCGGGGGCCGAAAGGGAAGAATTTCGTTTTCAACAGGCCGTTCTCGGCCACAATCGGACCAGACAACCTATGAACGTGAATTTGACCGAGGAGCAACGCAAACAGGTGGCGCAATGGTTGAACCAGGGCGCCAAACTCTCCGAGGTGCAGGACCGGCTGGCCAAGGAGTTCGGCATCCGCCTCACCTATATGGAGGTGCGCCTGCTGGTGGATGACCTCAAACTCCAGGTCAAAGATCCCGAGCCGGAAACGACGGAAGCGGCCAAGCCCGCCGGACGGGAAACCGAGAAGGCCGGCGCCGGCCCGCGCCGTGTGCGCATCAGTGTCGACGAACTCACCAGGCCCGGCGCGGTCATCAGCGGCAAAGTCACCTTCAGCGACGGCCAAACGGCCGACTGGTATCTGGACCAGATGGGCCGGCTGGGTCTGGCCACCGAAAAGCCCGGGTACCGGCCCTCGGCAGAGGACATCGAGGAATTCCAGCGTCAGCTCGATCAGGAGTTGGCCAAGTACGGTTTTTGAGGCCGTTGTTTTCGCGGAAAACCGCCGGGACCGCCTCGCGGGTGCACCTGCCGGGGGCTTCTCCGTTCCGCTGAATGCGGCTGCCGGCTCCGGTGTTTCCGGCGCGCTTCGCAGGGGATCAGGACGCCACCTTGCGACGCGTGCGCGTGCGAACCCGGGGTGCGTCGCCCCAGAGCCCTTCGAGGTCGTAGTGCGCGCGCACGTCCGCTCGCATGATGTGCATGATCACGTCGAAGTAATCCAGCACCACCCAGCCGGTGGTGTGATGCCCGTCCACCCCGTACGGACGCAAGCCATGCTCCTGCTCGAGTTTTTCGGTCACTTCCTCGATGACCGCCCGCAGATGCGGCTCACTGGTGGCCGAGGCGATCACGAAGTAGTCTGCGATCGAGGAGAGCTTGCGCAGATCCAGGATGACGATGTCTTCGGCTTTCTTGTTGTCTGCCAGTTTCCGACACAGCAGGGCCAGTTTTCGGGAATCCATCGTTGTGGGAGAACTTGCCATGGATGGGGTCAAAGATAAAGCCGCGCCCGGTGGATCGCCTCGGCAACCGGCGGAGGCACGAGGCCCTCGATGGGGCGCCCGGTCCGCACCCGCTCGCGGATCTGCGAAGAGGACACGCCCACCGGGAAGCCCGTCAAACTGACGCCCTGGAACGGGGGCGGGAATACTGGCGCCGGCTGTCCGGGCCGCATCAGGGCCACAAACCGTGCCCGCCGGGCCACCTCTTCGGCTTCGCGCCAGCGCGGCAAGGTGGGCACATGATCCGCCCCGACCAGGTAAAACAGCTCCGCCCCGGGATACCGCCGTGCGTACTCCCGCAAGGTTTCCACAGTGTACGAGATGCCGCCCCGACGGATCTCCGAGTCGTCCACGAGGCAATCCGTCTGGCCGGCCAGGGCGAGCCGCAACAAACGCAGGCGCTCGGCGGGCGGAGCCACCGGAGGCTGTCCGGCCTTGAAGGGCGACTGCGCGGCCGGGATGAAGAACAGCCGATCCAACCCCAGTTCCTCGATGGCCGCCCGTGCCGCCAGCAAGTGACCCACGTGCACCGGGTCGAAACTGCCCCCGAACAATCCCAAACGCCGCAGGCTTCCCGTCGGGCCGAGTTCGCTCATGGGCGACGCAAATGGCGGTCGGCAAAGTTCATGTACTGTTCCCAGTCCCACGCCGTCAGTTCGTGACGGCCGGCGCGGATATGGTAGCCGATGAATTGGCCGACGGGCTGGTGCAAGGGCGGCTGGGTTTCCACACCGACTCCCTCCCGACCGTAAAGGCGGTACACCACACCCGCCTCCCGAGCCGCGAGGAATTCGCCCCGCGGATCGGCCCACAGGTCCTCGGCCGCGCTGCCAACATAAACGGGTCGTGGTGCCATGAGGGCAATCAGCTGGTGCGCATCCACCGGCAAGTCGTCTTCCCGGTCATTGTAACGTTTGAAATTGCCACAGAACCAGTGCGGAAAACGCCGGTTGAGATCGGCGGTTCTCTCGCCGAACCGGCGCCGGGCCAGAGCGGCACCGCCCTCGCCGGATTCATTGGCCACCACCAGTGCAAATCGAGGATCCCGGGCTCCGGCCCACAGGGCCGTCTTGCCCAGGCGCGAGTGTCCGATCAACGCCACCTTGCGCGCGTCCACCCGCGGATCCGTCTCCAGATAATCCATCGCCCGACTCAGGCCCCAGGCCCATGCTGCAATGGCGCCCCACGCTTCCGGTGCGAACACGGTGTTCGTACCGGCCGGGCTCAACGCCGCGCGCACGCCCAGCTTCCAGCCCTCCGGAAAATCCGGTTCCAAGTCCCCGCAGTAGGCTGTGGCCAGACCATACCCCCGCTCCAGCAACCGTTCGACCGGCCATCGCGAGGCCATGGACCCGCGGCCGGCCGCGGTCGCGCGATGGTCGACCACCGTGCCGGCGCGGTCCGCCGGAACCCACTTGGTTGGAATCCGGATGCCGGGGTCCGGGTGCACCGTGTGGTTGCCCATGAAGTTCAGCCCCAAAAACACCGGCACGCGTCCGCGCGGTCCGTTCGGCAGATACAACAGCAGCTCCAACGTCGGGCCCCCGCGATCTCCCCGCAGCCAGATGGTCACCTCCTTGCGGGTGGCCCGACCGTTCAGGGCCTGGCGATCTTCACTGACCACTTCCCACCACATGCCCGGCGGACGGGTGGGCGCCCGACCGTACACCTGTTCCTCGAACAACCACAACAGCTCCGGACGACGACGTCGCTCCCACATCCGCGCATTGGTTACGCGGGTGCCGTCCTGGCAAACCAGGGGATCGGGCAACGTGTACGCCGGCACCCGGCTTTCATCGTAATTCGGCTCTGCCGCAACCCCCGGGCCGCATAACAACATCCCCAACAACGCAACGCGAAACGCCTTCCGGCCGGCCGCACGTCGACCGCGCGTGTGGCGGGTCTCCCCTGGGCCGCCCCTGCACGCCCGGCTCCGCCCCTGCGGAAGCTGCGCCTCAACAACACCGCCGCACGCCACGGAATCGATCCTCGGTGACCTGCACATAAAGTTCACGCGACACGGGAACACGGCCTGTGGACGTCGACGAGACGCGGCAGGGCTCGCACGGGCAGACGGCTGAGGCGGCAGCGGCCCGCGCGTGCGCCCGTTCCAGCGCAGCTTCGCCGGACAGTTCCTTTGTGAGAGCCACCGCCAGCGCCGTCGCCCCCGCCACACTCACGGGCACCGCTTGCGACCGCTCCCTCGCGGCCCAAGCAGGCAGCCACACCGGGGCCGTCTCCTGCAACTGGGCCGGGCGGCGACCTGTCCACAGCCGCCACCATTCCCATCCGCTCAACAAGAGGACCGACCCGACCAACGTGAGAAAGACGCCTGCGACCACCGCGTCCAGGCGGTTGTTGAACTGCAACACGCGGTTGGTGCGCAACGCTTTCTCGGCTGCGGCCACCGCCGTCGCGTCGCCTGTTGCGCGTGCCGCCTCCAACGCGGCCTCCAGGGCGGGGCGCTGACCGGCCAGCTCGCGTGCCTGCGCCAGGAAACCGATGCGTGGATCCGGGTGGGCGATCTTTTGAATGCCCGCCGTGAAGGTCACGCTCACCAGCCACACCAGCGGCACCAGGGTCACCAGGGCCAGCCACGGCCGACCGGGGCGCATTGGGGTGGGCTCATCCGGGGGGGAGGGATCCGGCTGGTGCCTCCGCCGCAGTTCGAGCTTCAAGATCACCGTCGTCGCCAGACACAACGCGATGGCCGCCAACATCTGATTGGCGATGCCGAAGAGCGGCCACAGGGAATTGATCCCGCCCAGCGGATCGCGCACGCCCTGCACCAAAAAGTATCCCCAGGCACTGACCATGAGGCCGCTTACGAGAAGGTTGGACGCAAGGTTCCGCGTATCGCCCAAGGGGCGCCACACATGACCGAGGAAATCATGCAGGATGTACCGCGCCACGCGGGTCCCGGCGTCGATCGTCGTCAGGATGAACAACGCCTCGAACATGATGGCGAAGTGATACCAGAGATCCAACAGGTGATGCCCCACGGCGCGTGCAAAGATTTGCGCCATCCCCACCGCCAGGGTGGCGGCTCCCCCGGTGCGGCCGAACAACGTGTGCTCGCCCACTTCGCGCGCCAGTGCCTCCATGTGTTCGACGGTGACCGGATACCCGGCGGCGCTGACGCGGGCCACGACGGCTTCCGGATCGCCCTTGAGATTCATCGAGAAATAAACCCCGGGCTCCATCGTGCAGGCGGCCACCATGGCCATGATCGCGACGAACGATTCCAAACACATGGCGCCGTAAGCGACCGGTCGTGCGTAGCTTTCGCGCGTAATCAGCTTGGGGGTCGTGCCGCTGGAGATCAGCGAATGAAACCCCGAGATGGCGCCGCAGGCGATCGTGATAAAACAAAACGGAAACAGCTTGCCGGCCACCACCGGCCCCGATCCGTCGATGAAGGCCGTCACCGGCGGCAGTTGAAGATCGGGCAGCACCACCAGAATGCCCAGCGCCAGCAGAAAAATCGTCCCCAGCTTCATGAACGTGCTCAGGTAATCGCGCGGGGCCAGCAACAACCACACCGGCAAAACGCTTGCCAGCAGGCCGTAGCCAATGATCGCCCAGGCCAGCGTGAGGTCCGACAGACCGAACCACGCCGAGGCGGCGGGATGCTCGTACCCCCATTTGCCGCCCCACACCGCCAGCAACAATCCCACCATCCCGAGCACGGACGCCTCCCGGACCCGGCCCACCCGCCAGAACCTGTCTCTTATACACATCT
>JAOADM010000182.1 GCA_026417315.1 Limisphaera sp.
ATTCAGGCCTCCCCGGAGAGCGACCTGCCACCGCCGGCCCGCTGGGAGCTGCGCGACGAGAACGGAGAGCCAATCGGGCATCTGCACCTGGCTTCGGGCGGACGGGTGAGACTGCGGCCGGTGCTGGTGGGCACAGACGGACTCCCCGTGCCTGTGGCGTGGGAAGAGCTGGTGTGGACGGCGAGCCCGACCAACGTGGCCCTGTTACATCCCACGGAATCCGGATTGGACCTTCAGGCTGCTGAAGCCGGAAGCACCACGGTTCAGCTCGCGGGTCACGGTCTCGTCACGAACTTCACGGTGACCGTAACCGCCGCGCCTCCGGCAGTTTTAGCTCTGGACGTGTCTCCCGCGATCGCCGCGCCCGGGTCGGTCATTCACCTGCAAGCGCAGGTGACGGACGGCTTCAACGGGCTGGGCGGTTGGACGGTGCATTTCCATGCGCCGCTGTTCACAACCAATCCCGTGGCCACGGCCACCACCGACGCCTCCGGCCGGGCGGAAGCCAGTTGGTCCCTCCCTGCCGAGGTTACCGGTCCGATGCTGTTGACCGCCACTGTGCTGAGGCCGGATGGCGTCCGACTTACCGCGGGGCGGCGTTTGGGGGTTTTGCTCCGCGCCGGTTCCCTTCCGGGAGAACCTGTTGATTCCGCAACTTCCATCACCCTGGCCGAAGAAAACACTCCCCTGGCCCACGTGGCGGTGCCCTCTGACGCCTTCCCACAGGCCGTGCAGCCCGTGGGCTTCCTGGAGGCCATCCCCGACACCACCCGGTTGCCCGCGTTGTCCGGCGACTGGGCATTTGCCAAACAGCCCATCGCGCTGACGTTTTGGGATGCCGCCCGTGAAACCTCGTTGGTTCCGTCCAGCCCGGTACAATTCACGCTGAACCTTACCAATCGAGCCCTGGAACAGACCCGGGTCTGGCAGGTGGTGGAAACCAACGGTAGTGCCGTGTGGATGCCGGTGCCGAACGTCCTGTTGAGCACGAACGGGTGGATCTTCTCCATGGCGCAGCCGGGTGTCCTCGCTCTGCTGGAAGACACGCGTCCCCCGCAACTCACCAACACCGTGCCGGTCGCCAACAGTACGAATGTGAGTCGGACGGCTCCGATCACGCTGCGGTTCCACGAACCGATTCGGCCCGGCGCGATGTGGGGTCAATGGGTTGTGCAAGCGGGTACGAATCAGATCCCGGTCCAGGTCACCCTCCAGGACCACACGCTCACCATCGTGCCGCAAACACCGTGGCGGCCCGCGACACTTCACGTGCTGAGTCTGCCCACCGGAGCGGTCACCGATCTGGTGGGCAATCCGAATGAAACTCTCCTGTTCCGGTTCACCGCCCAACCCCCCGTGCGGCCACGTTTACAGCGGCCCGAGGTCGAACAAACCCCCGAGGGTCGGCGAGTGCGTCTCCGTTTTGCCGTGGAACCGGATCTGGGCTACGTGCTGGAGACCACCGACGGCCTCTCGGGCGGCGTCTGGGTTCCTGTATGGGCGTCTCCCCTGCCGGTGGGCACAAACCAGGTTGAAGTTGCCGACACGGTCCCCGCGAACATTCCCCAACGCTATTACCGGCTGCGCATCGTCTGGTGACTCGTTCCGATTTCGGTGGAGGGCCGTTTGCCACCGCCAGGTCAGGACCTGCAAAGTACACGCGACGCAAGCCTTCGGAACTTTCGGTTATCACCCGACGTCATCGAGGCCCGAGCGGGTCGATCCCGTTGACACGGGAGGAGAGTCCATCCGGTGCGGGGGGCAAATCCGGGTCCACTCCGCCGGCATCGTAAGGAGTCCGCCCAAAAAGGAATGCGGCATCATGGGAGAGGCCACAGTCTACCTCCATCCGCCTTGGGCCATACTCGTCGAGGAGATCGGTCCGGCCTGGCCGCTTTTGGATGGATTCCTGCGTCGCAGACCGCGCAGGGGCGAGGCCCGGGGTTGAATCGCTTGTCCACTGTATCGGGAACACACGACCGCGTGCTTGCGCACGGATCCATCCCTTGGATGGTCCTACCAGCCTGCAAGCAAACCCGAAGACACTCGCGCCTGAGCACCTGTGAAGAGCCCTCTTCAGGGCACCCTTTTTACAACCACAGGCACAGTTACCCCGGCCCCACGATCCCTGTCCCCGGTGACAGCAAACGCGAGGAATCTCACGGAGGCGGAACCGACTGGGCCGAGAGCCATGTCTCTCAGGTGTTGGCTCGCCCCGCAAGCTCGGCGGAATCTCCGCCGTGGCCGACTCGGGAAGGACGAGGCAAGGTGGCATTCTCGTGGGGTCCTTGAATGCGGTGCTCAATAATCGGGCTGCGCCACCCCGGAGTGGCCGGACTTTGTCGGCTCGACGCGCGCGGAGCATGATCGGTAGTCTTCTCGGGTGTGGCGATGCTTTCCCCATCTGGTGGGGTTGGGGTTGGCTCTTCAGGTCTGCGCCCAAACCGGCCCTGAGCCGGTGGACATGGGCCGCGGTGCGTGGGGACGACTGGCTCCCGACGACAAGGGGCGCTGGTGGATGGTTCTCACCCGGTTCCCGGCACCCCGCACCAGCCACCTGGAGATCCTCATCAGCACCAACCACTGCCGGGACTGGACTCCCCTGGCCCGCGTGAGCGAGCCGGGTCGTCTGGTCGACAACGGCCATTTGCTTCTGCGATCCGACGGGACACTCCTGCTGGCGGCCCGCTCCCTCCACGAAGGTGAATCATACCAACTTCCCGTGTATGCCAGTACCAACGAGGGGCGTACGTGGCAGCGTTGGTCCTGCATCGACGCCATCGAAGGCCCCGTTGCGCAGCAGAAACGGGGTCTCTGGGAGCCGTTCCTCTTTTCGCTACCGGACGGGCGCGTCAGCGTCATCTATTCGAGTGAGAAACACGAGGGCTACAGTCAGGTCCTCTCGCAGAAGAGTTCCCCGGATGGGGGACGCACCTGGGGGCCCGAGCATCGCATTGTCGAAGAGCCGAAAGGCGGCCGCCTCAGGCCGGGCATGGGCGTGGTCACCCGCACGCACGATGGACGCTTCCTGCTCGTGTACGAAGTGGTCGGTCTGGGCCGGGGCCAGGTCCACTTCAAGCGGTCGGAAGACGGCGAACGATGGCCGCCCGGCCTTGGCACTCCCGTCCCGGGTCACGAGGCCGCTCCATGGGTCCTGGCGCTCCGGGACGGGCGGCTGCTTTTGACTTCCTGTCGAAACACCCTGTCCATCAGCACCAATGGGGGCCTGACCTGGTTGCCGGTAGGAGGCGAGCCCTGGCCGGTACGATTTCAGTACACGTGGCCGGCTCTGTACGAGATCGCCCCGGAAACCATTCTGGCAAGTCGCTCCGAGGGCCCGGTCCGACTTTATTTCTGCCGAATCCCGTCGCCCGCACGCCGACATTCGGACCCTCCCGAGTAACCGGAGACACCGGCTTGCGATCGTGGACACGGTGTCCGAGGATGAGGACATGAACATACGGTGGACCTGCGTTGCCTTCGGACTGACCGGAGCTCTGGCCACAGCCTCCCCCGAAGCTCCCGGCTCTCCTCAAGCCCAGGGCCTGACCCCCCGCGACGTCGCCAGAATTCAGCAAGTCACCGCTGCAAGCGCATCCCCGAACGGCCACTGGATTGCCTTTCTTCGACAGGTACCGCGCGACCTCGAGCAGGATCCGGACGGCCCTGCGTGGTCCGAGCTGTGGGTGTATGACACTGACACGGGTCGCGAGCGACCCTTCGTCACCGGCCGCGTGGACCTGAGCCAGATCGACTGGACGCCCGACAGCCGGCACATCGCCTTTCTGGCCAAGCGCGGTGACGACAAGCACAAGGCCCTCTATCTGATCCCCATCGACGGCGGGGAGGCACGGAAGGCCATCGAGCTCAAGAGCGACCTTGCCACTTATGCACTTGCGCCGGACGCCCACCGGGTGGCCGTGGTGGCCGCCGAGCCGGAACCCGAAACCCGCAAAAAGCAGAAGGACAAGGGATTCAACCAGGAGGTCTTCGAGGAGGACTGGCGTTATGCGCGTCTGTGGATCCTCACCCTGTTCGCAGACACCCGGGGAAGTTCCCCGTTGCCTCTGGAGGGTCACGTGCACCAGGTCGAATGGCGGCCGGGCCACGAGCAACTCGCCGTGAGCCTGGCACCAACGCCCGCCGTGGATGATTCGTATGTGCGGCAGCGGATCCGCATCATCGACGCCCGCACCGGCGACGTCCTCGTGCGGGTGGACAATCCGGGCAAGCTCCGACGGTTTCGATGGAGCCCGGAGGGCCGGCGCCTGGTCATGATCGCCGCGCAGGACCAACACGATCCATCGCCCGGCCGGCTCATGGAGGTCGATCTACAAACCGGCTCGTTCCGCGATCTGATTCCGGATTACGCCGGACAGGTGGAGGACTGCGCGTGGGTCGCCGAGGATCGCCTGCTCGCCCTTTGTAGTGAGGGAGTTCGTTCCGTCATTTACGATTTGCGGTGGGACGGGCCCCGGGTTCACCGCGAGCGGCGACTCGGTCCCGAGGGGCCGGTTTTTGACACGATCTCGTGTGGCGGCGAGAAGCCCCTGGTGGCCCTGGTGGGCAGCAGCCCGGTCCATCCAGCCGAGCTTTTTCTTCTCAATGCCGGGGAGGCGACCGCACGCCGGGTCACGGACAGCAACCCGTGGCTCGCCGAACGCCGGTTGGCTCGACAGGAAGTCGTCAGTTGGAACGCCCGCGACGGTTTGGAGCTGGAGGGTATCCTGATCCGTCCCCTGGAGGACGCGGGCACACCGGCACCTCTGATTCTCTCGGTTCATGGTGGACCCGAGGCCCACGTGCGCCACGGATGGCTGACCAGCTACAGTTTACCCGGCCAGGTCGCCGCAGCGCGCGGCATGGCGGTGTTTTATCCCAATTATCGGGGCAGCACCGGGCGGGGCGTGGCTTTCTCCAAGCTGGGCCAGGGAGATGCCGCCGGTCGTGAGTTTGACGACCTGATCGACGCGGTGGACCATCTCATTCGAATCGGAGTGGCCGACTCGAATCGCGTGGGGGTCACGGGAGGATCGTACGGAGGCTACGCCACTGCCTGGTGTGTCACGCGCTACTCCGAGCGATTCGCCGCGGGCGTCATGTTCGTGGGCATCAGTGACAAGGTCTCCAAGGTCGGCACCACGGACATTCCCGATGAGGAATATCTGGTGCATGCGCTGCGCCGGCCGTGGGAACAGTGGGCATTCCTCCTGGAACGCAGCCCGATCTATCACGCCGGTAACTGCCGTACACCCCTGTTGATCCTTCATGGCAAAGACGATCCGCGGGTGCACGTCAGCCAATCGCTGGAAATGTATCGCCACCTCAAACTGCGGAGCCGCGCCCCGGTCCGGCTGGTGTTGTATCCCGGCGAAGGACACGGCAACCGGCGCGCCGCTTCCCGGTACGATTATCACCTGCGCATGCTGGGCTGGTTCGAACATTACCTGCAGGGTCCCGGAGGCAATCCTCCCTCTTGGGATCTCTCATACGACCTCGTCGAGGTTAAAGAGCCGTGAGACCCGCGTTCGTGGCCATGCACACGCTTCCTGTTCCCTTCCGATAAACGCACGAAGCCGAACGCTGTCCTCCACGCCCGGGTTCCGAGCTGCTGGAATTCCAGCCCCCGGCAGTCCCTGTCGCGGGGCCGCTCGAACCTCAGCAGAGTCTGTAGCACTACGGGCTCATGGCCGGGAGCCCATCGACGTGCATGTCGCAGAGCATGGCCAATTCATCCCCCTCCGCGTCGCAAGCGCAGGCAGTTGGCCGGATTAGTGCCCTCCATTGTCCGGCGGCTGGCGCTTGCTTGGCCTCCGGGGCGGGGCAGGCCCTCGTGGACGGCTGGCTGCGCAGCGTTTCGCCAGGGCATCGGCATGAGCTCGCGCGGCTCCGCTCTTGCGCATTAGCGTTACAAAGTTACGTAAGCCGGGTCTGTGCGCGGCGCCGCCAATGGTCGTACGACACGAATCTCCTTCGGGAAACCACTGTTTTTGGAAAGCCCGGCGGTTCTGCGGAGCAGGCCCAGGACCTCTCGAGAGGCCCGCGGCACGGGATTGGAACAGCCCGATTCTGCACATGCCGCTTGCAGGTCGTTGATCTGGAGGGGCAATTCCCCGACCGAAGCTGTTTTTTTCCGTACCCTGCCAGCGCCGGCAGGGTATCTGCCAAACCCAATTGGCCGAAACGACAACGAGCGCAACCCATGGCACAAGGGGGCCGCGTTGCGCCATCGGCGCGCCCTTGGACCGTCAACCGTTCTTTGCTGGAGTATGGAGAGAATGCCCCGTTCTGCCGGATCCGCCCCGTGAGCAAGCGCGCCTCGCCGGAAGCGAGGGATCCGTGCTCGAAACAAAGCTTCCGTACCCAGCGTGTGACCAGAGACTCCGTTTCCACATTGGGCCTTTAGGCGCCCGCAGGAGCCCCTCCAGCCCATACTGTGGAGTTCTTCATTCCGGGCCGTGCATCTTGGGAAGGTGTCGACCCCGAGTACTTGAAACGCGTGGAGTCATTGCCAGCCGGCGATATTTCATGGATCGACGTTGGGGCTCCAGCCCAGACTGCTTGACTCACCGGAGCGCCGTCTCGAACGCGCGGGCCGGAAAGTTGTTCTCCGGGAGTAGCGAATCTCGGAACCCTGACTGCTCTCTGGAGATCGCCGGGCAAGCCCTGGACCGGTCTCGCACGTTTCGCAATGCGGAAAAAATCCCCGGTCGGCGATCGTGCGGCCCCTTCGCCAGTCGCGCCGGCTGGTTTTTGGTTCGCGGGTTCCGACGCGTTGATACTCCGGAATGCCGGGCCACCCCCGATCGTCGACAAGGGAACCCAGGTACTGCCCCGAGACTGTAGCTGTCGGATTCAGCGTGCCTTCGCGCGCCAGCGGGCGGTTGAAGAAAGCCCACACCACCAAGAACGCTTTCGCACGCCGTTGCCTCCCAAAGCCCGTTTTTCGAAGCAACACGTCTTCTTTCAGAAGCTCGAGCCGACCCGGTGGTTTCTTCTTTCGGGCGAAGGTTCGCCGCGCAGGGTATTGGCCACCGGGACCTCGAGGGATTGCGGAGTCACAGATGCCCAGGGAAGGCGAGCCGTGCCGAACGACTCGTGTTCGCTGCCGACTCCCTGCGCCCCAAAGTTTTTCACGCGATAAAAAGCTGGCAAGTCGCTGCAAGGGTGCCTTCGAGAGTGGGATTTCCTGCGGACCCATTCCTTGTGACAGGGCGGTCCACGGCTTTGGGTCTTTTGCAACTGGGGGGCCAGGGCGGTTCACCCTCGAAAAATCGCAACCTTTCCTGCCGACAGAAATTCCGGCTGCGAACAGATTCCAAGGGCTCAAAGCGAGCGATGTTCGTCGGTCCCGGTTTTCCGGACCGCGGCTCACTTTGACCTCGAACGGAGCGCGTGCCACCGGACAGGCGCACGACCGAAACAAGGAATCCGATCTCAAATCCCGGGGCCGCGCAGAAACGAACCGGGGTCGGGCCCGCATCTGCAGACCCGACCCCGCGTAACCTGTTACCGGCTGGTTTGGGAGACCGGCTTACCCGCCGCGCCTACCGCACCACCCGGAAGTACTTGGCCGTCCCCGTGATCGGAATCACCGCCGGATTGGCCGTCGTCTCCATCGTCCAAACCGCTCCCGGCCCGAGCACCGGACTGCTCTCCAGCCGCCCACCGGCCGGACTCCACGAGATCACCACATTGTCGCCCTGCCGCCCCACCGTCAGCACCGGCGGCTCCACCGGCGCAGGCTCGGCCATGTACCCGATCACATTCCCGGTCAGCAGCGGCGCATCGCCATCCACCGGATCGTTCTCATTCATCAGCTTAAAGGTGACGGCCAGGTTGTCCCCACCGCCGCCTTCCCGCTGGAT
>JAOADM010000183.1 GCA_026417315.1 Limisphaera sp.
GTTCGAGGGTCTGCCGGATCTGCAGGTGGATGGTCAGTATGGGCACCGGTTTGGGGGCGGGGATCCGCATGATTCCAGCGGGGTGCTGCGGTATGTGTCGATTCGGCGGGCCGGGACGGTGTTTCAGCCGAACCGGGAGCTGAACGGGTTGAGTTTGGCGGGGGGGGGGGATGGGACGGTGATTGAGTTTGTGGAGACCTTTGCGACGGCGGACGATGGGTTTGAGTTTTTCGGGGGCACGGTGAACACGAAGTATTTGATCAGTGCCTTCAACGACGACGATGCGTTTGATGCGGACCAGGGGCACAACGGCAAACACCAGTTCTGGTTTGCGATCCAGGAGCCTGGACGGAAGGACAACGGGGGGGAGTTGAACGGGGAGCCCAACGAGTCGAATGCGGGCAATCCGCCGGTGTCGAACTTTCAGGTGTGGAATGCGACGTGGATTGGGGCCGGGACGAACACGTCGGGCAACCGTGGGTTTTTGATTCGGGTGTATTCGGCGCCGCGGTTTTACAATTCGATTTTCACGGATTTTGGGGGGCCGGCGATGCGGATTGCGGATGACAAGTCGGGTCAGTATGCGACCAACGGGGTGATGGAGTTTCGGGAGAATCTCTGGTATGGGTTTACGCGGGATCCGATTTGGGAGGATGCGTATTCGGCGTTGTTTTTCCAGACGCTGGCGTTTTCGAATCGTGTGGTGGATCCGAGGTTGCGGGGGATCAGCCGCACGACCGATGGGGGGCTGGATCCGCGGCCGCAGCCGGGCAGTCCGGCCTGGGGTCCGAGCAGTTTGACGCCGCCGAGCGACGGGTTTTTCACGCCGGTGACGTATCGTGGGGCGTTTGGGGAGTGGAACTGGGCGGCCGGCTGGAGCTTCCTGTCCGCCTCCGGCGTGCTGACCAGTGAAGGCGCCACACCGCCGGGCGTCGGAGAGCCGGTGCGTCTGGAGATCGGTCGCTCCGGCGCCGGTCTGCGCATCGGGTTCCAATCTCGGCCCGAGGCCCGGTACCAGTTGGAATCGCGCCCGTCGCTCACTTCGGGGACCTGGGAGGCCAGCTCGGAGATCGTAACGGGCAACGGGGCGAAGCTTTACTTTGACGCTCCGATGCAGGGAGACGCCCGTTATTACCGGGTGCGCACGCTGCCGTGAGTTTGTCCCGGGTCGCGTGCCCGGGTGCCACATCAGGGTTCGGGAACCCGAGCGAGGAGGACCACGACGCAGCCCCGGGAGAGTCAGGGCTCCCGGGGCTGTTTGATTGTGTTGGAAGCCGGCCTGCCGCCGTGGCCGGCAGCGCTGGGCAGCACATTCCGCAATTGCAGCGGCGCCCGCCGGACTGAAGAAGTCAAAGTTCGCCGGAACCCGGGCCGGGGCCCGCACGCTGCCAGAGCGCTGTTGACCGTGGCGGACCTTCGCGTGCGGCAAATCGTGACGTCCCGGGGCGCTCCGTGGCCCGAGATCTGCCGGGCCCGGACTCCAAGGTGGGCAGGCCCTGGCGGCTTCTGAAAGAGCGCGGAGGAGAGTCCGCCGACGCGTGCGGCCAAAGAAAAGGTTGCGGATTGTGCACGGCATGGGAGAGTGAGGGCATGAAAAAGCCTTTCTGGATTGCCGTCGGCGTGGGCCTTGCCGTGATCGTGGGTGCGTTGTTGGTGGCGGGCCTGTTTTTGGATCGTGTGGTGAAGAGCGGCATTGAGACGCTCGGTCCCCGGATGACCGGGGTGACCGTGCAACTGCGGGCGGTCTCCTTGTCGCCATGGTCGGGACAAGGGCGGATCGAGGGTTTGGTGATCGGCAATCCCGAGGGCTACAAAACACCGCACGCCATTCGAGTCGGCGAGGCGCGCATGGCGGTGGTGCCGGGATCCTTGTGGTCGGAAAAGCTGCACATCCGCCTGATCGAGGTGGAGTCGCCCGAGATCACGGTGGAGATCGGGCCCGGGGGCAACAATTTGAAGCGCATCCTCGCCAATGTGGAGGCTGCGGCCGGGCCGGGGGATTCCTCGGGATCCAACGAGCGCCAGGCGGGTGCGAGTCGGAAACTTCAAGTGGATCGCTTGGTGATCAAGGGAGCGAGTTTCCGGCTCGGGGCCACGGCGTTGGGGGGCTCCGTGCCGGTGCGGTTGCCGGACATTCAGTTGGAGAATCTGGGCGCGGGTCCGGACGGCATTACCCCGGCGGAGCTGACGCAGAAGATCTTCGCCGCCCTGGTGGAGGGGACAGCGGGGGCGGCACAGCAGGCGGTGGGGACACTGGGCAAGGAAGCCGTGCGCTCGGCGGAAACGTTGGGGAAAGAGGCTGGCGAGGCGGCCGGCAAGATCACCCGGGGCCTGGGCGAGCTGTTCAAAAAGAAGGACTAACCAGAAAGCGTACGGGAGCGCCGGGCGGCATTCCTCCGGCGCTTGCTTCGGCATGCCGGGGCCGCAGGGGTTCCGGCCGACGGCTCGGCGGAACCGGCACTTCCGGCTTGTGCGGGGCGCAGTGCACTGTCGGAAGCTCCGTCACGCGGCCCATCATCGCCGATCCAAGGGCCCGGCCCCGCGCAAGGAACGTGCGTCCTGCCTTGGCCAGAGTTCACACGGCGCACGGGGCCGAAGGCCGGCTGACGGATCGTCGTGGCTCCCTGCCCGCACGGTGATGGCCGCGAACGCCGAACTCGTCCCCGGGCATGGGACGCGCCCCGGTCCGCGGAGACCGGCCCGCAGCTCCTGCGCAGGGGGCGCCGAGTTTCCGATTCACGGTTCAGTGCGCGTGTCCCGGGGCGCCAGTGGCCGTGACGCAAGCCCGGCTCCATGCGGGGCTCAAGCCTCTGCCAATCTGAACCGATGAGGAGTCGCCAGAGGCTGCTCAGAGCACGACGGGCATGCTCTGGATGCCGTTGGTACTGATCCCGCGCGGGTCGAGGCCTTTGCACCGCCGCGGTGAATGGACCAGAGATGTTGGGATCTGCATGCCGGGGAAGCCAGGGTCGGTTGTCCGGAGGCTTTCCTTTCGGCGTCTGAGTCGTCATGCTGGGGCCGAGGGCGAAAGCCGGATCCGGGCAGGCAGAGGAGAGCAGCGCTGGATGGAACGAGTTGGTGAAGTTCGAGTTTTGCCCGTGGGGAACCGGAGGGCGTTGAGGTGGCTTGCCGGGGTGCTGGAGAACTCGGCACGGGTGCGCTGGTTGTGCGCCGGCGGGGCGGACTCCGGAAATGCCAGACGCCCCCACCCGGTGCGGGGTCCGAGGAACAGGGTATGAAGGCGCAGGAGATCGTGGGGAAGGTGCGCAATCTGCCGCCGGTCTCTCAGGCGGCGTTGCGACTGGTATCGATGCTCGATCAGCCGGCCATCAGCAACGACGAGATTGTCGAAGTGCTCAAGTGCGACAATGTGCTGACGGCCAAGCTGCTGCGGGCGTGCAATTCTCCGTTTTTCGGTCTCGAGGAGCCCGTGGCCTCCGTGGATCAAGCGGTGTTCCTGCTCGGGCATCAGCAAATCCTGCACATTGTGTTGACCCTGGCCTTTGGCGGGGCGATGTCCGTGACCCTGCCGCAGCACGCTTTGGAAGCGGAGGATTTGTGGCGTCACTCGGTGACGACGGCGCAGGCTGCGGAGACCGTGCTGGGAGAGGGCCTGGACCTGGAGGTGGAACCGTCGGTGGCGTTCACGGTGGGCCTGTTGCATGACCTGGGCAAACTGGTCATGAGCCAGGTGCTGTCGGTGGAACAACTGGCCGAGATTCGGGCCCGGGTGGCATTGGCGGGCATGGCGCGGCCGGAGGCGGAACAGGAGGTGGTGGGCACCGACCACGCGGAAGTGGGGGGCGAGCTGTTGCGGATGTGGCGCCTTCCGGAGGTCTTGGTCGAGGGGGTGCGGTGGCATCATCAGCCGAGGTTGGGCCCTCCGGCGGAGCTGTCGGTGGTGGCCCATGTGGCCAACGCCGTGGCGCACCGGGCCCGGGAGGATGCCGCCTCGGGTTCTGCGGCGACGCACCTGACGGCCGAAGTCCGGGACCGATTTCGACTGGACGATGCTCGCCTGGAGGCCATGGCTCAGCGGCTTCGGGAACAGTTCGAGCGGATCGAACACCTGATGCATCTGGGCTGAAGACGGAGGCGCGGCGTTCACAGCCGCGCCAAGCAGAGCCCGAACGGGCAGCGGCAGAAACGTTGGTTTCCATTCCTGACGAGGGCGAGGGTGAACGGGACAGGGGAAGGCCCTTGCTTGGGCGTGCGGGGCCGCGCCGCTTTGCATCGCCTGCTGATTCCGGGCCACGTTAGATCAGGGCGGCAAACCCTTCATGCATCGGCGCACCTGCAGGGCTCGAAAGCGTGCAGGCGCGCGTGGGAGGGGCCTTTCAGGGCTGCGTCCGGCACGCGGACGTGAGCGGAAGGGCCGGTTTCAGGACAAGCGCGGTTGTCGCGGGGCGGCGGGTCGGTATACTGCGTCGCATGGTGCGAGTGGGGATTGGCTACGACGTGCATGCGTTGGTGGCGGGCCGGCCCCTGGTGTTGGGCGGGGTGGAGATTCCGCACACGCACGGGTTGGAAGGGCATTCGGATGCGGACGCGCTGATGCATGCCATTTGCGATGCGGTGTTGGGGGCGCTGGGCGCAGGCGACATCGGACAGCACTTTCCGAACACCGATCCGCGTTGGAAGGGCGTGCCGAGCCGGATCTTTTTGGAGGAGGCGGCCCGGCAGGTGCGGCAGCGCGGCGGCCGGATTTTGAACGTGGACGCCACGGTGGTGGCGCAGCAGCCGCGCCTGGCCCCGCATGTGACGGCGATGCGCACCAACATTGCCGCGGCACTGGGGTTGAGTCCGGGTCAGGTCGGAGTCAAGGCCACGACCAACGAGGGACTTGGTTTTCTCGGCCGCGGGGAAGGCATTGCCGCCCTGGCGGTGGCCGCGGTGGAATTGCCCGTGGAGGGAGAGCAGAGGGGGACATCGGCGGTGTGAGCGAGGCGGGGGCCGTCCCGATCGCCCGGAAGGCGCAAGCCATGGCCAAGGCCGAGATCAGTTGGAAACGCAGGGCGCCCGACGGCACCAGGCTGCAGGTGTACGCCCACCTGGTGGGGGGTGAATGGCGTTTTTACATCCGCAGCCGCCGGTACGAGAGGTGGATGCCCGTCAAGGATCCGCCCCTGGAGGATTGGCTGGCCCTGCTGGACGCGGTGCGACGGCTCGTCCCGCGCCGACGTTACCAGCCCGAGGACGAAGCGCACCTGCGCCAGCGCATTCGCGAGCGGTTTCCGGAGGTGGACCTCTGAAAGGCCTGGAACGGACCGTCGCGGTGGCTGCAGGGTCCCGGGGTCCCGCTGCGGGCTCCCTCGACGGCCCAACGGATTCCGCAGGTTCTCCCGGGGCTGACGTCGGCGCGCGGGCACGGGGCGGGCGCCGGTCGGGGCGCCCGGCCCTCCGCCGGGTCAACGGCCCATCAAATGCTCGAGCACCATCTGATCGAGCGCCGCGTAGTTGCGGTCGCGGATCAACGCCCGGGCCTGTTTCTCGTCAAAGGTTCGCGCTTTCTCGACCAGTCGGAGGAAGGTGCGCC
This sequence comes from Limisphaera sp., assembly GCA_026417315.1. Taxonomy (GTDB): domain Bacteria; phylum Verrucomicrobiota; class Verrucomicrobiia; order Limisphaerales; family Limisphaeraceae; genus Limisphaera. Next base: position 5,537 of record JAOADM010000183.1, read on the forward strand.
GGCTGTTTTCCAAATGGGCCAACCAGTGCTCGACCTTGGTGGTGCGGAAGGGGTGGACGTCGAAGCAGACGTATTCGCCCTTGCGCCCGTAGCCGTTGCGTTCGAGGGCGCGCACCTGGTTGAACGCCACGCGCAGGTTGGCGCTGCCAAAGGGCTTGTCCTGATCGAACTTGAGCCCGTTCTGGTCGTTGAGGTGAATCGACCAGAGCTTGCCAAAGGCGCAGGCGAAATCGATTTCGTCCGCCGGGTCGAGGCCGGCCAGGATGGCGTGTGCGGTCTCGATGAGGCAGCCGACGCGGTCGGGGTCGTCGGTCAGTTGGGCCAGGGCCAGGGCATGCCCGATGGTGGGGATGTAGGCCTGGTCCATCGGCTCGTTGGGTTTGGGCTCGATGGCGATGCGGATTTTCCGGTCATACGCGAGCATGCGGTTGATGGCCTCGACCAGGTAGTCCACACACCGCCGCGCGTTTTTGGACTCGCGCACGTAGGTCCCCTCGCGGGCCAGCCACAAGACGATGAGGTCGGTGCCCAGTTCCCGGGCCACGTCGATGCAACGGAGGGAGCGCTGGATGGCGTAGGCGCGGCATTTGGGATCGTTGCTGGTGTAAGCGCCGTCAATGGTGCGGGGATCGAACCACAGCCGCGGGGCGACCATTTCGGCGGCGATGCCGGCGTCGGACAGTTTGCGCCGCAGCGCGCGTGCCTCCTGGCGCACCTGCGCGTCGGTCTTTTGGTCAATGTCCGGCACGGCGTCGTCGTCGTGAAACATCATCGCGTCGAATCCGATTTTTTTCAGCGCTTCGAGTTTCCATTCGAAGCTTTGCGGGGGACGCACGGGTGGGCCGTAGGGATCCTGCCCTTCGCTGATGTTCCAGGGGCCGAAACAGAATTTGTATGGTTGAGGTTTCATAGGTTCGCGGCCCCACCTTAGCCGGACGGCATGGGCTGAGAAGTCCAAAGTGGAAGGTGGCCGTGCGCGCTGGAAGGCCTCCGGGCCTTTGTTGGGACGAAGAGGTGTGCGCGGCAGGGCGGCCGTGGCCGGCGGTCTATCGGATCTCAACAGCCCCGGGAGGACGTTTCCCCGGGACGGCGGTGGTAGCCTTGCGGGGCCGTGCCGGTTCAGAGGTCATGCAGGCCTTTGAGGTAGGCGAAGATGAGCTCGGGCAGGTCGCGGCTGTACCCCCCCTCCAACAAGCTGGCGGTGGGACAGTTCAGGGACCGAATCATGCGTCCCAGCCAGTGGAAATCCTCGACTTCGAGGGTCTCGCGAGCGAGCGGGTCCCGCACGTAGGCGTCGAACCCGGCGGAGACGATCAACAGCCCGGGCTGAAACCTGCGGATGTCATCGATGGCCTGTTCCAGGGCACGTCGGTATTCATCGGCCGGTGTGGCCGGGGGCATGGGGTAGTTCCGGCAGTTGGTGCCGCGATGCTCGGTGCCGGTGCCGGGATAGCAGGGATGCTGATGGACCGAGACGTACAGGGTGCCGGGCTGATCCAGCAAAATGTCCTCCGTGCCGTTGCCGTGGTGGACGTCGAAGTCGAACACGGCCACCCGGTCCACGCCCTCGGCACGGGCCGCCAGGGCGGCGATGGCTGCATTGTTCAGATAGCAGAAACCCATGGCACGATTGCGGGTGGCGTGGTGGCCGGGGGGGCGCATGAGGCTGAAGGTGCGCTCTCCCTGCAGCGCGCGTCGGGAGGCGGTGAGCGCGGCGGCCGCGGAGCGGCGGGCGTGTTCGGCAATGTCCGGAAACCATGCCGTGTCCAGATCGAAATCCCGCGGTTCGAGCAGCCGCTCGAGGTGGGCACGGGTATGGGCCCGCAGCAATTCCGCTTCGGTGACGTCGCCGGGCTCCGCCCAGGTCAACGAGAGGTCGGACTGGCCACGCAACCGTTCCAGCGTGGCGCGGATGCGCAGGGGTCGTTCCGGGTGGCCGGGCGCGTGGTAGCCGGTGCAACGTTCATCCGTGATGATCGTCATCGGGCCGGCATTTAAGCAGAAGGCCCGGGCTGAACGCAGGCCTTTTTCTCGGGTTTTTACTCTTGTGGGGTCCGGGCCTTCGTATCGGGCGGCCTGCCGGCTCCCTCGCGTCGGAGGTGTTGCAGGATCTTTCGGGTGAGCCGGGTCATGGGACGCGCCTGGAGCTGTCGCTGCGTGAGCCAGCGGCCCTCGGGCCAGGGGCCCTGCAGCCGGCCTTCCCACACCTCCACGCGAAACCGGTAGCGGGTGATATGATGGGTCAGTCGAAACAGTGGCGCGGCCCCGATCGCTCGAATCGGCGGGTCCCC
>JAOADM010000184.1 GCA_026417315.1 Limisphaera sp.
ACATGCTTAGTCCGCAGTAGGTGTCGGCAGCCGGTCGCCTGCGGACCCGCATCCGACTGCCCCAGACAGCATGGGAAGGATCTCGGACCCGCGCGCGCCGTCTCCGCGCAGATCCCAGCCTGCTATGGCGTTCGTCCGGCCCAGCAGGCGTCAGCCGGCGAACGTCGCGGCAACTTCAGGCCGCGAGAGCCAACTCTTCGTTAGCAGTTTTCTTTTGATGCGATGATTAACGAGGCCAACGCATCGTCCTCGGCATGCCGCCTCTGGCGTCCGGGCCAGGTCGAAACCGGATCGCCCCCACGAAACGGCACCATGACCATACCCCTCCCCCGGGATTCGTCAAGCCCTCCCCCACCCTTCAGCCGCCACGGCTTTCATCGGTCAACGACCCCGCAGGCACCTTTCGCAGCGGTCCCGAGACCGGAAAAAGCCCGTTCCTTGGGAAACCGTGCCGCCCGCGCTCGCCTTTCCTGGGGCGGCAGCCCCGTTGCGGGAGTACTGGGCGCGTCTGATGGTCGAGCGGCGGACTCGGAAACCACGAGCAAGGGCCGTTTGCCCTCGGCATTGCGGCGTCGAGGACGCCTGCAATCCCCGGGGCGCGGGAAGTGTTCAGGACCGGAAATGCGGCGGAAGATGGTTCGCCCGCGGCCCTTCAGGCTTGCATTGCCAGGGGCGGCCGCTAAAACGGGCGCATGAGCCGCTGGCCCGCACCACGCATTGCCGGCTGCCGCTTCAAGGCGCTGGTATGCATTCTGGCCGTTGGTCTGCTGCCCACGGGCTGCGTGACGCCCGCCCGGCAGCCCACGCTGACCCAGGCCCAGCTCAATCGCGTGGCCGCCCAACTTCGTCCCTCTCTGGTTCGCCTTCGCGTGGTCAGCACGGACTACGTGGACGGGCGCGAGGTAAAAACGCAATCCGTGGGCAGCGGCGTTATCATCACGGAGGACGGTTACCTCATCACCAACCATCACGTGGCCGGGTGGGCCACGCGGATCTTCTGCACCCTCTGGAATCTGGAGGAGGTCGAAGCCGAACTGGTGGGGACCGACGCACTGACCGACATCGCCGTGGTGAAGTTGAAACCCGACCGTCCGATGCGCTTCACGCCGGCCCGGCTGGGGGACTCGAGCCGCCTGCGCGTGGGCGATCCGGTGCTGGCCATGGGCAGTCCCATGGCCCTGTCGCAATCGGTGACGCTGGGCATCGTCAGCAACACGGAAATGATCATGCCGCGGTTCATGGGCCCCTCGGCGCGCCTGCGACTCGATGGCGAGGATGTGGGGTCGCTGGTGAAATGGATCGGGCATGACGCCCCGATCTTCGGCGGCAATTCGGGCGGGCCCCTGGTCAATCTGCAGGGCGAAGTGGTGGGCATCAACGAGATGCGCTTGGGGTTGAGCGGGGCCATCCCGATCAACCTGGCCCGCGAGATTGCTCAACAACTCATCGCCGAGGGACGCGTGCGCCGGAGCTGGCTCGGCATGGACGTACAGCCGCGCTTCAAACGCTCCGAGGCCAGCCGGGGCGTGTTGGTGGCCGGGGTGTTGCCGGATTCGCCCGCGCAGCAGGCCGGACTGCAGGCAGGGGACCTGCTCGTGGCGCTGGCCGGCCGGCCGGTGGATGTTCGCTTCGACGAACAGATCCCGGAATTCATGCGACTGGTCTGCAGCCTGCCCATCGGCCAGTCGGTGCCCTGTGTGGTCGAACGCGCGGGGCGAGAAATCACGCTTCACGTCGTGCCGGCGGAACGCGGCGAGTTCCTGGCCCGGCCGCGGGAACTGAAGGCCTGGGGCATCACCGCCCGCGATCTGACGCCCCTGTCCGCGCGCGAGATGAAACGGCCGGACACCAACGGGGTGGTGGTCACCTCCGTGCGCGCCGGCGGGCCCGCCGGCGATGCGCGGCCACCGCTCGATGAGGGAGATGTGCTGGTGGCGGTCAACCATCAACCGGTGCGCTGTCTGGCAGACCTCGTGCGCCACACCGAGCAGCTCACCCAGGGCCGCGCCGATCCCGTGCCGGTACTCGCCACCTTTGAGCGCGGCGACAAGCGGTTTCTCACGGTCGTGCGACTGGGCATTACGGAGCTGGAAGATCCCGGACGGGAGGTCACCAAGGCGTGGCTGCCCGTGGAAGTGCAGGTGTTGACGCGGCCGCTGGCGCAGCAACTGGGGCGGCCGGACCTGCGCGGTTTCTACATCACCCGGGTATATCCCCGCTCCACCGCGGCGCGGGCGGGTCTGCAGGTCGGCGACTTGATCGTGGCGGTGGACGGCGAACCGTTGACCGCCAGCAGCGCGGAACACGCCGACGAACTGGGCGCACTCGTCCGCCAGTACGATGTCGGCAGCACCGTCACCCTCACCCTTTTGCGCAACGGCCAAACCCTGAAAGTCCCGGTCGAACTGGTGGCCTCGCCGCGGCTGCCCCGCGAAATGAAGACCTATCGAAACCCGGATTTCGAATTCACCGCCCGTGACCTCTCCTTCTTCGATCGGGCGGAGGAACAGTGGCCCGAAGATCAAACCGGCGTCCGCGTCACGGAGGTGCGGCGCGGGGGCTGGGCCGATCTGGGCATGCTCCTGGTGGACGATCTGATCGTCGAGGTCGATGGTCAGCCGGTAACGGACGTGGACTCGCTTCGACAACGGTTGGAACAGGCCGCGGCGGCCCGTCGAAGCCCCGTCATCTTCAAAGTGTTGCGGGGCATTCACACGCGCTATCTCGAACTGGAACCCAAATGGGATCGGTGATCCCCCAACGTTATGCCTCCCCGAATCTGCTCCTGGTTGGCCCTGGTGGTCCTGAGTCTCACCTGCTCGGTCTTTCGAGCCCCGGCCGATGACATTGCCCGGCTGGGCCGACCCGTCTTTGAAAAACACCGGCAGGCGGTCGTGACCGTCCAAATCGTCTTGAAAACCCGCATGAGCCTCGGCGGGCGCAGCCAGACCAGCGGCGAAACCCGCGAGGAAGCCACCGGCACTGTCATCGCGCCCTCGGGTCTGACCGTGCTTTCGCTCGCCGCCACCGATCCCTCCAGCCTGCTGGGCAACCTGATGGCCGGCCTGGGAGACGAGGAATCCCGATTCAAGATGGACTCGGAGATCACCGACGTGAAGATCCTGTTGGAGGACGGTTCGGATCTGGCAGCGGAGGTGGTGTTGCGCGACCGCGACCTGGACCTGGTCTTCATCCGGCCCAAAGCACCGCCGGCCCGGCCCATGCCCCACGTGGACCTGGAGCAGGCGGGTACAGCGGAGGTGCTGGAACCGGTGATCACCATCACGAGGCTGGGACGGGCGGGCGGGCGCGCCCACGCGGCCTCTTACGAACGGATCAGCGCGGTGGTGCAACGACCGCGACTGTTCTATGTCCCGGACGACACGATCACCACCACCACGTTGGGATCCCCGGCGTTCCTGTTGGACGGTCGGGTGTTGGGTCTCTGCGTCATGCGCAGTGTTCCCGGCGCCAGTGGCGGATCGTCCCTGCTGGGCATGCAGGCCGACCGCACCACGGCGGTGATTCTGCCCGCCGCCGAGGTGGCGAAAGTGGCGCGTCAGGTGCCGGCCCCCGCGCCGGCCGAAGCTCCGTAGGCCCGACTTCGCGGCGCGCGCCCGGGCCGACTCGGGTTCGCGCTTGCCCCGTCGGAAGCCGCGCGGCAAGCTGCGCCCAGGTACCATGACCCTTGCCGAAGCACGTGCCCGTCATGCCCGGTTGGTGGCCGAGATCCGCGCCCACGACCACGCCTACTACGTGGAGGCGCGCCCCACGATCAGCGACCGCGAGTACGACCGGCTTTTCCAGGAACTGCTGGACCTGGAGCGACAGTTTCCCGAGCTTGTGACGCCCGACTCCCCCTCGCAGCGGGTCGGGGGCGCCCCGCTCGAAGGATTCCGCCGGGTCCAGCACCGCATCCCCATGCTCTCGCTGGAAAAGTTGCGGCCCGCGGATCATCCCACGCGGGCCGAGGAGCCGGACGAGGCGCGGCGCAAGCAGCGCCAGGACCAAAACACCCTGCGCGAATTGCTGAACTGGGACCTGAACCTCCGGAAGCTGCTGCACCGCGAGCGGCTCGAGTATGTGATGGAGCCCAAGGTGGACGGCGTCTCCATCAGCGTGCACTACGAGAAGGGTCGTTTCGTTCTGGGGGTGACGCGCGGCGACGGCACCGCGGGCGACGACATCACGGCCAACTTGCGGACCATTCGCTCCATTCCCCTGGTCCTCGAGGTCCGCAATCCGCCGGCGTATCTCGAAGTGCGCGGCGAGGCCTACATGGCCCAAGCGGACTTTGAAAAACTCAACCGCCAGCTCGAGCAGGCCGGCGAGGAACCGTTCCCCAACGCCCGCAACGCCACGGCCGGCACCCTCAAGCTGTTGGATCCGCGCCTGGTCGCACAGCGCCCCCTGCGCGCCGTCTTCTACGGACTGGGCCTCTGTGAGGGCATCCAGTTCCGCACCCATGCAGAAGTGCTGGAGTCGTTGCGCCGGTTCGGTCTCCCCACGCAACCGTACTGGTGGCTCTGCCGGGACGTGGAGCATCTGTTGGAGATCTACCGGCGCGAGGTGGTGGCCGATTACGATGAAGAACGTGATCTGCGTCGCCGCCTGCCCTACGAAATCGACGGCATTGTCATCAAGGTCAACGACCTCTCCCTGTGGCCGCGGATTCCCGCCAAGGCGCGTGCCCCGGGGTACGCCATCGTGCACAAACCGATCCACTGGATCGAGCCGGCCGAGACGGTGCTCAAGGGCATCACCGTGCAGGTGGGGCGGACCGGGGTCCTGACGCCGGTGGCGGAACTGGAGCCGGTGTTCGTGCAGGGCTCCACCATTTCGCGGGCCACGCTGCATAACGAGGACGAGATCCGCCGCAAAGACATCCGCATCGGGGACACGGTCGTCATCCGCAAGGCGGGCATGGTCATCCCGGAAGTGGTGGAGGTGGTCAAGAGCAAACGCCCGCCGGATGCCAGGCCGTTCGACCTTTACGCGCACGTGGGCGGGCGCTGTCCGGCCTGCGGCGGACCCATCGCCAAGGAGAAAGTGGCGACCGGAGAAGGCGAAGAGGTGGCCTGGCGTTGCCAGAACATCGCCGGTTGTCCCGCCCAAAAGATCCGTCGCCTGGAGTTTTTCACGCAGCGCAAGGCCCTGGACATCGAGGGCATCGGCGGCATTGTGGCCGAGAAACTGGTGGAACGAAAGCTGGTGGACGAGCCGCTGGACCTGTTCGACCTGGACCTCGAGACGCTGGCGCGGTTGAACCTGGGCACCGAGGAGGCCCCCCGGGTCTTCGGCGAGAAAAATGCCCGCAAGGTGCTGGAAGCGCTGGAACGAGCCCGGACGCTGCCCCTGGCCCGCTGGCTTTTCGCTCTGGCCATCCCGAATGTGGGCGAGGTCACCGCCCATGACATCGCCGCGTTCCATCCGGATCTGGAGAGCGTGGCCGACTCGCCTCTGCTGCGCGGCGTGGTGCGGCTGGACGAGGCCTGGGCGGAGGCCGAAGCCCTCAATCCCAACTCGCGCAAGAACCCGCCCCGGACGGAAGCGGAGCGACGGCATCGCGCCGAAAAGTTCGAGGCGTTGCGGGCGGAGGTTGAAAAGATTGGCCGCGAGTTGATGGCCGCCGGTTTCGCCCGCCCTGCCGCCCGATCCGAAGGTCCGCTGCCCGCTTACGTGACCAAGGTCGGGCCGGTCGCCGCCCGCAGTGTGCTGGAGTACTGTGCCTCCCCCTTGGGACGCCGGGTGCTGCAACGCCTGCGCGCCCTGGGGATCCGCCCGAAAGGCTCGACTCCGGGCCGGGCCGGCACGGGCCCCTTGGCGGGGAAGACCTTTGTGCTGACGGGCACGCTTTCGGCTTGGACGCGCGAAGAAGCCGCCGAGCGAATCCGGCAGGCGGGAGGTCATGTGGCCAGCTCGGTCAGCAAAAACACTGACTATGTGGTGGCGGGCGAGAATCCGGGGTCCAAACTCGACAAGGCCCGGGCCCTGGGCGTGCCCGTGCTCAACGAGGAAGAATTTCGGCGACTCCTGGAAGAAGCCGGCGCGGCTTCTTCACCCGCGCGCGGCGGTTCGGCGCAAGCGGAACTTTTTTGACCCGGCAACCCGTGGACCTGCGCCCTGGGTCGCAGGCGCGGCTGTCGGACAAATCATTCTCCCGAACCTTCGGGATGTCCGGGGCCCGGACGCCCGGTTCAGGCGGAAGCGCGGTTCAACGCACTCAGCACGGCCTTGACGCCGGCCAGCTCGATGTTCGTGTCCACGCCCGCCCCCCAACGCGTGCGTCCGTCGCTCAATCGGATCTGAATGTAGGCGATCGCGCTGGCCTCCTCGCCGGCGCTCAGGGCGTGCTCACTGTAGTGCACGATCTCAAAGCGCGGCACCCCGTGGTGGATCAGGCCATGGACCAGGGCGGCCAGGGGACCATTGCCCTCGCCCCGGATGTCCACCAGCTCGCCATTGCGGCGCAACCGGGCCAGGCAGGTGACCCGCCCGTCCCGGCTCTGCGTTTCGAAGCCCACCAGCTCCCAGGGCCGGGTCCGTTCCACATATTCGCGCCAGAACATCGCCTTCAGTTCGGCGCCGCTGACCTCGCGTCCCAGCCGGTCGACCTCGTCGTTCGCGATCGGGCCAAATTCCCGCTGCAATTCCTTGGGCAGCTCGATGCCGTACTCGTTCTCCAGCAAATACGCCACGCCGCCCTTGCCGGACTGGCTGTTGACCCGGATGACCTCCCGGTACTGGCGGCCGATGTCCCGCGGATCGATCGGCAGGTACGGGACATCCCAGTACTGCCGACGGCCCTCGTTCCACTCGCGCAGGCCCTTGCGAATGGCGTCCTGGTGCGACCCGCTGAAGGCAGTGAAGACCAGCTCGCCGGCATACGGTTGCCGGGGCGGCACGGTCATGCCGGTGCAACGCTCGTAAATCTCCCGCAAGCGGTTGATGTCGCTGAAGTCCAGGCCCGGATCGATGCCGTGCATGTACATGTTCAGCGCCACGGTGACGATGTCCAGGTTGCCGGTTCGTTCCCCGTTGCCGAACAGGGTTCCCTCCACACGATCGGCCCCGGCCAACAACGCCAGCTCCGTCTTGGCGATGCCCGTGCCGCGGTCGTTGTGCGTGTGGACGCTGATGATCAGGGAGTCCCGGTTGCGGATGTTGCGACAGATCCATTCCACCTGGTCGGCATACACGTTGGCCATGGCCACCTCCACCGTGTCCGGCAGGTTCAGGATCATCTTGTGCTCCGGAGTGGGCTGCCACACCTCCATCACCGCCTCGGCCACTTCCTTGGCGAATTCCACCTCGGTGGCGGAAAAACTCTCCGGAGAGTATTGCAACCGGACTTCCGTGCCCTTCAACCGGGGCAGCCGATCCTTGATCATTTGGGCGCCGCGCACCGCCATCTGGATGATCTGCTCCCGGGTCATGTTGAACACCACCCGCCGCTGGGCCGGACTGGTGGAATTGTACATGTGAATGATCACCCGACGCGCCCCCACCAGCGATTCGAAGGTCCGTTCGATCAGGTCCTCCCGCGCCTGAACCAGCACCTGCATCCACACATCCGGGGGAACTCGATTCTCCTCGATCAGCCGCCGGTTGAACGTGAACTCGGTGTTGGACGCCGACGGGAAGCCGACCTCGATCTCCTTGAAGCCGCATTTGACCAGGGCCTGGAACATCTCCAGTTTCTGGCTGACGTTCATCGGGATGGCCAGCGCCTGATTCCCGTCGCGCAAATCCACGCTGCACCAGATGGGGGCCCGCGTCAGCACCCGGTTGGGCCACTGTCGATCCGGCAGGTGCACCGGCGGG
>JAOADM010000185.1 GCA_026417315.1 Limisphaera sp.
GACCGTCCGACCGCAACGCGCGCACGCCGTATCCGTAGCCGAGCGCCACCTGCCATACAGCCGACTGATACACCAGCCCCAGGCCCACCCCGTGGTGCCACCGGCCCGCCACCGGCACCCCGGGCAGATCATCCACCCAGGCGCTCGCGCCCATCACCGTCCAGTGCCACCGCCGCCGTTCATCCAATGGCCACAACACCGCCGCATTGCCCAGCACAAAGCTTTCCGCGCTCAGTTCCTGATAGAAGTAACCCGGCAGGCTCAGTGCGAATTCGGCTCCCAGCGGCAGGAGGGCGCCCAACCGATACGACCCGAGCCGGTCGGCGTCCGCACTCCCGCCCGCCGTAACCCCGGCGGAAAACTGCAGTCCGTTGCGCCGCGTATGCGCCACCGTCGCCCGGGCCCACCAACGCTGCACCGCAGACTCCAGACTCCGATCTCCGCCGAATCCGTACCGACCCGGCTCGCTGCGGCCTTCCCACTCGTGCCACACCGACAATTCCAGTGCCGACCGCGGGAACAGGACGGGTTCCCGGCCGCCCCATCGCAGTCCCGTCCGCACCCGCCACTCGAAATGATCCGGGGGCACCGCAAACTCCGGAGCCGTCTCGTCGCTCTCGTCATAATCCACATAATGGCCCGAGACCCGCACCACCGCGTGCAGCGGCACGCGCCAGTCCGGATCGAGCCGATGATACAGACTCAGCGAGACTGAACCTCCGTGCCCCTGGAAGGATTCCGCCTCGATGTAACGGCCCCGGCGAATCTCGTTGTAACTCTCCGCAAACCCGCCCCCGGCCAATCCCAGGGCCAAATGCGTCCGCGGCCCCAGCGCCCCGCGCCAGGCCAGCTCGCTGTCCAGATACACCGGTGCCACCGCCAGTCGCAGCGTCGCATTCGACGTCAGAAATCCCGGTTGATTTCGATAGTAAAAGGCGTAACCGGAAAACGGAGCGTGGCCGGCGAGGGCCTGGTTGTAGCCGAATTGCACAAGTTCCCGGGGCTCTGGATCGACCTGGGCCACGCCGCAGATCGCCGCAAAGCACAGCAGCATCCCCACCAGGCTCCCGCTCGCCGTCCACCGCCGGACGCGGGCGGGACCAGGGCTCCTCCCCCCCGGATCACGTAGAGCACCTCCCTGCACCGACCCTCCCTCGTGTTGATTGGAAACCGCAAGATTCGGTGAGGCCCACCGGCCCGTGCCCGCCCCGGTGGTCTTCCCATCCTGCGCGGTTAAAACTGGTGTAAAAACCGCAAATCGTTCTCGTAAAACAGCCGAATATCGGTGATCCCGTATCGCAACATGGCAATGCGCTCGATGCCGAAGCCAAAGGCCCAACCCGTCCACACCTCGGGGTCGTAGCCGACCGTTTCGAACACCACCGGATGGACCATTCCGCAGCCCGCAATCTCCAGCCATTCCCGTCCCATCTTGCGGGTCAGCGCGTTGCTGAAATCGATTTCATAACTCGGCTCGGTGTAACTGAAGTAATGGGGCCGAAACCGGATGCGCACATCGGACCCCATCAGTTCGCGGAACACGAATTCCACCGTTCCCTTGAGGTCGCCCACCGTGACTCCCCGGTCCACATACAACCCCTCGATTTGATGAAACGTCGGGTTGTGCGTTGCATCGGCATTGTCCCGCCGGTACACCCGACCCGGGACGATGATCCGCACCGGGGGCGGCTGACTTTCCATGACGCGAATCTGGACACTGGACGTGTGCGTGCGCAGCAGCCAGCGCCCTCCCCGGCCCGGAGGATCGGGCAGATAAAACGTGTCCTGCGTGTCGCGCGCCGGATGATCCGCCGGCGTGTTCAACGCATCGAAGCAGTGATACTCATCCTCGATTTCCGGGCCGTCGGCCACGGCAAACCCGAGCCGTCGAAAACTGCGCACGATGTCCTCGACCACCTGGGTCAAGGGATGCAGGCGGCCCACCGGCCGACGACGCCCGGGCAGGGTAAAGTCAAACGGCACCTTGGGCCGCGCCGCTTCCAACTCCAATTGACGCCGCCGCTCGGCCAGGGCCTGTTCCAACTCCGCCTTGGCCGCGTTGATGGCCCGGCCGGCAGCCGGGCGTTCTTCTTTGGGCAGCGAGCCCAATTGTTTCATCAGCCCCGTAAACCGCCCGTGGCTGCCCAGCCACGCCGCCTTGGCCTGCTCCAGACCGGTCAAGTCCTGCGCGGACGCAAACGCGGCCAACGCTTGTTGCTTCAATGGTTCCAGCTCATCCAACCATGACATGGCACCCGGCATTTAAAAGCAAAGACCGCCCCGGCAACAGCCGAAAACGTCGCCCGCCGGGCCCGGTCGGGGACGCGCGGGCTGCAGACACCCCACCTTCCAGCGAACCCTCTCATGAACCGCCCCTGCACCCGGCGCCTGGCCGCTCCGGGGGCCCTTTTGCGGGAACTCCTGCTTTTTCCTCCCACGGCCTCCAACCCATGTCCGACGCGGACCGCCCGGTCCCGGTGCCCGAGGCCACCGCGCGCCGTCAGGTGCCCCCCGAGCCGCCCACAACCGGAAATTGTTACTTGTTCCCAGGGCCCCAATCTGTCAGAAATGGCAGTGGGAACGCTGGAAATGAGTTTGCACCGGCGCAAGCCGTGAGACCGCGGCGGCCATGCGGGCCCAATGAGGCCTGCGCACCCGCGGCTCCGGATCGAGGCGCAGAACTCGCTTTCGCGGTCGTGACCGGCACCTGCGGCGAGGCCGGACAACCTCCGCGGACCAAAGCCAGTGTATGAAGCAGGCGGTCAGCGGCAGACAGCGGCAACCAGGACACTCCGACCCCGGCTCGGAGTTCAATGCACGCCCAACACTGGCGGGCACCAACCTTCCATCCCTGCTGGACAACGGACTGGTCGTCCTGGATGCCAACGGACGCATCCAGAGCGCCAATGACAGTCTGGCCCTCTGGCTGGGCATCCCGCCCCGGGACCTGCCCGGCTGCTCCCTGCCCTCGCTGCTGGGCCGACGCCACCGCGCCTGGGAGGGCGCATTCTCCGACTTTCTCCAAACGGCCGCCGACTTCGATCGCATCGAGCTGTTTGCCGAAGATCCGCCGGGACCGGAACGCCTGGTGGTGGACGTCTGTCGCCACGGGCCGGACTGGTTCGTCCGCCTCGAATCCGCCCTGCCTCCCGCCCGAGAATGGGAAAGCCTTTTCCCCCCGGAACGCTGGGGGCGCGTGGCCGCGCATCAGGCCTTTCAACGACTGCTGCGGGCCGAAGCCCAACTGGAAAACCTCAATCTGCGGTGGCCCGGGATCCTCTTCAGTCAGCGCCCCGATTTCAGCTTCAGCTACATCAGCCCCCGCGTCGAGGAACTCACCGGCGTGCCCGCCCGCGAATGGCGACGCAGCTCCGACTATTTCTGGCGCGTCGTGCACGAAGCCGACGCGGAGATGCTGCTCCACCGCCTCCGCCGCGCCGACTGGCCCGAACAAGGGGGTGTCCTCACCTACCGCATCCGCCATCTCCACACCGGTCGCGTCAGTTACCTCTGGGAATACCGCCAACCTCTCCGCACCTCCGGCGGGCTCCTGTTGGGCTATGAAGGTCTCTGGCTGGACATCACCCGGCAAACCGTGGCCGAACGCCGCCTGCTCACGATGTCCTGGAAGGAAACCCTCGGCACCCTCACGCTCGGCCTGGCCCACGACTTCTGCAACATCATGACCGGCATCATCTCGCTGAGCGAAACCTACCAGGCCGAACTGGAAGCCAACAGCCGCCTGCGCGAAGGTCTGGAACTCATCCGCACCACCGCCATGGAGGCCAGCCAACTGGCCCATCGCTTCCGCCAGTTGCACCAGGGCATGCCCGGCGAAAAGAACTTCCACGACCTGAATGAAATCGTTCGCTCCATGGCCGAGATCCTCCGCAAGGTGCTGCCGCGGCGCGTGAAGGTGGTCGTGGAGCTGGCAGCCGGCCAGTGCCCTGTTTATCTGGATGCCGTGGAACTGCGCCAGGTGCTGGTCAACCTCGCCCTCAACGCCGCCGAGGCCATGCCCAACGGAGGGCAACTGACCTTTCGCACCTCCATCCATCACGAGCTGCCGCCCATGACACCCCTGCAGGGGCAGTGGCCGCGACTGCCGCTCATTGGCCTGGCCGTCCAGGACACGGGCATGGGGATTCCGAGCCGCCTGCTCCACACCATCTTCGATCCCTTTTTCACCACCAAGCCTTTGGGCAAAGGTTCCGGCCTGGGCCTTTACAACACCCGGCTGTTCGCCGAGCGCCACGGCGCCGCCATCTCCGTCGAAACCGCCGAAAACCAGGGCACCACCTTCCATCTCTGGTTCCCGCAGGCCGAGCTGGACGCGCAGCCCCAATCCTCCGCGCCCTCCTCCCCTCCCCTGCGCGGTGTCCGTCACACCTTCCTCGTCCTCGGCCCACCCGGTACCGCCCTGGATCAACTGGTCGCCCGCCTCCGCGAAACCGGTCTCTACGTCGCGCCGGCCCACTCCGAATCGGAGGCGCTGGAACTCCTCCATTCCCCCTATTTCCAGTTCACCGGGTTGATGGTCCTCTGCACCGAAGGCGGGCGGCCACATGGCCAGTTGCTGGACCGCGTCCGCGCCGAGAAGCTGCCTCTGAAAACCTTTTTCCTGACCGCCTGCAACCAGGACGAGCTGGACACCGCCCTGCTGGAACGAGTGGACCTGGTGTTGCCAGCCGATCTGCCCGCTGCCGAGTGGCAGCAGCGACTCCGTTCCGTTCTGGATGCCCCTTGAACCCATGAACCCCGTTGCCGAGCCCAAACTCGAATCCGAAACCACCCCGCCCCCGATCCTGGTCGTGGACGACGAGGAAATCGTCCTGGCCGCCCTGCGCGAAACCCTCCGGCGCACCCCCTACGACGTCGTCACCGAGGCCGACCCTCTGGCCGCGCTCGAACTCCTCAAGCAACAAGAGTTCTCCGTCATCATCACCGACCAGAGCATGCCCGGCCTGTCCGGGCTCGAACTGCTTGCCCGGGCCCGCCAACTCCAGCCCTTTGCCACCCGCATCCTCATCACGGCCGTCCTCAGTCTCGACACCGTCATCGAAGCCATCAACAAGGGCGAAATCTACCGTTTCATCGTCAAACCGTGGCTCCGCGAAGAATTTCTGGCCACCGTCAAAAACGCGGTCCAACGCTACGAACTGATCTGCCAGAACGCCCACCTCCAGGCCGCCACCCAGGCGATGAACGAACAGCTCGTCGAGCTGAACCGTTCCCTCGAACAACAGGTCAAACTGGTCGCGCAGCAAAACGAACAGCTGGCCCAAATGAACGCCGCCCTCGAGCGCAACCTCATGCGTTCGCTGGAGCTCTGCGTTCACACCATGCAAACCTTCTACCCGTCCCTGGGCAGCCAGGCGCGACGCGTCGCCACCCTTTGCAAGGCCATGGCCCAGATCGCCCAGCTCTCGCCCCAGGACCGCCGCGTCCTTGAAAGCAGCGCACTGCTCCATGACATCGGCCTGGTGGGCGTGCCCCGCCAGATCATCCGACGCTGGCAGGACGATCCCCACTCCCTCAACCCCGCGGAAAAAGCCCTGATCGAGCAACATCCCATCCTCGGCCAGGAACTGGCCGGGTTCACCAGCGATCTCGACCAAGTGGGACAAATCATCCGTGCTCATCACGAACGCTACGACGGCAGTGGCTACCCCGACCAACTGGTGGGAGAAAACATTCCCTGGCTGGCACGGCTCCTGGCCGTCGCCGTCGCCTACGCCTCCAGCCCCCTGCCGCCCACCGACGCCACCGAACGCATCAAACAGGAAGCCGGCACGGCGTTCGACCCCGAGGCGGTCCGCATCTTCCTCCAGGCCCTGCAAACCGTCGAACTGCCCCGCCGGGAACGCGAAGTTTCCTTGTCGGAGCTCCGACCCGGCATGGTCCTCGCGCGGGGCGTTTACACCGCCAACGGCCTGCTCCTGATCCCTGAAGGCCAACGGCTCAACGCCACCTTCATCGAAAAGCTCCTTAACCATCACCGGATCCAGCCGATAACCCAATCGCTGGTGGTCTACTGCTGATCAGGCCACCGGCGCACGGGATTGCATCGCATGTTGCACCGGTCGGATCCATGCCCAAGACCGGCCCCCGAGGTGGTCTGCCGTTGGTGGCAGGCCGCCTTCGAGGCCGCCGAACATGCCCAGGTGGTGTGCCACCGCGACGGTCGAGTCCTGCAATTCAACCGCCGCGCCGCACAACATTTCCACTGGAACGGCGGTGCCACGGCCGATTCGCCCCCCCCCCAAATCCTCCAGTGGCTGGCCCCGCCCGCAGACCAAAAACTCAAACTGCTGCTGCAACGTCAGCCCGCCCGGCCCGACATCCTCCACTCCGTCATCACGCTGCGGGATGGCGCGCCCCACCTGCCCGTCGACGTGGAAATCATTCCCCTCGGCGAGGACCCCTTCCTCCTCATCTTCAAAGACGTCAGCCGGCGCCTCCGCCTCGAGGCCCACATCCAACGCCTGATCACCGCCATCGACGCCACCCCGGATGTCTTCTTTCTCGCCGATGCGGACCTCCGCATTACCTATGTCAATCCGGCCTTCCAAACCACCACCGGCTACAGCATGGAAGAGGTCCTGGGCCGACCGGATGCGTTCCTGCGCGCCCCCTTCGAACAGGAAAAAGTTCAGGCCTACCTCGACACCGTCACCCAGGGCCGGGAGTGGATCGGCGAACTGGTCAATGTCCGCCGCGACGGCACCCCCTACCACGTCGAGGCCACCATCTCGCCCATCTCCGACATGGCCGGCCGGTTCATGGGCTATGTGGCCTGCGAACGGGACATCACCGTCCGCATCCAGCTCCAGGAACAACTCCGCGTCCAGCGCGACTTCATCCACAGCATCCTCCAATCCCTCGACGGCGCCATCTACAGCCTCGATTGCGACTTCCGGCTCACCCACGCCAATGACGGGTGGCGTCACCTGCCGCCCGAACACGGCGGCCTGCGCATCGACGTGCCCCCGCTCCTCGGCCGCAACCTCCTCGATTACGTGCCCGACCCGGGCCGGCGCGCCGAACTCGAACGCGTCTTCCGCGAAGTCCTCCAAACGGGTCGGCCCGCCGACAACCGCTATCAAAGCCCCGACGGACGCCACTGGCTGGTGAAGGTCTCCCCCTGGATCGACGGCTCCCAGGTCCGCGGCCTCATCTGCAACATCACCGATCAAACCCACTACCACGAACTCCAGCAGCAACTCTTCCAGGCCCAAAAAATGGAAATCATCGGCACGCTGGCCGCCGGCGTCGCCCACGACTTCAACAACCTCCTCCAGGCCATCCGCGGCAACTGCGGCCTGCTCCTGCGCGAAACCCAGGCCGACAGCCGACTCCGCCGCGAGATCGAACAAATCGACCTGGCCGCCGCCCGCGCCGCCGACATCACCCAACAGCTCCTCTCCTTCAGCCGGGAAACCCCCGACAACTGCGCCGTCCTCGACCTCAACCAGCTGCTCCAGGAAGCCCTTGTGCTGGCCCGCCGGACCCTCCGCGGCAATGTCACCCTCCAAACCTTGACCAGCCCGGACCCGCTGCCCGTGCGCATCGACTCCACCCGCGCCAGCCAGGCCATCCTCAACCTCTGCGTCAACGCCCAGGATGCCATGCCCAACGGCGGCACCATCACCCTCGAAACCGCCCGCATCGAACTCGCTCCGGAACAGGCCCAACGCCATCATCTCCACCCCGGCACCCTCTTCGCCCGTTGTACCGCTGTCTCTTATACACATCT
>JAOADM010000186.1 GCA_026417315.1 Limisphaera sp.
GGGCATGGGCGCCCAGTTGGAGGCGCGGGTTTGGTCGCGGCGGGCCCATTTTTCCCACAGCGCCGGCTCGTAAAGCAGGGGAAGGAAGACGGCGCCCACCACGGGCCGTGCGGTGAAACCGACCCTGCGGGCCGTCCTGGTGTCGTACCAGTCCGTCATCGGGACGCGGTCGGGGGTTTCATTCAGGAACCGCCACACGGGCTGCACCAGCGCGTCGAAGTCCCTGCGATCCCCCGTGAGTGTGGCGGTCCAGAGGATCCAGTCGAGCTTGGTGTAGGTGGCACGGTTGTCGAGGGGCAGTCCATACGTGTTTTGGACGCGCCGGTAGAAGGCCATTTCCTTGCGGAACACCTCCTCCGGGAAGAGGTTCAAGCCGAGGATGCGGTCCCAGACGAGGTTGTATTTCTGGCTCCATGTGCCGGGTCGGTCGAAGGCCAGTCGGTAGTGGTCGCCGTCGTCGGCCTCCTGCATCCATCGCTGGGCGAACTGGCGTGCGGTGCTGAGGTATTCCTCGGCTTTGACCTTGTCGCCGCGCAGGGCGCACAGTTTCCCGAACGCGCCCAGACCGATGATGGCCTTTGCACTGAGATTGACGTTGCGGGCCAGATGCCCGGCGAAATCGTCGGTGCACAGTTGGTTTTCGGGATCGTAGCCCTTGTCCTTGAGGTACTGCGCCCATTGTTCGAGGCGCGACCAGTAGGGAATGGCGAAGAGGGCATTTCCGTCCACCTGGGCCACGGCCGCCATGAGGATGAGCAGGTTGCCGGACTCCTCGACGGGCATCTGGTTTTCTTCGGATCGCTCACCTCCGCCGTACACCTGGCCGTTGGCGTGGGGATACGTGCCCA
This sequence comes from Limisphaera sp., assembly GCA_026417315.1. GTDB lineage: Bacteria > Verrucomicrobiota > Verrucomicrobiia > Limisphaerales > Limisphaeraceae > Limisphaera. The sequence goes on from JAOADM010000186.1 coordinate 849, forward strand.
GGTCATGCGGAGCGAAGGGGAACTTCCAACGGTCACTGGCGGCGTAGTTCAGATAGGGCACGAGGAACGACTTCGCCAGCGTGGGCCCAAAGAGCAGGAACTGGGGCGACATGGGATAGAACACGTCGGCGGTTCCGATGCACCCGTTGGAATGGTTTTCCTTGCAGAACTGGAGGGGCTGGCCATGTGCATCGGCCACGAATTTGCCGGCGGCGAAGCACTGGCGGTAGGCCAGGGCGGCGATGCGGGCGTACTGGGGTCCGCCCACGCGGGTCAAATCGGCCATCAACTCGGCATCGAACTGCTGACACTGTCGTTCAAGGGCTTCGAAGTCGGAAAGGGCTGCGCGCAAGAGGTCGGCCGCTTCCCACCCGTGGCGGCGCCAGTAGGGCCGCAGGTTGTGTCGCATGTACTGGATGGAGTAAAGGTCGTCGTAGGCCAGCATCAACCAGGCCCGCACCGGGGTGCGACCCACGTTGCCGAGGGCGGCGTTCCAGGCCGCCACGAGGCTGTCGGCGCGCACGGGTTGTTCGCTGCTGGTTCGTTCGGTGGGCCAGCGCTGGGAACGCAGGAAGGTCTCCTGGATCTCGAGGCGGGAGCCGGCGGTCAGGGCGCCGGGGGCGGCCGCGGGCACTGCCAGGTAGAGGTACCCCCAATCGATCCGAAGATCGTCTCCGCGTTTTTCCAGGATGGGTTGTTCCACGGACCCGATGCGAATGGCTTGCACGGGTCCGAAGTCTTCTCGCTGCCAGGTAACGGTTTGGTCGGGCTCGTTGACGGTGAGTTCTCCGGAGGCATCGAAATACAGCGCCACGCGATGGGCCCGGCCGTCCGTGGATTCCAGTTCGAAGGTCACGTAGGTGACCGGTCGGCTGAGGATGTCCAGATTCATGGGCAGGGCGGGTGTGAGGAACGTCACTTTCAGCCGGATTCCCGCGCCTTCGAAGGTATAGAGCGTGCGGGTGGGCAGGACCTCCAGCCCGGTTTGGGGCAGGGCCGGCACGCGGGCCGGGCTGGCGCCGAGGAAGCGCCAGGTGCGATCGTCAATTCGGATCAGGCCGGTGAGCCGATGGGGTCGGCCGGTCCAATGGGTGGTGTCCGCGTCGGTCAACCGGTCGGCGGGGGACCAGATGCTGAAATACGGATCATGGGCGACCAACGGGGTGGCCGGCGGGACCAGTTCATCCGGCCGACTGAAGCGTTTGGGGGGCGGGGTGTAGAGTTTGCGGGCGGCGGCGGCGATGAGGTCGGGATCCATTTTGATCACGGCGCGGTCGTACGTCATCAGCCCGTTGACTTCGATTTCGACGTCGGTGGTCTGGGTGTAGACGGCCGCCGCCAGACCTTGTTCACCCGTGAGCGGGTGCAGGCGACGGAGCAAGTCCAGGTACGCCTCGGTGAGTTCTTCGCGGGTGTTGTAGGTGCGGTAGCCCCAGTTGCGTTCGTCCTGCCAGGTGTGACCGCGCAAGGGCAGGCCCAGGCCGCCGAATTCGCCGAGGACCACGGCCCGTCGCTCTTCGCGGGGGGCGGTGCCGGGGCCGGGGTAGATGTGGACGTCGCGCACGTCGCCGCAGCCGCGATCGGTCCAGCCGCTGGCGTTGTTGACCAGGCGGGTGGGATCCCACTGTTTGATCAGGTCCACGATGCGGCAGGTGTCCCACTGGCCCCATCCTTCATTGAAGGGCACCCACATCACGATGCTGGGATGGTTGTAGAGGCCCTCCACCATGGCGCGCAGCTCGCGCTCGAACTGGGCAGCGGATTCCGGAGAGCGGGTGATGTCGGGGTCGTTGGGACCGATGTAGCGGTCGCCGCTGGGCATGTCCTGCCAGACCAGCAGGCCCAGTTTGTCGCACCAGTAGTACCAGCGGGCCGGCTCGACCTTCACATGCTTGCGGGCCATGTTGAAGCCGAGCTTCTTGGTGATCTCGATGTCGTAGCGCAGGGCCTCATCGGTGGGAGCGGTGTACAAGCCATCGGGCCAGAAGCCCTGGTCCAACGGGCCGAATTGGAACAGGGGCTGGTTGTTGAGGAAAAGGCGGTTGATACCCTCGGCGTCGCGCGCGACCGAGATCTTGCGCATGCCGAAATAGGACTGCAATTGGTCGCCGCGTTTGCCCTTGTGGTGCAGGCTCAACTGCAGGTCGTAGAGGAACGGGTTGTCGGGCGACCAGAGCCGCGGGTTCGGGATGCGCGCCTCGACGCGCACGACGGCGGCCCCCTCGGTTCCGGCCGGGACGGGCGCGGTCAGTCGCTGGACCAGGCGACCGGCTTCGCGGATTTCGGCCTGCAGTTCCCAGCCTTCGCCGGGATTGCGGCAGCTGGCTTCGATTCGGAGCGTTTGGGCGTCGATGTCCGGCGTGAGTCGGATTCTTTCGATGTAGGTCTCCGGGACGGGCTCCAACCACACGGTTTGCCAAATGCCGCTGGTGGGCGTGTACCAGATGCCGTGGGGGTTGCGGACCTGTTTCCCGCGCGGTTGATACCCGGCATCGGTCGGATCCCAAACGGCCACGACGATCTCTTGTTCGGCGCCCGGCCGCAGCGCTTCGGTGATGTCGAAGCTGAACGCGTCGTAGCCGCCCCGATGCTGGCCCACTTCGCGGCCATTGACCCAAACCACGGTTTCCCAGTCCACGGCCCCGAAGTGGAGAAGCACGCGCTGGCCGGCCCAGCGGCGGGGGAGGCTGAAGGTGCGGCGGTACCAGAGCCGGTTGGTCTCGTACACACGCCGCATCACGCCGGACAGAGCCGACTCCACGGGGAAGGGCACCAGAATCTGCCCGTCCCACCGGGCAGGCTGGGGCGCGGTGCGGTCGGTGATCGCGTACTCCCAGAGGCCGTTGAGGTTGAGCCATTCTTTGCGGACCATTTGCGGCCGCGGGTACTCGGGATGGACCTTGTCCGGGGAGACGTCCCTGGCCCATCGGGTCATCAAGGGGCCCTGGGCGGGCTTCCACGTGGATGCCGAACGAGAAGCGCCGAGGGCGGCGCCGGTCCCCAGGGCGAGCACGAATGCCAGGCCAACGGCCCAACGCGGGATCAGGATGCGGGATGCGATTTTCATGGTCACTCGATTCTCCATTCCAAGATGCCTCCGGAAAAGCCGGGTTGCAGTTGCACGACCAGCCGCAAGGCCGTGGTGGTGACGGGGTCCAATTCCACGGTGTTCCATTGATCGCGGGCCACGCCGGGGGCGGTCCGGGTACGAGCCGGCTGCCACGTTTCGCCCACGCGGTAAAGCACCTGCCAGGAGGCGGGCACGCGGCATTGCCCCACGCCCGTGTCATCGAACCAATACACCGCCACGCGCCGAACCGTGCGTGGTCGATCGAACTCGGCCTGGACCCATTCGGAGGAGCCGCGGCGCGGCCACCAGGTGAATCGCGGGATCCTGTGATCGTTGGAATGAGCCGGTTCCAGCCCGTCGGCCAGGGCGTCCACGGTGTCGCTTTCGAAGCAATGCGAAGCGCTGGGGCGATAGGCGGGCGGCCGGGGCCGAGGAGGCGGCGTCCAGCGATGGGCGGTGGGCTCTGCACTCACAGTGGGAAAGGCCGCGATGCGCAGGCGCGCCGCACCCATCGGGATGAGCGTGACTTCCTCGACGGGTTCGGTGGAGAAGGCCGGACTGGGTTGCAGCGGGGCGACCATGTTCAGACGATCCAATTGCCATTCGGGGATGCGACGCGCCCGGGCCCGGACGCGGAGCGGGGTGGTTTCCGGAGTGAAGGGTTGAGGGGCCAGACGAGACCGGGCGGCTTTCTCCAGCTTCAGACCGGCCGTGGGATGGTTCGGGTCCAAAACCAGCCCGTAGTTCCAGGCCGACGCCGGGAACACTTCCCATTCCGGCCAGCCCGGCACTCGCTCGCCGTACTTTTCCCAACGCTCGCGGATGGCGAGAGAGAAGGCCAGCGGGCCGTAGTGAATGGAGACGGCGTTGTGATTGGTCGGCCAGGTGCGCACCGTCAGCCGCATGGGCATCTGCCACAGGATCGTGTCCCCGTCCTGCCAGGTCCGTTCCCACCGGAGGTAGCGGCCGGGTTGAGCCTGGATGGATACGGGGCGACCATTGAGGGTCAAACGCGGTGTTTCGCACCAGGCCGGCACGCGCAGGTACAACGGGAACCGCACGGGTTCGGTGAGAACCAACTGGATGCGCACCCGGTCGTCAAACGGGTACTCGGTCTGCACGCGTGCATGCACCACGGTCCCGTGGCCGGCGCGGGCGCGCACTTCGCAAGGGGCATACAGCGAGACGGCCAATCCGTTGTCGGGCGTGGCCAGCCAGAGTTCCTCGGCGTAATAGGGCCAGCCATGAGAGACATTGTGCTGGCAGCAGCGATACACCTCGTAGGGGCTGTAGGAGAACATCGTGCCGCTGTTCTGGATGCCCGGGGCCTTGTTGTGTCGGTCCAACTGCACCTGGTTGGCGCAGGTGATGTAGTGCAGGGCCTTGTGGTCGGGCGTCAATGCGGCTGGGAAGGAATTGAAGGCGATTTCTTCACAACGGTCCGCCCACACGGCAGCCCCGGTGATGCGCAGCAGCATTTGGTAGCTGTGCATGAACTCGACGATGCCACAGGTCTCGATGCCGCCGCGAGGATCGATGTAACCGGGCCGAACGTTTTCGTCGCCCACGAAGCCGCCGCCGGGGAACTGGCCGTAGGTGCGCATGACCTTTTGCCAGTTGCGTTCGGCGGAGTCCCGGTGGTCGGGGTCGTGGGTGAACATCCATGCAATGGTACCGGCCCGAAAGCCCTGCGCGATGTTCACGTTGTGCCAGTTCACCACGTCCCGGTGCCAGGCGGGCATGTTTTCGTGAATCTTGCGCGCCAGGTCCAGCAACCAAGGTTCACCGGTCCGGTTGTACAGCCAGAGGACGCTCTCGATGTTGTCGCCGGCACGCAAGGGCGGCCAGTATCCGACACTGAACGCGCGGCCGGGGAGTCGATGCTGCCACTGAAAATAGCGGCGCATGGTCTCGAGCACGCGCGGGTCCCCGCTGAATTCGTAGTAGCTCTGGAAGACGTTCAGCATGACCATGTGCGGCCACAGATCCGGTTGACCGTCCAGGCTGGTGAGCAGATCCCGCGGGCCGAACCATCCGTCTTCCCGTTGGGAGGCCATGGCGGCCTCGATCCAGCGCCGGGCCTCGGCCATCAGGCCGGGGTCGTTGAGCACGTAGCCCAGATCGCCAAACCCCTTCAGCCAATAGGGCATTTCCTCCCAACCCCGCTCGCCGCGGCCCTCCGGGCTGGCCCACGCGCTGCGCGCAAAATCCAGCCACGGCGACAGTTCCTTCAACCGGCCGACCATTCCCTCCCGGCTCAGCTCCAGTTGGTGGCGCAGCCAGCCCTGGGGCACGATGCTTCCGATGGGCAATTTGAGAAACGGGCTGGGCTCCAACGGCGGACGATTGCCGACGTAGAAGTGGTTGGTGCCGGACCGGGGCGGCATTTCCATGACTGTGATCGAATCAGCGGCTGCGGCCATCCAACAGCCGATTCCGAGGCAGAGCAACACGGTTCCGCAGGTCGCGTGCATGGTTTTCTGGTCTTCACGGCCGGCCTGCCGGACCGCGTCGGCCGGAGCGCAGCGACGCTCCACCGGACGATCGCAGGGGCCAGCCCGTGCTGGTTCGCCGTTCAGCCTACCGGTTCGCCGCCCCGGAGCAATGCCATCTCGACGCTGCGAACCACGGCTGGCCGGGCCTCCCATCCACCACCCTCAGGATGGGAGAGAACCCGACGCCCCGTCATGTGGCATGAAGTGGCTACAGGACGAGATCGTCCACGGTCGGTTCCCGCCGCTTCCAAAGGTACCAGGCTGCCAAACCGGCGGCTGCACCGCCCAAGTGTGCGGCCGCAGAGACATCCCCGAGCCCATGCAGCTGCATCATCAACAGAAGGCCCTGCATGAGCGCCCAAAGGACCAACGCGCCCCAGGCTGGAATCCGGACCAACCGCCAATAGATCAGCAATCCCAGCCGTACCCGGGGAAACTGCAGGGCGTAAAAGGTGATGAGCCCGGAAATGCCGCCGCTTGCGCCGATACACGGAACCTCGGAACGGGGCTCGAGGAGAATGTGCAACACGTCGCCGGCGAGCGCCGCGCCGCCCAACAGCAGCAACCACCGTCTCCGGCCCAGGAAATCCTCGACGTTGTCGCCGAAGACCAGCAGGAAATACAGATTGGAAGCCAGATGGAGCAAGCTGCCGTGCAAGAAGAAACTCGTGAGGAAGGTGAGCCCGCCCCAGCGCCACCAATGGTTCGGGACCAGGCCCCAAGTGGCCACAAGATCCGTGCTTGCCAGCCAGGTGGCGACGGTGGCCGCGACCATCAACAAGCCCGTAATCAACGTGGCCCACGGCTGGCGCGCCGGCGCGGGGGCGTTCAACTCCACCGGCATGCCAAAAAGCATGGCCAGATAATGCCCCGAATGCAGGTCGGCTTCGGCGTGCTTCTCCTCCTCCCGACGCAGTCGCTCCAAAGCTTCCCGGGTGCGCAACCGCTCCCGGGCCATCTCCGGATGCTCCGGCGGGGCCTCCGGCACCGTGGGCAGCTCCCCGACGTCGAACCACACTGTCAAACAGGGACGACAGGCGTCCAGTTCCAGGGGCGGATCTGTCAATGAAAACCGCTGCATGGGCCGGGCGCAGAACGGGCACGTGACGCCCACGCTCCCGGGCTGCATCCGCATTTGCCGGAGCAATTGGACAGCGAACCGGTCCCCGGCCATGCGACGTAACTGGGGCACGGTGACCGCGCGGCCCCCACACTGGTCACATG
>JAOADM010000187.1 GCA_026417315.1 Limisphaera sp.
AGATGTGTATAAGAGACAGGGGTGCAGGCCATTTACGAGGGCGAGGACGAGGTCGTGCGGTTGACGGAGCGCATCGTGGGCCGGGTGGCCTGCGAGGACATCCCCAACCCGTCGAATCCCAAGGAGTTCCTGGTCCGGGCCAACGAGGAGATCGACGAGGACAAGGCCCTGGCCATCGAACAGGCCGGCATTGAACGGGTGAAGATTCGCTCGCCCCTGACCTGCGAGACCAAGCGCGGGCTTTGCCAGCTCTGCTACGGCCGGAATCTGGCCACGGGCAAAATGGTGGGCCTGGGCGAGGCCGTCGGCATCATCGCCGCCCAGTCCATCGGCGAGCCGGGTACGCAGCTGACCATGCGCACCTTCCACATCGGGGGTGTGGCCGCCGGCACCTTCAAACAGCCGATCATCAAGGCCAAGTCCGACGGCATCGTGCAGTACCAGGACATCCGGTACGTGACGCTGCAGGACGGCAACAACATCGTCCTGAACAAGAACGGCTCCCTGGTGGTGGTGGACGAGACGGGTCGGGAACTCGAGACCCATTCCATCGTCATTGGCGCCGTCATCATGGTCCCGCCCGGCGGACGCGTCCGCAAGGGCCAGACCCTCGCCCAGTGGGACCCGCACAACGTGCCCATCCTCTCGGAGAAGGCCGGGCGCGTGAAGTTCCACGACATCATCGAGGGCGTGACCATGAAGTACGAGGTGGACGAAACCACCGGTCAGGAGGCCATGGTCATCATCGAGCACAAGGAGGACCTGCATCCCCAGATCCTCGTGCTCGACGAGCGCGGGGAACCGGTGGCCAGTTACGGGATTCCCGCCGACGCCCACATCGTGGTGGAGGAGGGCGACGAAATCGTGGCCGGGTCGCTGCTGGCCAAGACGCCCCGGAAACAGGCCAAGACCAAGGACATCACCGGCGGTCTGCCGCGGGTGGCCGAGCTGTTCGAGGCTCGTCGGCCCAAGGACGCCGCCGAGATCTCCAAGATTGACGGGATCGTGGAGTTCGGTCCCAGCGTCCGGGGCAAACGTTCCATCATCATCCGGGATCCCAAGACCGGGTTGACCGAGGAACACCTGATTCCCATTGGCAAGCACATCATCGTTTTCAAGGGCGACATGGTGAAGAAGGGCCAGCAGCTGACCGAGGGTCCGCTGGACCCGCACGAGATTCTCGAGGTGTGCGGGCCCCAGGAGCTGCAGGAGCACCTCGTCAACGAGGTCCAGGAGGTCTACCGGCTCCAGGGCGTGACCATCAACGACAAGCACATCGAGATCATCGTGCGGCAGATGCTCCGCAAGGTGCGCATCACCGAACCGGGCGACACCCAGTTCCTCTGGGGCGAACAGGTGGACAAGATCGAGTTCGAAGAGGAGAACGCCCGGGTCGAGAAGATGGGCGGCAAACCGGCGGAGGCGCAACCGGTGCTGCTGGGCATCACCAAGGCGTCGCTGGAGACGGAGAGCTTCCTCAGTGCGGCCTCGTTCCAGGACACCACCCGGGTCCTGACCGATGCCGCCACCCGCTCCAAGGTCGATTACCTGCGCGGGTTCAAGGAAAACGTCATCATGGGCCACATCATCCCGGCCGGCACCGGCTTCGAGCGCTACCGCAAGGTCCGGGTCAAGCCGCTGGTGGAGGTGGCCGAGGAGCCGGCGCCCGCGGCGCCCAACGCACTGGAGGAGGCGCTGCTGTCCGACGAGAATGCCAATTCGACGGCCACGCCCGAGACGGCGGGCGAGACCGCCTCGGCCCCGGCCGGCAGCAGCAGCACTTAGGAGTTGTCAAACCGGGGCGCGCTGCCCTATCTTGCGCGCTCCTTCGGGCCGCCGGCTTCGCCGGTCGGGTCCATCCGATTGGGAACGCAAACATGCCGACGATCAATCAGCTGGTCCGCAAGGGCCGCAGAAAACTGAAGGCCAAGAGCAAGGCCCCGGCCTTGCAGGGAGCGCCCTTTCGTCGCGGCGTCTGCATTCAGGTCATGACCCGCACCCCCAAGAAGCCCAATTCGGCCATGCGCAAGGTGGCCAAGGTGCGGCTGACCAACGGGTACGAGGTCATCGCCTACATTCCGGACGAGGGCCACAATCTGCAGGAACACTCGATCGTTTTGGTGCGCGGGGGCCGCGTCAAGGACCTGCCCGGCGTGCGTTATCACATCGTTCGGGGCGTCTTGGACGCCGCCGGTGTGGAGAAACGTCGTGTCAGCCGCTCCAAATACGGGGTCAAACGCCCGAAAGCGGGCGCCAAACCCGCCGCGGCAGCCTCTTGATCCTGCGGCCGTGTCGCACGTTTAACCTGTCGTTTCACTCATGTCCCGACGTCGACGAGCCATCAAACGTCCGATCCCTCCGGATCCCCGGTACAACAGCACGCTGGTCATGCGCCTGGTCAACACGGTGATGCGCCGGGGCAAGAAGAGCCTCGCCATGCGCATCGTGTACAGCGCGCTGGAAAAAATCGCCGAGAAAACCGGCAACACCAATCCCCTGGACGTGCTGCAGCGGGCGGTGGAAAACGCCAAACCTCGCATTGAAACCAAGGCCCGTCGGGTGGGCGGCGCCACCTATCAGGTGCCCATGGAAGTGCCGCCGGACCGTCAGCTTTCCCTGGCGCTGCGCTGGATCGTGGGCTTCGCCGATGCCCGAAAGGGCATCCCCATGAAGGACGCCCTGGCGGCCGAAATCCTGGACGCCTACCAGGGCCAGGGCAGCGCCATCCGCAAACGTGACGAGGTCCACAAGATGGCTCAGGCCAACCGGGCCTTCGCACACTTCCGCTGGTAAGAAACCGGAATTCCACGCCCCGACGGCTGCCCGGCTGACCGGGGCGTTTTTATTGTCCCTTTGTGCCCATGCAACCGACTGTCGCCATGGAGAAGCCTGATCAATCCAGACTGCCCGTCAATTCGCCGGACCGTCCGTATCCCATGGAACGGACGCGCAACATCGGCATTGCCGCGCACATTGACGCCGGCAAAACCACCACCACCGAACGGATCCTGTTTTACACCGGGCTCATCCACCGGATGGGTGACGTGGACGACGGCAACACCGTCACCGACTGGATGGAGCAGGAACGCGAGCGCGGCATCACCATCACCTCCGCCGCCACCACCTGTTACTGGACGCCCAAGCAGGACGGACTGGTCAAGCTCTTTACCGGCATCCCCCACCGCATCAACATCATCGACACTCCCGGTCACGTGGACTTCACCGCCGAGGTGGAGCGGTCCATGCGCGTGCTTGACGGCGCCATCGCCGTCTTCTGCGGGGTGGCCGGAGTCCAGCCCCAGTCCGAAACCGTCTGGCGCCAGGCCACCAAGTACCGTGTGCCGCGCATCGCCTTCGTCAACAAAATGGACCGGGTGGGGGCCAACTTCGAAAAGGCCGTGGATGAAATGCGCCGCAAACTGGGGGCCTACGCCTGGCCGGTGGTGCTGCCCCTGGGCCGCGAAGATCAGTTGCGCGGCGTCATCGACGTCATCAATCAAAAGGCCCTGATCTACGACCCGGAAGACGAGAACGGCCTGCGTTTCGAGATCACTGACATTCCCCCGGAGGAACGGGATCGTGCCCGGCAGGCGCTGGCGGAACTGATCGACGCCGTGGCCAACAAGGACGACCGGATCGCCGAGCTGGTCATCGAAGACAAACCGGTCCCTCCCGACGTGCTGAAGGCGGCCATCCGTCGCCTGACCTGCGCACTGGAGATGGTCCCGGTGCTGGCCGGTTCGGCCTTCCGCAAACGCGGCGTTCAGCCACTGATCGAAGCGGTGGTGGATTACCTGCCGTCGCCTCTGGACATTCCGCCTGCGGTGGGCTGGAAACCCGGCACGGAAGAACGCGTCGAAGTGCCGGCGTCCGATTTCGGCCCGTTCTGTTCCCTGGCCTTCAAGCTCTGGAGCGACCCCTATGTGGGCAAACTGGTGTTCTTCCGCGTCTACAGCGGCCAGCTCAAGAAGGGCGACATCATCTACAACCCGCGCACCGGCAAGCGCGAGCGCGTCAGCCGCGTCATGATGGTCCAGGCGGACAAACGCATCGACGTTGAGCGCGTGTTTGCCGGGGACATTGCCGCCCTGGTGGGCCTGCGCAACATCACCACCGGCGATACCCTTTGCGATGAGAAGTTCGAGGTGATCCTGGAGCCGCCCACCTTCCCTGAACCCGTCATCAGCATGGCCATCGAGCCCAAAACCAAGGGCGATCGCGACCGCCTCAGCGAAGGTCTGCAACGTCTGGCCGAAGAAGACCCCACCTTCCGCGTCTTCACCAACGAGGAAACCGGCCAGCTCATCATCGCCGGCATGGGCGAGTTGCACCTGGAGATCATTCGCGACCGGTTGTTCCGCGAGTTCAAGGTCGAGGCCACGGCAGGTGCGCCCCAGATTGCCTACCGGGAGACCATTACCACGCCGGCCAGTGGCGAGGGCAAATTCATCCGGCAAACCGGCGGCCGCGGCCAGTACGGTCACGTCATCATCGAAATCGCGCCCAACGAGCGCGGCAAGGGCATCGAAATCGAGAACAAAATCGTGGGCGGTGTCATTCCCAAGGAGTACATCCCCGCGGTCATTGACGGTTTGCATGAAGGCATCCAGGGCGGTGTGCTGGCCGGCTATCCGCTGGTGGACCTGAAGATTGCCATCGTGGATGGCTCCTTCCACGAAGTGGACTCCAGCGAGCTGGCCTTCAAGATGGCCGGCATCTTTGCCCTGAAAGACGCCTGCAAAAAGGCCAATGTCATCATCCTCGAACCTGTCATGAAGGTGGAGGTCACCACCCCCGACGAGTATCAGGGCGACATCATGGGCGACCTCAACCGCCGTCGTGGTCGCATTACGGGCATCGAAGCCAAGGACACCGCCATGGTGATCTCCGCGGAGGTTCCGCTGGCCGAGATGTTTGGCTACGCCACGGCGATCCGTTCGCTGTCGAAGGGCCGGGCTTCCTACTCCATGGAGCCGCTCCGGTTCGAACCGGTTCCGAGCAGCATCTTGGAGAAGATCCTGGACATGACCAAGGACCGCCCGGCGGCCCGCACCTGAGCCTGCGAGCGCGCCCGGCACCTGGTTTTCGGGGGGCCTGCTCTCCAGACATCCTCGACCGGTGGCTTTACCGGGCCGCCGCGGCTTGCTGCTGCGCGTGGTTCGGGCTGCTTTGTGGCACGCTGGGGCCTTCCCGGCGATCTGGAGAGCACGCCCGGACCGCGGGCTGAGGCGTGGCACAAATCTCCCCGGCTGCCCCTTTGCGGGCTTCCAGCCCGAAGTAGCTGCAGGGAAAAAGCCCGCAGATCACACAAAACACTCAGAACCTGTCCAGTAGCCGCCGACAGAGATGGGCGAAACCCGAGTTGGTATTTACCGACGAAAGTCGAGGGCACCAGCCCACAAATCGCCGCCGGGCTGCGGTTCCCGGATTCGGGGACGCAGGTGCGGGTTCGGAATCTCCGGTTCGCCGTCTGTCGGCGGCGGCTGCCAAACGTGCCGGGGCGCAGCTTTCCCAAACCGCCATGGCGCGGGCTTCCAGCCTGCGGCCATCACGGGTCCCTGGTCGGATCCTCGATCTCGAACGGCGGCCAGATTCAGGGTCCCCGCGGCGTCCGTAACCTCTGCACCGTGGTGGTTCCACATGCTTTCCCGGGCGCTCCCAGACCGGGAGGTGTCGCGCACCGGCAGAGCAGAGACCTGCGCGGCAACGAAAGCGCACGAAACCCGGGATCCAAGAAACGCGCAACCGGCTCCCTGCTTTTCCGGGCACTGGACCTCCACGCCAGGCGCGAACGTTCCACGCCGCGACGAGTCTTTCTGAACCAAGCCGCAGGACGACGTGCCGTCTGTACTGTTCAGCGTGTATGGAAGGCCCGGCAAGTCCAACGAACGGAAGGCTCTCCGGACCGTTCCTGCCGGGGCGGGTGTCCATTTTTCGATTCACAGTGGGCCGGTCGGCCGGCTACAGTGACGGTGCCGTCGCGGGACGCGGTGGGTTCGCCGCCGCTGCGGCTGCGTGTCTATGAATTGGCTGGAGTCGGCACTGGAACTGGCCGGTCCATGGTGGTGGGGGCTCTGTGTTGCCCTGGGCGCCTATGCCCTCGGCTGTGTGGCCGGCGGGTATTACTTGGTTCGGTGGACGACCGGTCTGGACATGCGCCGGGTGGGGAGCGGCAGCGTGGGCGCCCGCAATGTCAGTACTGTGTTGGGCGCCAAGGGGTTCGTGGCCACCTTGGTGTGGGACGTGGCGAAGGGCGCCCTGGCGGTGTGGGCGGCCGGGCGGCTGACCGGCGATTCCAGAATGGAGGCGCTGGCCTGGGTGGCCGTGGTGGCCGGACACCTGTGGCCCGCACAGCTCGGCTTCCGCGGCGGCAAGGGCGTGGCCACATCGCTGGGCGGACTGTTGTTTTACGATGCGCAATTGTTGTTGGCGTTGGGGTTGCTCTTTTTGCCCCCTTGGGCCCTGTTGCGGCGGACGATTCTGCCCGGCATGATTGCGTACGCGTTGCTGCCGGGGGCCGGTTGGTTTTTGGATCACGGTCCCGTCAAGGTGGCCGTGGTCGCGGTGGTGTCGGCCCTGGTCTTGTTTGCCCATCGCCGGAACCTGGTCGAGGAATGGACCGCGCTGGGGTGGCGACCCCGTCCGGCTCCGGAACCCGACAAATCGTGAGGCGTACCTATGACCGAGCATCAACCCCTGGTCTTTAAATTCGCTTCCGAGGATTGGGAATTTGAGGCCATCCACCGGCTGAACTATCAGACGTTCGTGGAGGAGATCCCGCAGCACGAACGCTCCCCATCCCAGCGGCTGGTGGACAAGTTCCATCACGAAAACACCTATCTGATTTGCTTGTGCGGACGGCAGTTGGCCGGGATGCTGGCTGTGCGGGGGAACCGCCCGTTCTCCCTGGATCAGAAGCTGCCCAACTTGGACAGCTACCTGCCGCCCGGCCGCCGGATCTGCGAGGTGCGTTTGCTGGCCATCGACAAAAAGTTCCGGGGCACTCGGGGCGGTCAGATCCTGGCGGGTATGCTGGCGTTGCTCTGGCAGCACGGGATCGAAAAGGGTTACGACCTGGCCATCATTTCCGGCACCACCCGGCAGCGGAAACTCTATCAACACCTGGGCTTTGTGCCCTTCGGACCCCTGGTGGGCTCTGGCGAGGCCCAGTTCCAGCCCATGTACATCACGCTGGAGACCTTCGAAGTGCGCGCCCGGGAGTTTTTGCGGAACGCACCTGCGCGGTCGTTCCATCCCTCGGCCGCCAACTTCCTGCCCGGCCCGGTGGCGGTCCGACGCGAGGTCCGGCGGGCGTTTGAACAGGCACCGGAATCGCATCGCAGTCCGGTGTTCATGATGGATTTTCAGGCAGCGCGCCGGTGTCTGTGCGAGCTGACCGGGGCGGCCCACTGCCAGTTGATGGTCGGGTCGGGGACCCTGGCCAATGACGCAGTTGCCGCGCAATTGAGCCTGGAGGGCGGCCGGGGGCTGGTGCTCAGCAATGGCGAATTCGGGACGCGTCTCGTGGATCACGCGCGTCGTTGGGGGCTGGCCTTTGAAT
>JAOADM010000188.1 GCA_026417315.1 Limisphaera sp.
GGGCACGCATTTTGTGGCGTACGACGGCTATGGGAACGTATGCCGGTTGCTCTCTGCTTTCACCGGCACGGAGACGGAGCCCTACAAATACGGTCCCTTCGGCGAACCTCTCCGCACCACCGGCCCTGCCGCTCCCTTCAACCCCTTCCACTTCAGCATAAAGCAAACCGACACTGTAACGGGGCTGGCGCTGTGTGAATACCGGACTTACAGCCCGGGCTCGAGGAGGTGGTTGAGCCGCGATCCAGAGGAAGAGGGCGTTGCTTGGAACTCGCACGGCTTCCTCCGGATTGCAACGCTCAGTGACTACGACCCATTAGGATTAACCAGTTGCGCGATTCATTGTTGCTGCGGCGCCACGGCGTCTATCCCGCATGAAGGTGGATGGTGTGGCGCTTTGAAGCGATTGAAAGACAGGTACCCTGGCAGGTTAGCGTCAAAGGAAGTATTCGGGCCCGCGTCGCCGCATACCCAAAATGTCGCCGAATCCGAAGTCGCCGCCAGGCTGAGAAGAACGTTCTTGGGCAAGAACAGAGGCAAGCCATGTCCTGACCGGCGGCCTCTTACGGGCGCGGGTCCTGTTGGTCGCCTGAAGGAGTTTTTCTGTGAGCGTGGCAACGGAAGCGCCCGCTTTGTTGGCGGGGCCGATGGTGATGTCTACATCATGGGCTACGGATGCTCGGGTGCGGTCGGAAACATTGGGCTGGAGTATCGCAACCGGAACCCCACATCCCCAGAAGCTCCATTATACCAGTCCATTCGCGAATCTTGCGATCCAACGGCGCCCGGCCTCCAGTGCTCGAACCATATGAATGAGGAGTTCTGGTGCGAAATGCACGAGTGCATTTTCTGCTTTGGACCATGAGATGTGTTGTCGTCGCATGCGTTGCGCTGATGCTTTGGGTGCCTGGTTGCGGATCCAACAGGATTCCGATTGCAGGTTCGTACTATCTTGAGAAATTCCCTGAAAACGGCCTGTTTTACCTGCGGAAGCGCGGTGATGACTCAGTAGGCGGAGTATTTGATGGCCATGTACTGCAGATTGGGGCAAATGAATGCGTGGTGGTCGCATATGTGAGGCGCCTTTACCGTGGGGATCCCGATGGCTGGTACGTGCTGCAGGTCCCAAGGGCTAAAGTATTCGGGCCGTTGAGCGCATCCGAGCTCCAAACTATTTGCAGGGCACATGACATAACCTGTGAGCCGGTGGAGAGGTTTTACAAGGAAAAGAAATCGTTGAGGTGAACGTCATGTCCGTCGGATTCGCGTGTGCTGCTCGCGAAGGCCAGAAGGGCCCGGCGACCAGCCGCTGGCTGGGCGCCGGCGTCAGCGCGGAGGGGGGGCCGGAGTGGCGTGCGATCCTGAGTAGTAGTGTGCCCTTTGTGGGAGGAATATGGTGACCGCAGGCCGGAGCGCTGCGCGATCCAATGAACCGAAAGGCGGTGAGGAAGCACGGGACCCAGCAGGGTTGGTAAGAAGCCGGACGCCTGCAGTTGAAGCTCGGCCGCGCTCCTGAGTTGGGGACCACAAGTAGGCGATTCGCGTGGCCGCCGGACTGGCAGGGTATGGGTGGGGTGGCGAACGCCGGGGTCGTGCGGGAGGGTGCGGAGCGTGTGCAGTCGGAGGTGCGGGCGGACTTTGTGACGCAGAGTCCGGACACGCTGATTTGATCTCTGGCGGGGGATGGCAACGTTGTGCGGAGCGGGCGGTGGATGTACTGTCGGGACGCGGCGAACCGTCGGGTGCCGGGGATGAGCTACGGGGCGGGCCATCGGGCCAGTTGGCGTCGGGTGGACGGGGCATACGATGCACTGGGCCGGTGCATCCGGCAGACCGGCAATGTGATGAGCAACGGGATCTGGGTATTGACGGAGGACCTGAGATTCGCGAGCGATCCGGGGTGGTTCGGCCGGCGCGTCGCAGTGTTGAACGCGACGAACAACGCACTGGTGCGCAGCTGTGTTCAGGGCGTCGATCTCACCGGCACGGAAGCTGGCGGCGGCGGGGTGGGTGGTCTGCTCTGGGTGGGGGTGAACAGTGGTCCGGCCTCGGGCACGCATTTTGTGGCGTACGACGGCTATGGGAACGTATGCCGGTTGCTCTCTGCTTTCACCGGCACGGAGACGGCGCCCTACAAATACGGTCCCTTCGGCGAACCTCTCCGCGCCACCGGCCCCGGCGCTCCCTTCAACCCCTGCCGTCTTTGAACCAAACGGAACGACACGGCCACTGAATTGGTTCTGTAGGAGTATCGTCCTTACAGCCCACGATTGGGGAGATGGCCAGCCAGAGATCCGATGGGGGATAAAGCCTTCTTCGCGCATGACGTCGCGCGGGAACCCCTGCAGGAGGTGTTGATCCTCAGCCAGCAAACATTGTGGACGGAATACGGAATCCTCCGCAATGCCCCCAACGGTGCAATTGACAAAGATGGTTTGGCTTGCCGACCTGACACCTGTGACGATCGGAAGCTGACGTTACTGACAGTCACATCAGTTGGAGCCCCGTGAGCGGCACTCGGTGCCAACGCAGACTTGGAGGCTTTACGCGAAAGATGTTGCAGGGACAACTACGCCAGCAACCATATGTTTGTTCGTGTTCGAATTGGGGTGGGGTGAAAATCCGCATTCACGGTTAACGGTGGTGGGGTTTGGTTTGCAACGCAGTGTGTCCCGTGAAAAGCGCATACCGGATTCGGTCGCATAACCTCCGCAGGAATCGGTATCTGGGGGACTATCGGAACAGTCTGAACGCATACGCCTCACACCTGCCAGAATGTGAGCGGCCTGGGCACAGGGCATGACGCTTCGATTGGGACGCCTGTTGGCTACTGGAATCCGCAACCTGCGCTCTCCATGCCGTAGCCAGGTGTCCTCAGGTGGCTTATGACATGCGAACGCGCACAGTTGAATCGACGTCGTGACGTGTTTGTGATGACTGATATCTTGTTGATTCTCCTTTGTGGTACGACCCTAACCGTGCTTTCCGTGTGCCAAGGATGAGAGAGGACTCCACACGCCGGCTTTGGGAAACCGGGACCGCCAAGGTGGCGGTCCTCTCGATCGTCGCCGTGCTTACCTGTTTCCTGCCGGCGGCGTGGGTATTCGTAGGGAACGGCTCAGAATCCAGACGTTGGAGGCGGCTACCACCGTTCTGTATCTTCCGAAGTTGTGGCGGGCTGGGGCGGGCCAGGCTGGTGTCGTTGCTGGCCTTTGGCACATTGGTGGGACTGTGTGGGGAGTTTTGCATCCCTATTCCGCCCATGTGACCTCACTCCGAAGCGGCTGCCGCGCCATGAAGTGTGAAGGAACGTTGCGCCGCTCAGGCCGGGCAATGCGGGTTGGCCACTGGCGCTTGCCGTACGGCCCGGGATGCTCCGTCTTCGCCGCGGAGTGCGGGACGTCCAGGGCCAGAGCTTGGGCCGCATCCTGCCCTGGCAACCGCCGGCTCTGCCCGCTCCTTGGGTAGGAGACTCCAGCCGGGAGAGGTGGCAGGCTTTCGGGAGCAGCGCCATTTGTGGCACGGGCGGTGTCTGCGGACAATAAAGTCGGGTGCTTAGCGCTCTGGAGGCCCGTGGCCTTCGACGGATTCTGGCCCTGTGCACGGCCCTGACGGCTGGCGGCTGGCAGGGCTTTGCCGCCGCCGCGGCTGCGCCCCGCGGCCTCGGGGCATGCTGCTATGCGCTCCTCAAACTCAAGCATACCATCTGCAGCAGATGGCAGGCTGCCAGCCCTAAGCAATCCGCGCCAGCGTCCGGTCCCAACCCGGGTGGCGAATCCGGCGCAAGCCATTGACCGTCTGAATTCCTCCAATGTCCTCCACCCGCTTCCGAATGCGCCGACGGAGCCGATCCCCCGGCCGGTTCGTCGTGCGCCCGTCCAACCCCGGCACCTGCAAGCTCTGCTTCCAGGCCGCGTGCACCGCAATGCGCCGCGGCGGACTTTCAAGCACAGAATCCGTCCGGGGCGGGGCGTTGTCCGGCGCCACTGTCTTGACCCCACGGCGGCACGCAAGGCTGCACGGGTCTGCCGCTGCCGTAGGGCCCCCCCGGCTCCGGTTCGGTTAATGAGGTCATGGATCATGAAGTCGGCGCACGGGCTGTTGCGGCGCTCCCTCCGCATGGGAGCGCCGAAGCACAGTGTGGCCTCTTGGCTTTTGGCGTTCCGACAAAGCACGGTCTCTGGATCGGTCCGGCTCGGATGCGTGCCGTTGCGGCGCGGTTCCCCGCGAAAATGGATCGTCGGATCGCCCGGGTCTTCATCCCCGGCAGCTTGCAACTCCGCGCGGTCCGAGCCGTCTTTGCACACGAAGCTCTCAAGGCGGGCCCGGAATGGGAGGAGCACCCCGTCGGCAGGGGAGGGTTCGTCGCGGTCCAGCCCTCCTGACGCGACAGACCCGAGCAAAAACCTGGTTGGCCACCTCGGCCGAGAGCACTCGGTGGTCGTTCTTGGCAAAGACGCTGGGGTCGAAACTCCTTTCGCTGAATTCGCGGTCCCGGAACCAGAATTGCTGGATGGGCTGCTCGAGGATCGTCGTCCCTGCAGTCTTGACGCACGCCGGGGTTCCGATGTGCCAGATGCGGTGTCCGGCGCACTTCAGTTTCTCGGACATTCCCGGAAGCCCGGCGAAATCTCGAGCGTCTTGGGCACGCGAGGGCCGAGGGGAAAGAACCTCTTCTCGGGATTTTCGAATCCGGGGCTCAAAGACTGAAATGTGTCCCACGCCCGGTCGGGCGTTCGGGTTGTGTTTACAGGGAGCCCCGGGCCTGCTACAACGCCAAGCCATCATGACGCAGACGCAATTGTGGAAGAGTTTGACGAACCGGCGCCGATTGTTCCTCATCGCCGGTCCGTGTGTGATCGAGAGTGAAGAGCTTTGTCTGGAGGTCGCCCGCACGTTGCGGCGGACCTGCCGGCAGCTCGGCATCCCCTACGTGTTCAAGGCGAGTTTCGACAAGGCCAACCGGACGAGCGCGGATTCGTTTCGGGGGCCCGGTCTCAAAGCCGGGCTGGCCATCCTGGATCGGGTGCGCCGGCACGTGGACGTGCCCGTGCTGACGGATGTTCACAACGAACTGCAAGTGGGTGCGGCGGCCGAGGTGGTGGACATCCTCCAGATTCCGGCGTTTCTATGTCGGCAGACCGACCTGGTCCAAACCGCGGCGGCCAGCGGGCGCATTGTGAACCTGAAAAAGGGGCAGTTTTTGTCCCCGATGGAGATGGAACAGGTGGTGACCAAGGCCCGCAAAGCCGGCGGGGAACGGCTCTTGTTGACAGAACGCGGCAGTTGTTTCGGTTATCAAAACCTGGTGGCGGACATGCGCAGCATTCCGATCCTGCAGCGGCTGGGGTTGCCCGTGGTGTTCGATGCCACGCACTCGGTGCAACTGCCCGGGGCCGGCGGTGTGGCCTCTGGCGGCCAGCGGGAGTTTGCTCCGGTACTGGCGCGCGCGGCGGTCGCGGCCGGTGCGGACGGGTTGTTCGTGGAAACGCATCCGGATCCCGATCGCGCCCTGAGCGACGGGCCCAACATGATTCCACTGGCGGAGATGCCCCGGCTGTTGCGGCAGTGGACGGCCCTGTTCGAGGCGGTCCGCTCCTGATCTCCGGGCCCGGCTTTCGCCATGGACGGGTTGAGAGATCCGTCATGCAACCCTCCGGCAGATCTTGCTGGAAGCCCGGGCATCCAAGTTGGAAGCTGGGGAGGTGACCCTGCGCCGGGCGGCGTCGGGCCGGAGGCAGCCCGGCCATGCAGGCATGGAGAGGTTCGATTTGAACGTGCCGAGGTGCGAATGTCGGGCCGTGGCCGGGGCGGATGATATGCCGGTGGCACCGGCGGGTGGCTCATCGCGTCGCAAGTCCGCCACGGCAGCCGCGCCGTGGGGCCGACACCGCCGAGGCGCTGTTCCGTGCCCAGGGGCCTGGAAAGGGGCTGCCGGTCATCTTTTGGATTCCATGAAGCTTTGGCATCCAGCCTACGGGAGAAGGCTGACCCGGGCGGCCTGTGCGGGGTTGTTGAGCCTGTGGGCGTGCGGGCTCGCCCCGGCTGCCGAACCGCTGGTGCTTCCCGGCGTGGTGCTGAAGGATTTCGTTTGGCCGGACTACTACCCGCCACCCCGGGAGAAACAGCTTCGATTTCGTTTGCAGGCTGCCGAAGCCACGCCGGGGGAGGGTGGCTGGGTCCAGGTGCGCCAGGTGACCCTGGAGCGTTTCAGTCCGCAGGGACAAAGCGAGCTGAGGGTCCGGGCCGAGGGCTGCCGGTTCCATACCGGCACCCAGGAAGCGCAATCGGCGGGTCCGTTGGAACTGGAACTGCAATCGGGTCGTTTGCGACTCGAGGGGGTGGGTTTCCTGTGGCGGCAGAGCAACACGTGGTTGGTGGTGTCCAACCGGGTCAAGACGGGGTTGCGGGGCGGCTGGCTGCCGCGACCGGGCACGGCGGCCGCTGCGACGGGCGGGGGCGAGACGGCGGCACTGGAACAGGTTCAAATCGGAGCGGACCAGTTTTTTTATGACGGTCAGCGCGGCCAGGCGGAGTTCCGGGGGCGGGTGCGGGTTGCCGGATCCAATCTGGTGTTGCGATGCGAGCGATTGCATTTCGACGTGGCCGGTGGGCCGGAGGGCCAGATTCGCCAGGTGCGGGCCCAAGGGTCTGTAGAGTTGGAGGCGGAGGGGTGGAAAGCGCGCGCGGCAAGCGCCACGCTGCACCCGGTTCAGCAGCAGGTCCATCTGGAAGGCGGCGCGCAATGGGAGCGAGAGGACGGCACGGGTGCGGCCGATGAAATGGAGGTGACGCTCGGCGCGAATGTTCTGGAAGCGCGGGGCAATGCCCGGCTGACGCTCGCGCGTGCGGCCGGGGGCGTTCTTCCCCGACCCGCGCTTCTCAGCACGGGCTCGGCTACCAGTCCGACCCGGCTGGAGGTTCAGTGTGCGCGCTATCGATTGACGCCCGAGGGCGCGCATTTTGAAGGGGCCGTGGTGGTTCAGGAGATGCGGCCGCAGGGGGCGCCGGCCCGGCTTGAATGCGCGGAACTGGAGGTGACCGCGTCGGCGGAAGGTCAGTTGGCCGCCATGGATGCTCGGGGTGCGGTGAACTTCCAAGACGGCCCGCTGCGTTTGACCGGACGGCGTGTCACGTACGAGGCTGCGCGAGGTTGGGTGGAAGTGACCGGGCCGGCCACCTGGCAGGATGGCCCGCGCTCAGGCTCGGGGGACCGCTTGTGGATGGATGCGACCCGCCAGACCTTCGGCGTCGAGGGTCGAGCCCGGGTGCTCTGGCCCCGACCGGCCACCGGGGCATTGTTGGGTCTGGCGGGACCTCCGCCGGGCCGGGCCGGGGAAGACGGTGCGGTTCCGCTCCGATCCGAATCCACGGATGAGGCCTCCGTGGTGCACGTGCAATGTGCCGCTTACGCATGGTCGCCGGAGCGGCTGCAATTCACTGGCGGGGTTCTGGTGGAAGACCCCCAGGTGACGCTCACCTGTGGGCGTTTGACGGTGGAACGGCTCCAAGAAGAGGGGAGCGGTCCGGCCCTTACTGCCGAGGAACAGGTGGTCATCACCCTGCACAGCCCGGGCC
>JAOADM010000189.1 GCA_026417315.1 Limisphaera sp.
CTACCGGGAACTGGCCGCCCTGGCCACGCGACTCGACAAGCCCGACGAAGCACGCCTCTATCAAAAACTGCTCGAGGCCGCCAACGCCCCCGCCACGAACCGCCCCTCTGCCAAATAAACCGGCCGGAATCCGGCTCCCGCGCGCGCAAGACAAGCCCGGCCGTACGACCAAGCCGGCCAGCGCGCCAGCCCCGCGCATTCACGGAGTGGGCACGGTCAGGGCCTTGCCATTGTCGCCGGGACCCAGTTTCAACAGGAACGGCACCGCCACACGCGCCCAGGTCTCTGGCGAGGGATAGCCGGCGGCCGAGGCGCCGAAGCAGGCCTCCAACATGTCGGTGTGGATGATGCCCGGGTTCAGCGCCACCGCGGCCAGGCCTCGCGGAAGCTCCTCCGCCAGGGCGCGAGTGAGACCTTCGATGGCCCACTTGCTGGCGCAATACGGCGCCACCTCCGCATCCGCACTCCGACCCCAACCCGAACTGAAATTCACGATGACGCCCCGCCCGCGCCGAATCATCGCCGGGACGAAGTGGCGAATGACATTGGCCACCCCTTTTACGTTGACGTCCAGGACAACGTCGAACTCTTCGGCGCTCAACTGCCACAGCGGCGCCAAACGATTGATCACGCCTGCATTGTTCAAGAGCAGGTCCGGCGCACCCAGGTCGGCCAACACCGATTCGGCCCAGCTCCGCACCGCGGCGTCCTCCCGCACATCCACCACTTGAAATCGATGCGGCTCCCTGCAGGCCGTGCGCAGCGCGGCGATCTCGGCGGCATTGCGACCACAGCCGGCCACCGTCCAGCCCCGCTGAATGAATTCGCCCACCATGGCACGGCCCAGGCCGCGCGTGGCTCCCGTCACCACGACCAGTCCCCGTGTGTTCATGGCCGTCAATCTCCAAGCGGCCCCCGGCCGGCCTCAAGGCCAAAGTTCATCGCTGACCCCGGGGATTGGGTATCGTCAGAACCTGCGTGCCGGCCCGACCCCCGTCCCTTCGCCAGATGCGCAGGCGCAGTTCGGGTTCGTCGGCTTGCCGCAACGCGTTCCGCACGGCTTCCTCGGTGCGCACGTTCCTCCCCTGGATTTGGAGAAGCACGTCGCCCGCACGCAACCCGGCTTCCGCCAGGGGAGATCCTTCGGCCACGGAGCGCACCCACAGGCCACGGATGTAATCGGGAATCTGGTCCTGCTGCCGCACCTGCTCGTCCAGGGGCGCAAGCTCAACTCCCTCCAGCAGGTCGATTCTCCGAAGGGATCCCGCATCGTCGGCCTCCGTGTCGGGGTTCGGCAATTCGGCCAGTGTCAAGGACACACTGCGCGTCGTCCCGTCGCGCCACACCTTCAGATGCACCGAGGTGCCGGGCGCCGTCTGCGAGGCCATCAGGCGCAGGTGCCGACCATCCTCCACCTTCCGGCCATTGAACTCGAGGATCAGATCCCCTTCGCGCAGGCCCGCGGCTTCGGCGGGCGTGCCCGAGGCCACTCCGCCCACCAGGGCCCCGGATCCCTCCGGCAGGTTCAACGTCCGGCTCACCTCGGGGGTCAACGGCCGCAAATAAATGCCCAGATAACCGCGCCGGATCCGACCCTCCGTCAGCAACCGCTCCATCACGTGCCGGGCCATGTTGACCGGCACCGCAAAGCCCACGCCCACGCTTCCGCTGCCCCCGGTGACAATCGCGGTATTGATCCCCACCAGCCGGCCCAGCGCGTCCACCAGTGCCCCGCCCGAATTGCCGACATTGATCGGCGCGTCCGTCTGGATGAAATCCTCGTAATCGGTCAGGCCCAGGCCGCCCCGCCCCACCGCACTCACGATGCCCATCGTGACGGTCTGCCCCACGCCGAAGGGATTGCCCAGCGCCAATACCAGGTCGCCCACCTCCAACTGGTCACTGTCGGTCATCACAATGGCCGGCAGATTCGTCGCCGGCACCTTCAACACCGCAATGTCCGTGTGCGGATCCGCCCCCACGACTTCCGCTTCGAATTCCGTTCGGCCGTCGGCCAGCCGCACGCGGATCTCGTCGGCCTGCTCGACCACGTGGTTGTTCGTGAGGATGTAACCGTCCCGCGACACGATGACGCCGGAGCCCAATCCCCGTGCTCGACGTTCCCGGGGCCGTCCCTCGCGACGGAACCGATCCCCGAAAAACCGGCGGAACGCGGGATCGTCCAAAAACGGGTGCCAGAAACTCTCCCCCTGCAAAATGCGGGTGGTGTAAATGGTGACCACGCTCGGGGCAACCGCTTTGACCACCGGGGCCAGACTCGTACGGGCCTTGACCTCCGGCGGCAGGGGCCGCAGGTCTTCGCGCAGCTCGGGGAGAGCACGAAAGCCGGCGGCCGGGCCGGAGAAGGGGCACCCTGTGACCACGGCCAGGATCAAGAACATCGAGCGGCTGCGCCCGAATCGGAACCTGTCACAGCACTTCATGCCAGATTCGTTTGGGATCCCTCGCAAGCCCGGCCACGCCGGCAACGCGGCTCATCCGCAGCTGCGCCGGGGCGGGTTGCAGGACCCCACGCACCGAAACCTATCCCGGTTTGATCGTGGCGCCAACCCACCTTTGCCCCGCCCACAACACAGACCCGGCCCCGGGAAAAGTACCGATGCAGCCGTGCGACAGGGAAACCCCGTTTCTGCTTTTGCGAGGGATCGGTGTTTCCACCCTGCTCCCGAGCCTTGCACCGGCACCCGACGCACGGGCAGGACAGCCCTGGACCTTACCGCAGCTGCAATCGGAACCAGGCCGGCCCGTTGGTGGTTCCCAATTCGATGCGGTGGAATCCGGAGACGGGCGCCGGAGCGGGGCCGACGGATTCCCATACCGGCGCAGAATCGGGCAGGGCCCGGAACAATTCCCACTCATGGGAGGGCGCGGGCCAGAACAGCTCCACCAAACCGGGCCCCGCGAGACGGATTTGCAAAGCGGGCGGTTGCAAAAGCCGCGCCAGAAATGCATCGCCGGGCCCTCCCGCAAACACGGGTTGCAAGGGGCGCTCGGTCCATAGATTCGTGGACGTCGTGGTGCCTGCGATCCACAGGTGTCCGGCCGGATCCAGCGCCAGTGCATACCCATAATCTTCGCCGCTGCCGCCGTAATAAAACGCGTACTCGAGGGCTCCACCGCGCGGATCCAGACCCGCCAGGAACGCATCCAGCCGACCCGCCAGCGTCGCACTGCCACCCGAGGGAACCGCCATCACCGGAAAGTTCGTCGAGCCGGTGACCCCGATCAAATGGACGCGCCCCACACGGTCCACTGCAAGATCCCAGGCCTCGTCTCTTCCCCGCCCCCCAAAGGCCACCGAGTAAACCCAGCCGGTCGGGGCCCGACCATCGATCTTGGTGACGAAAACATCTGCCAACGCGCGATTGGTCCACGCCGTGCCCGTGAGATTTGTGATGGTCACCGGGAAGTCGATGGACTCCGTGCTCCCGGCCACGTAGGCGTTGCCCTCGACATCCGTCACAATGCGAAAACCGACGTCGCTGAATGTCCCGCCCAAAAAGGTGGAGAACTCCGGCGCGCCCTCGGACGACAAACGCGTCACAAACGCATCCGGCATCGTGTTTACGTTCGTCGCCAGGCCTGTGGGATCGTTGATGCGGGCTTGAATCGCGTTGGTGACCCAAAAGTTGGTGGACTGCGTCAGGCCCGTGATCCAGACCCGGCCCTCCCTGTCCACGGCCACGCCGCTGCCATAGTCCAGTCCGCTGCCTCCCAGATAGGTGCTGAAACCCAGGCCCTGCCCATCCGCCGTCAATTGCGCCACAAAGCCGTCCCGCCCGCCGGCCGGCACCGGCTGAAACGCGTTCACCACCGGCAGGTTGGTGGAGTCGGTCAAGCCCGTGAGGTAAATCCGGCCCGGGGTGTCCACGGCCAAACCGATGCCCTCATCCAACCCGGACCCTCCGAAAAAGGTGCTGAACTCCACGCGGTCACCCTCCGGACTCAACTTGGCCACAAAGGCATCCAAAGGATGCACGCCCAATGCGGGATCCGGTTGCCCTCCGATGGCCGCTTGCAAAGCCCGAACCGTGGGAAAGTTCGAGGAGGCTGTAAAGCCGGTCAGGTACACCGCCCCCGCGCTGTCCACCGCCAAGGCCAGCGCTGCATCATGAGCCCGGCCCCCCAAATACGTCAGATACACCAGGTTCGAACCCGACGGAGTCAGTTTGGCCACAAACGCGTCCCCACCGACCGCCGTGCCTCCACCGTAATTCGTCTGAAAAGCCCCCGCCGTCGCCAGCGCAGTTGCCGAGGTCGTTTCACCTGCCACGTACACGGCCCCCGTGGCATCCGCCGCCACGGCCCAGATCACATCGCCACCCGCGCCCCCGAAATAACTCGCATACCGAAAGACCGGATCGATCGTGAGCGGCAGGGACGGGTCGTAAAGGCCCAGACGGAACCCAACGCGCCGGGCCCCGCGCAACTCGAACGCACATTCAATCTCTCTCCGGCCCCCTTCGGCGTGCTGATAAGCCACGGGCCGGTGCTGGCGCAGTTCCAGACCCGCCACGCGCACCACCAGATCCCCGTTGGCCTCGACGCGGACCTCCTCGGCGCCTTCGATCCGCATCTCGATGTCTGCAGGATTCGCCCCGGGAGCCAGCACGAAATCCATTTCGAGCTGCCGGTCCGACGCGTAGTACACCACATCCACGCCCCGGTACACCTGCTCGAAGCGAACCGCACGGGTCAAGGGCACGTCGAGTCGCCAGCGATCCGGCCGATTTCCCAACAGGTAATGCACCCGGCCCGGCAGCGGATCCAGCGCCCTTGCCGGAGCCTGCGGATTGGCTCCGACCCAGTGCAATCGGACCCACCGGGCCGGCGCCACTGCACGCGGTGGGACGGTGCTTCGGGTCCGGCCGTCATCGGACGGCGCGGTCTCCACGGGTCCGGGCGGCACCAACGCCACGGCCACCTCGTCCGCCGCCACCAGATAGAGCGCGGCCCGGCCCTGCGCCACGAAGGCATACCGCGCCTCCACCTGGCCCACATTGCGTTCGAAGTAAAAGGGCAGCTGCACGGTGCCGGCCGGCCCCCCCGGGGTCAGCCCCAGCGCGGCCACGGTCGCCACCCACCAGATCAGCAGGCCTCGCGCAAGATCCCGCCCTCCGGCCGGTGGCCGCGGGATCGGATCAGAACCAGGAGCAGGCAGTTTCATCGGGCAAAACGAATGCCGGGCTCAGAACTCGCGCGTGTAACCGACGCCAAACTGGAAGCGGCCCCGACCGCTGCTGAAGCGTTCGTCATAGTTGATCGGGATGCCATAATCCAGGCGCAGCGGTCCGATGGGCAGATCCAGCCGGATCCCGAAGCCCCAGTTGTCGCTTCGGTTGGCAAAGTCGAAGTTGAACGAGTCGGCCATGACGTTGCCCACGTCATAGAAGACGGCAAATCGCAGGCGCTGGATGACCGGGAGGCTGTACTCGATCGAGCCCATCCAGTACGTGTTGCCCCCGATCGGCTCCGAAAAGCCCGGCTCGCGGGGCGAGACCTCGCGATATTTGAAGCCGCGCAACGAATAGAGCCCGCCAAGGTAAAACCGGTCGTAAAACGGCACCACCTGCGTGTCTCCCCAGGTGTCCGCCACGCCCACGCGTCCGATGACCTCGATGATGTGGCCCTCGAACAGTCCGGGGAAATACCAGGCCGTGCGCAGTTCGGTGCGCCAGTAGTCCTTCTCCCCGGGCCACGGGCCGGCCGCTTCGCCGTAAAGCTCCGTGCGCTGGCCGCGACTCGGCAGCAGGGTGCTGTTGCGCGTGTCATACGCGAGCGACAAACCCAGGCGCGAAACGAGCGAGTCGCCCTCCTCGGCAAACAACGCCCCCGGTGCATTGGCGGGGTCCACCCGGAGGATCTCCCCGCGCCCCGGCAACGGCTCGCGCACCAGCCGCGCCGGATGCAGCCCCGGGTCCAGATCAATGCCCACGTTTTCCAGCGTGTACGTCACGCCCCCGATGAAGAAGTCACTCCACAGCGTCCGACGCAGTCCCAGGCTGAGGCCCGTGCGCCGCTCGTCGTACAGCCCGCCGAAGCTTTGATAGGCCAGATCCCGATGGTACAAATCCACGCTCAGGCTGAGTTTCCGTCCAAACAGCCAGGGCTCCACAAAGCTCAAAATGTAATCCTGCCGTTCGGTGCCGACCTGGGCGCGCAGCCGGAATTTCTGACCCCCGCCGGTAAACGTCGGCGGCTTGAACAGATCAAAGTTGCCCTGGCTGAATTCCACAAACCCCACCAGGGCATCCACCGAACTGAAGCCGGCCCCGAGGCTGATGTTGCCCGTGTTCCGCTCCTCGACCGCCACCAACAGGTTCCGCCGCGTCGGGATGTCGGTCGGCTCCGGCTTCAATTCCACCTTGTCAAAGTATTGCAGGCCCTTGAGACGCGCCTCGCTCAGTTTGACCCCCACCATGTCGAACACCTCGCCCGGCGCCACCGCCAGTTCCCGTCGAATCACGCGATCCTTGGTCTTGGTGTTGCCCCGGATCTCGATTTTTTCGATGAACACCTTCTGGCCCTCGTTGATGAGAAACTCGAGGTCCATGGTGTTGCTCTCGGTGTTCGGGATGCGACGGACCCGCAGATTGGGCGAGGTGGCATTCACGTCAATGTGGCCGCGGGCCCCGTAAAAATTTTCGATGGCGACCAGGTTGTTGGACAAGCCGGCCGGGGTGAACACGTCGCCGGGTTTCATTTTGAAGGCGCGACGAAACGCCTGCACCTCGTACCACTGGCGCCGATCCTCCTCCCCGCGGGGCGGCTTCGGCTCCGGCTGGAAGTCCGGGGCCACGGCATTGGTCGGCAACAACGTCGTGCCACTGAACCGGATGCTGCCCACCTTGTACGGCTGCCCCTCGAAGACCTCGAACCGCACGATCATGCGATTGGGCCGGGGATACTCGATCTTCACGTCCTTGATCTCGAAGTCCAAATAGCCCTGTTGCCGGTAAAAGTCCGTCAGTCGCTCCCGATCGTCCTCCAGTTCCTCATCCTTGTAATAGCCGCTGCCCGTCAGCCACGAGAACATCCAGTGCGGCCGGGTCTTGATCACATTGCCCGGCCCCTTGCGGCCGGGACGAAACAGGCGCTGATACCACGCCACGCGCGGGGGAAAGGCCTGCACGCCGGCAAACTCCACGCGCTCGATCTTGATCTTGGGGCTCTCCGCAATCTCGAAGGTCACCGAGCCGCGCCCGGCCGCCTCGTCGATGTTGACCACGTATTTGACCCGCGTGTTCGGGTAGCCCTTCTTCTGATACAGCTTTTGGATCTCTTGGCTGTCGGTGAACAACTTTCGCTCGATCAACGGCTCGCCCACCTTGGAACTGATGAGCTTGCGCAACCGCGCGTCCGTGAACTTCGTGTTCCCCTGGAACTTGATGTCCGTGAGGCGGGGATTGCCCTGCACAATGT
>JAOADM010000190.1 GCA_026417315.1 Limisphaera sp.
GCTCGAGGTTGGCGACGAACGATTCATCCCGCGCCGCAAATGCCAACACCGGCGTAAACGGCAACCTCAGTTCGTACCCGGGCCCCTGCCGCAAATGCGTGTCACACGCATACCGCCCGTCCGGAAGGATCTTGCCCGGATTGAGCACCTGATGCGGATCGAACGCCCGCTTGATCTCGCGCATGGCCTGCAGCAGATCCTCGCCCAACTGCTGCGCCATGAACTCCGTCCGCGCAATGCCCACGCCGTGCTCCGCCGCCAGGGAACCCCCAAACCGGGCCACCAGCCGCGCCACACCCTCGGCCACTTGCCGCAGGCGCCGGACATCCTCGGCCCGATGCAGGTCCAGCACCGGTCGCACGTGCAACAGCCCCGAGCCGGCATGCCCGTAGAAGGAAGCCTCCAGACCCAGCTCGTCCAACAGCCCGCGCAGTTCCGTTACGTAAGCGGGCAATTGCTCGGGCCGCACCGCCGTGTCCTCGATGATCGTGGTCGGTTTGGCCGGCCCCTTCCGGCTCGTCAACAGCGACAAGCCCGCCTTGCGGAGCGACCACACCAGTGCCATGTCCCGTTCCTGGCGTACCGCCCGACAGCGGCGCCCCAACCGCCGCCGCTCCAACGCCGCCAGCTTTTCCTCCACCTCGTCGAAAAACTCCACGACCAACAAGGACTCGCACGGCTCTTCATCGAGGCCCAACAAACGCCGCGCCAGCTCGAAGGCGGGTTGGCCGCGCGTCTGGTCCAACAACAAGCGATCCAGGTGCTCGATCGCCGCCGGCCTCAGATCCTGCAGGCACACCGCGGCCTCCAGCGCCTCCATCATGGAGTCGAAAAACAGCACCCCCAGCGCCTTCTCGCGCGGCAACGGCACCACGCGCAACACCGCCGAAATGATCCCCGCCAGGGTACCCTCGCTGCCGCAAATCAGTTGGGTCAAATCCCCCGGTCGCTGCCCGTACCGATCCAGCGCGTAACCCGGCCAGCGTTTGATCAACCCGGGCGGCATTCGCTCCTGAATCCGCAGACTGTGAAACTGCACCACTTCGTCGGCCACCCGGCGTTGGGTGGGCAGGTCCTCCCCACCCGGCTCCGCTCGGCGCACCTTGCCGTCCGCCAGCACCACCTCCAGCGCCACCACGTAATCGGCCGTGGTCCCGTACAGCGGGGCCCGCGCACCCGAGGAATTGTTGGCGATCATGCCGCCCAGGGTTGCCCGGTCACTGGTGGCCACGTCCGGCCCGAAACAAAAGCCATGCGGTCGCAGAAACGCGTTCAACTCATCCAGAACCACCCCGGCCTCCACCTCCACCGTGCGTGTTTCCGGATCGAAGCGCCGAATCGCCCGCAGGTACCGTGCAAAATCCACCACCACGCCGTCTCCCAGGGCGCCTCCGGTCAGGCCCGTGCCCGCACCCCGCGGAATCACGCTCAATCCCGCCTCTGCCGCGGCCTTGATGATCGCGCTGGCCTGGCGCGCGTTCCGCGGAAAGGCCACGGCCGCCGGGACGATCTGATAGATCGAGGCGTCCGTCGCATACAGCTGGCGGGTCAGATTGTCGAAAGCCACCTCGCAGTTGGCCGCGGAAAGCAGGGCCTGTTGTTGGGTGGATGTCATAAGCACTGCCTTCGGAACGCTGCGCGCCTGCGCATCGGACGTCTTCGGCAACCGCCGCACTTCGGTCCCGGGCAGGACTGCAATCCCTCACGTCATCGGGCGTGCGTCTCATCGGCACGGCCCCGGCGGACGCGGCTCCTGGCCCGCTGCCCTCGGACCACGACTCAAGAGACTCCGGCGCTCAACGCCGCTGCCCACCTGAGCTGCAGAGCACTTCGCCTCGGGCGCGCTGCCCCGCCTTTCTCAACCGGCCTTTCGCGAGAGCGCTCCGCCTGCTGCTGTGCCCAACCTACTCATCCGCCGGCCGGAATCCAATGCCCAAACTGCAACCAGAGAAGGGTGTGAGCAGGCATGTTCCACCGGCCACTTCGGCCCTCCAGCGCGACGCAGACCCGGTCCAACAGGGGAAGAGGCACGGCGGTGCCCGGGGTCCCTGGGCGCGAGAGCCGCGCCTCTCAGAGGCCCGGAGCACTGTACCGTACGGGGTTTGGCAACGCCGCTTCGCCACCGCCCGTGGCCCGCGTTCCGGCGCGCCGCACTCCCCCAAATCCAAGCCAGACTTTCGGGGAGCTGGATGCGGTTCTGCGCCGCCAGACGAATCCGAGCCCGCCCCGGGGACGGCACGAAAAAAAGAAGATGGTGGAGCCGAGGGGACTCGAACCCCTGACCCCCACAATGCCATTGTGGTGCTCTACCAACTGAGCTACGACCCCACCCGTCTGAAGCACAATCTAGGCACCTCGCCCCGGTTGTCAAAGAGTTTGTGGAAGGCGCAGAACCCGGCCGAGCCCCCCAATTGAATCCCCCGGCTTTTCGCCGGATTCGCCGATCTCCCACCGTTTCCCCATTCCGACCACTGCTCCCGACCTCCACCGTCCCACCCCGGGCTCGTGCCAAACAGAAGACGCCCACGAAAACCTTGTGAGCCCCGCCTCGGAGGATACGATGAAACCGGGCAACCATGAACCGCGGCCCCTGCATCTTGATTGTAGACGACGATCCCGGGCAACGCAGCCTGCTGGAGTCGTTCCTGCGCAGCCAGGGTTTTGAAACGCTCACCGCCGGCTCCGGAGAAGAAGCCCTGGCCCTGCTGGCCCAGCGCCACGTCGATCTCCTGATCTCCGACGTTCGCATGCCCGGGCTGTCCGGCCTGGACACCCTGCGGCGGGCCCGCCAACAACACGGGACCCTGCCCGTGCTCCTTGTCACCGCCTATGCCGACATCCGCGAGGCGGTCGGCGCCGTGCGCGACGGCGCCCTCAATTATCTTCCCAAGCCCATCGACCTTGATGAACTGCTCCAATGCGTCCGCGAGGCCACCGGTCAGCGCCACCCGCTGCCCCGCCAGGGATCCCTCCCCAGCCTCCCGCCCGAGGTCATCGCCGTCAGCCCGCAAATGCAGGCCCTCCTGCGCGACGCCGCCCTGGTGGCCGCCTCGGACACCCGCGTGCTGATCACCGGCGAAAGCGGCGTCGGCAAGGAGGTCGTCGCCGATCTCATCCATGCCTGGAGCCGCCGTGCCCAGGGCCCGCTGATCAAGGTCAACTGCGCCGCCATCCCCGAAACCCTTCTGGAAAGCGAACTTTTCGGACACGAAAAAGGGGCGTTCACCGGGGCCACCCGGCAGCGTATCGGACGGTTCGAACAGGCCCGCGGCGGTACGCTGTTCCTCGACGAAATCGGTGACATGGCCCTGAGTCTGCAGGCCAAACTCCTGCGGGTCATTCAGGATGGCCGTTTCCAGCGTATCGGATCGAATCTCGACATTTACTCCGACGCCCGGATCATCGCCTCCACCAATCGCGACCTGGAATCTGCCGTGCGGGAGGGACGGTTCCGGGAGGACCTGTACTACCGGCTCAATGTCGTCGAACTCCACGTGCCGCCGTTGCGCGAACGGCCCGAAGACATCCTGCCCCTGGCCACCCATTTTCTGCGCCAGTTCACCGGCGGCCGCGCCCGATTCTCCCCTTCAGTTGTCAGTCTCTTACAGGCCTACTCCTGGCCGGGCAACGTGCGCGAACTCCGCAACGTGATGGAACGCGCCGCCCTCCTGTCTCATGGCGAGCTGGTGCTGCCCGAACACCTCCCCGCCCGCATCCTCCAGAGCGTCGAATCTCGGACCGACCCGCTTGGCGGCACCGAGCTGGTGCGTTTGGAAGAAGTGGAACGACAGAAGATTCTCGAAACCCTCCGTCGCTGTGGGTTCAACCGCACCGAGACCGCCCGCGCCCTCGGCATCAGCCGGCGCACCCTGGTTTACAAACTCCAGCGCTATCGGGAAGCCGGCTACGCCGTGGACCCGCCCTCAGAATCCCCCGGCCCGAGAGAGTCCTGAGGCCATGAGGCCGCGGACCGCGCGCTTCCTTGCGCGAGCCTGGATCCATGATCGCCCCAAATGCGGCGCCTCTCGAACTACGGGAGTGCCCCAGACCCGGGGTCACAGCGCGAGTGAGCTCAAAGAAGCCACAGACGTCGCAGCAGCACGGCCGCCCCTTACCCTCGAAGAACGCACGTCGGTTTCAGTGCCCCCCCGCAGGCCGCAGTTCGACTTCCTGGATGTCCGAAAAGGAAAGCGGAATTTCTTCCACCGCAGCGCCCCTCTGCACCTCCACGTGCATGTCGTTGGTGGTGATGCGCGTGATCCGGTTGACCACGTACTGGTGCCGACCGGTTTTGATGATGAGAACCGAACTTTTGTCGCGGCGAACCATGCCAAAGAATCCGCTGAACTTCGTCTCGAAGAAGCGCCGGTTGAATGCATATTCGCCCCGCTTGAAAACCGTCGGTTCGACCGGCTTCGCGGTGGCCGGTCCCTCGGTGTCTCTGGCCAGGTGCAGCCCGGCTCCGATCGCAGGCGCCGCGCCGGCAGCCCCTCCCGCAGCCGCCGCCTCGGTCGCAACTCCTTCCTCCTCCCTGGGGATCTGTGTGGGCAGTGCCAAGAACACCGCTTGCGGAATCACCGGAATCACCGCCGCCAGGCCGCACACCAGGGCCACCGGCCGCGCGCGGTAAATGGCTATCTCATAAGCGGCATACAAATTGGCCGCGTACAGCGCCAGCAGGATCAACCACCCCACCGGCGAGCCCAACAAGCCCGCCCAGATCGCGGGCTGCTCGGGCCGCGACAGCTTGCCCTCCACCGGCTGCGGCTTCGGCACCGCCGGACGCGCGGCCCGGGTCGCCTGCTCTTCCTCGAACACGTAAACTTCGGCAAATCGGCGGAACTTCGGATTCTTGGCAAATTCGCGCAGGGCCTCTTGGGAAAAGCGCTCCCAGGGAATGCGATCGGAGAACGTGCCATCGGGGAGGCGCAGGACAATCCCACGTTCATTGGCCGACACGGGCGAGCCTTCCATCCGCGTGCCGTCCGCCATGGGATACACTTCTGCCCAACCGGTGACAGCCCCCAGCGTCACCCAGGCGAGCAGGCTCAAAATGATCCAAACCCTTCGCACAAACCCATCGGATACCCCAAGCCACACGAAGGCGCAAAAGATTTCTCGCCGCTTGCCTGAGCCCGGGTGCATTTCCGCTTTCGAACACGGGATTCAAGAATGCCAGGGACAGGCCGTTTTCCCTCGCCTTTCCCATGCCGGGGCCAGCCGCGATTCCGTCGTGCTTTCGGGGATGTCGAGAACCTGAGATGGACCCAACTGCTTGCCCCAACGAGACGGCGATTCATCAACCCAGGGCAATGCCCCCCAGCTCACCGGATTGCCCCAAAAAACCGGACTTCACCGATCGCGACGTACCGGATTCCCGTAAAGCAAAGCGCCCTCAAAAGGCGGCATTCGCTGGGGAACGCCCGGCCTTGCCCTCGGCCTTCCCCCGTCAACGACGCTCGACATCCCTTCGGGCTTTCGGGTCTCCAAAACCCGGGATGTGCCGTGTGCTTCCCCTCACCTTTGTGCCCATGGCGGGCCAAAGTCCGCACCTCCCCACGCCAAGCCGCCACCCAGGTCGCCTCGGCCCGGGGACACCGCTCCGCGGTCCTTTTCCCGGGGCCCGCCTGACACAGAAACCGGAACGCCCCCACCGATCCCTCGAGCTTTCCGCAAGTCGCACCCCGCAGAGGGGCCGTCTGCCCGGACTTTCATGACTCCTTTCGCCCGCTGGGGACGGCCCCTTGACGCACTCTCTCCCCGCACGCAGCCGATTCAGCCCCCGAGCTGCAGACGGGCATCATTGGACAACAACCGGGTGAGGTTCTCCCAATTGACCTCGTTCATCTCGTTGAAGGCGTGCAGGTACACCGACACCACTTCGGCCGGATATTTGCCGAGCAGCTTTTCCACCGCCGCCTGCAACTTTTCGTCCTCCACCGAGTCAGGAAGGGTCTCCACCACGCCGTCCTGATGGGGGATGCCCAGGGCGTCCAGGAAATCCACCAGCATGGCCTTGTGCTTTTTCAGCAGCCAGGCGCGAATGAGGGCGGCAGCCGCGGTGTCCAGGGACGGCCTGGTCAGCGTGTTCAGAATGGTCACGTCCCGCTGCGCCCGGGGTTGCCGCAGCAGGTACACCGGACGCAACCGGCGCGCCTCGGCCACGGCCGCCAGCGTGGCCTTGTAGGTCGGTTTATCCTCCTGAAAGGCAAAATTCAGAATGTCTGCCGCCAACCCCGGCGACATGAACCCGATCAATTCGTGTGACTTGAGCATGCGCTGTTCTCTGCCGCTTTGACACAGCGGCCCGGACCTGGAGGGGCACCTCAGGCCGGGCCAACCGTCAGGAACGCGATTTTGTGGCGTCGCGCCAGCTGCGCGCAAGCCTCCTCTTCCAGCACCAGGCTCCGGTTCGCCTCGAAGGCAAACACGGCCACGCCGGCGCGGGCACAGGTTTCCAATGTCGCAGGCCCCACGCACGGAATGTCGAACCGCATGTCATGTCCCACCTTGGCCACCTTCACCGCCACCGCCCCGCCCCCGGGGCCGGCCAGCTCCCCCCCGCGCAACAGACACCGATCCGTTCCTTCGAACGCCTCCACCGCGAGCACCGTCCCCTGCTTGACCACCACGAGCTGCCCGATGTCCAGCCGCGCGATCTCCCGGGCCATCCGATAGCCGAACTCCACGTCAACCCGCTGTTCCGGCGTGGGCTCCGGGCCCAGTCGGTACCCGGGGCCTTTCATCAGCGGTCGCAACCATGGCGTGGCTTCCAGCACCTCGATCCCCTCCTGCCGAAGCTCCTCGATCACCGCGCCAAAAATCGTGTGGGCGTTCCGCTCCTTCAGCCGCATCAGCAACCCCAGCGCCCGCAGATCGGGTCGAACCTCGTACAGCCGCTTGGGCGCAATCTGCCCGGCCATGATACAGTGCTGCACGCCGCGTTGTCGCAACGCTCGAATCAGCCGTTCCAACTGGCCCACTTTGACCCACACCAACTCGTCCACCAGTCCCGCCAGGGCCGGATCGGTTTCCCCCTCGAAACCCACCGCCACCAGTCGCGGTACGCCCGCCGCCCGCACCTGGCGCGCCAGCAGCAGCGGCAGGGACCGACTTCCCGCAATCAGTCCCAACACCTCCACCCGAGGTGGACCTCCCTCGCAGCCCGGAACGCTTCCTGCCCCGGACCCGTCTGCAGATCGATGCGACCCTGTGGATGTCATCCGTTCTGAAACCTTCCCCTGCCTTCCGGCCCATCTCAGGTCCCGAACAATCGATCCCCCGCATCGCCCAAACCGGGCAGAATGTAGCCCCGTTCGTTCAGTTGTCGGTCCACCGCGGCAGTGAAAATGGGCACTTGCGGGTGTCGCCTCCGCACCGCGCGAATCCCCTC
>JAOADM010000018.1:0-6010 GCA_026417315.1 Limisphaera sp.
CGCTGGATCGGGTACCGACTCTGGACGTGGGAGGGTCCTGGCTGGAGCTGGGACTGGATCGGCCCGAATGGCCCCAGCTCCAGCTGGGCTACGAACACCTTTATCGCGAAGGCACCCGGGGCAGCACGGTCTGGTCGGCCGGACCCGACCCCGCGGACCGTCGGTTGTTGTGGCCCTCGTTGTTTCATCTCGAGGAAGAGGTTCATGTCTTGCGGTTTCAGGTCCGACACGAGGTGGGTGGCTGGCGCCTCGACGACGAGTTGCGGGTGCAATGGACCGAGTCGCGGACGCGCCGTACGAATGCCTTGTACAATCCCCCCGAAGGGGACGCGCGCCTTCTGACGGAGGTGACGCACCGGCACGAAAGTGTTCTGGTGGCGAACGCATTTCGGTTCGAGCGCACCGTTCTACCCTGGCTTCGCGCCACGGGGGGCTATCTCTACAGTCAATATGATGCAGACGGCTCGCTGCGCCTGGACGAGGTGCCCCTGGCAGGGTCGCCCGGCTTTCTGCGCCGCTGGCGCAGCCCTGCCGTGGTGCTGGAACAGCGGGCGCATGCCGGGAACCTGAATCTCGTGGCGGAGCCGGCCCGGCAATGGCTCCTCCTGGCGGGACTGCAGACGGACTGGAATCGGGCTCACGCGCTGGGTCAGGCGTCGTTCGACTACGAGTTTGTCCCGGGGGACTGGTTCCTGCAGTCGGCCAGCCAGGAAAGCGCACGGGATCGCTGGGGGTTGACGGAGATCCTGCAGATTCGGTGGACCCCGCTTCCGCAGACGGTTCTGTATGCTGAAGGGCGGGCGGATCAGGACACCCTCGAACATTTCGAGGAGCAACTCGGGGGCGACACCCCACTGCGCCGAGACACTTTGGCGACGGGCCGCGCCTGGGAAGGGCGCATGGGCCTGGACACGACTCCGTGGCCGAGAGTGTCGATGGGCATTGGTTATCGCCACCGGCGGCGTCATACGGAGTTCGATCACCGCGTGGATGTGATCCCGACCGACTTTGGCCTGTTCCCGGGCACGAGTTACTCTGCGTTCATACGGGACCGCGAATCGCGAACCGATCAGGTGGAGGTTCGGACGGCGTGGCAGGCCACGACGCGGCTGCGTCTGTCGGCGTC
The DNA here is from genome assembly GCA_026417315.1 of Limisphaera sp. Lineage (GTDB taxonomy): Bacteria > Verrucomicrobiota > Verrucomicrobiia > Limisphaerales > Limisphaeraceae > Limisphaera. Next base: position 1,127 of record JAOADM010000018.1, read on the forward strand.
TTATCGCTATACGCATGCCACCTCCCGCACGGCGACCGATCCTGTGGACGGATTCGATCCGATCACGTTCGATCCGGTGCCGGGGTTTTTCACCCCGGGAACGCGGGCTCTCGGCGCGGACACGGATCTGCACACGGTTCATGTGCAAGGTAGTTATCGGCCGGCGGCGCGGTGGTCGATGCGCCTGGCGGGTTCGTTCCACGACCTGCAAACGCGCAGTGCGGTGGATGATGTGCAAACCCTGCCGGCATGGGCGGGGAACACGTATCAGATCGAGGGGGCCGTTTTGTGGCACTGGAACGAGCAGACCGAGGTGGAGGGACAGTACCGTTGGGCGTTGAGCGATTTCCACCGCGATGCGGCTCCGACGGTGCTGCCGACTGGTGTGTTGTGGCGGGAGCAATGGTTCGGGGTGGGGCTGCGCCGGCGGGTGCGTGAAGACTTGTGGATTCGCGTGCGTTACGGGCTTTGGAGTTATGACGAGCCGACGGCCCGGGGGACCAGGGATGTGCTGGCGCACCTGGGCTGGCTGAGTCTCACCTGGCGGTGGCCCTGAGGGATCCGGACTCGACTCCCGACGTTACGCGCCCAGGGGAAGGGGGAAAGTCCACGACGCGGTGCCCGCCCACGAAAAGCGACAGACGCAGCCGGTCGGGGTGGACGGCGCGGAGAGGACCCCGATAGCGGGGTGAATCGTGGCCGGGAGTGGAACCGTCGAGGGTGTAACGCACGACGGAACGCGGCAGGGGCGTGCCGTTGGGCGATCCCGCGGCGGTGAGCACCTTGAGGGAATCGCCCTCCTTCACGACGGTCAGGGCCAGGACCACCGCGGGCGGCCGGGGCCGGTCGGTGGTCAGCAGGCGTGAGGCGATGCCGGCTTCAGTCGGCAAATTCCCCTCCCCCAACAGGGTCACCGGACCGAGAGCACCGAAGGCCACCGGATGGCCATTGGTCGGGACCAGGGTCCCGTGGGCGTCGCGGAGTTCGGCGTGAACGAAGACCATGTCCCTGCCCTCCCGGGCGAAGGGCACACCCGCCAGATCAAACGTGAGCGTCAACCGGTCCGGGGCTTCCGGCGTCCGGACTTCGTGAGTGGCAACCGGGCGACCGTTCCGGTAACCCACCGCCCGGAGGGTTCCGGGAACGAAGCGTAGTAACTCGAAGGGAAACGGTGGGTGAGGGAGATGAGAACCGACCCGATCGCGCTCAGGGCGCCGGCGTCCGAGGGACAGGCCGTTTTGAAAAAGCTCCACCTCCTCACAGTTACTGAACACGCGGACCGAGCGGGGCGAGTCGGGCTGGTAATAAGTGGCGATGAACAGGACCGGGCCGACGGGGCGTCCCCGGACGAGTTCGTCGGGGTGCCGTTGGCTGCGATAGAACCATGTGCCGAACTTGGGCAGACGAAAGATGTCCATGCAGCCCGAGGCCTCGAGATCAGGTGCATAGCCGCGGTTGTAATCGAACATGACCCAGAGTCCGTCGGCAAAGGCCGTGGTTTGCCGGTTGTCGTTGTGGGCCTCCTGGAAATTCAGGGCTTGTTGGAGGAGACGGGTTTCGCCATCGCCGCGTCGCTGTCGGCTGTTTCGCTCGGCCGGTTGGAGATCCTTCCAGAGGTGTTGCTGGAAGCCGGCGTTTTGGGCGTAATACTCCCAGTCGCCGTACTCGCTGATGACGCAGGGCTGGTTGGTAATCCCTCGGCATCCCCCGTGTTGGCGTGCCTGGAGGAAGACGTCGTAACCCGGCTGCCAGCCGGCGGTGTACATTTGATCTCCCGGATATTCCTCGTGGGCGATGGCGTGGGCGCGCCGGATGAACGATTCCGGCTGATCGCTCTCGTTGAGCGACACCTCCCAGAGGAAGACCGAGGGATGATTGCGATCGCGGCGAATGAGCTGGCGGATTTCGCGGAGTTTGAGCTCGGCGAAAGCCGGATCGGGATTGAAGTACTGCCAGCCCATGAGGCAGTTCATGACCAGCAGGCCGAGCTCGTCACAGGCGTCGAGAAAGGCCGGAGCCTGGGGGTAGTGTGAGAGGCGCACGTAGTCAAAGCCGGCCTCCTTGATTTTCCGCGCGTCGCGGGACTGGGCGGCATCGGAGAGTGCGTAGCCGATCCAAGGGTATTCCTGATGGCGGTTGACGCCGCGGAGGAAAAGCTTCTCGCCATTCAGCCAGAAGCCCTCGGGTGTGATGCGAAGGTGCCGGATCCCGATGCGGGTGGTGAGGGCGTCCACCAGGCCGTCTCCTTCGCGGATTTCAGAATCGACACGATACAGGTGGGGCGAGCCGGGCGACCAGAGGGCCGGGTTGGGCACGTGAAGTTCGTGGACCTCGGTGCAGTCGGCACCGGGGGCCAGCGACAGCGGGGTCTCGCTCCGGGCCACCCGTTGGCCGGCCGGGTTCCGCAGGGTTGTCCGGAGGGTAAAGGTGCGGGTTTGTGGGCCCTTGTTTTGGACGTGGGTTTGGACCCGCACCACTGCCGCCGTGCGAGTAACCAGGGGGCAGGTGACAAAGACACCGCCCCCTGCTGGATGGTCCACGAGCAACGGATCCGTGATATGGAGCCGGTCTTTGTACGTGAGCGAGGCGGTGCGGTAGAGGCCGCCATAGAGGTTGAAATCGAGGTCGCGCAATGGCTTGGGGCCGGTCAGGGGGTTGTCGCGGTTGTCCAGACGCACGGCGACGAGGTTCGTGGCCCCCGGGCGCAGATAAGGGGTGGCATCGAGAACATACGGCAGATAACCACCGAGAAAACGTCCCGCGAACCGGCCGTTGATCCAGATCTCGGCAACGTTCATGGCCCCTTCGAAGCGCAGAATGGCGATGCGGTTGGAAGCCGGGGCCGGGACAAAGAACGATTTCCGATACCAACAGAGGCCCTGCCACTGGGGATCCAACCGGCCGCAGACCAGGGCTTCGATCCTCGGCGTGTGCGGCAGGGTTACGGATTCCCAGGTACGATCGTCGAAGTCGGGACGTTCTGCGCCCGGGGGATCGTCTCGCAGAAATCGCCAGTGTTCATGGAACGGCTCCGCTGGCACCGCTGCCGTGAGAGGAGATGCAAGGCCAAGGACCAGGAAACACGAGGCGAAAAGCACCTTCGGGTTTGTGCGGGCGATGGCAACCATGGACGGAGAGCGCGATCGGTAACCGGGTTACTGTAGTCGGAAAAACCGGGGACCGTCTTCCAGGGGGACGCGGGTGTGGTATTGGAGTTCCTCCGCGAGCACCGGAGCGGTGACAGGGTGCCACAAGGAATGCGGCGCGAGACTGGTGGCGCTCACCAGGGAGAATCCGGCCCCGCTGAGGGGCCAGCTCAAGAGCAGTTCGGGTTCCGCAAGCCGGGCTTCCAGGCGGAGGGGGGTGGTCAGGCGGCCGAGAGCGGCGGCCGCGGGCAACACGTTGCCGCCGGGGCCGAACAGCGAACGAAGATCAAATCCCGCCAGGCGATATCCCGGCAGGCTCTGGTATTCGGCGCCCCACCAGAAGATGCCGCGGCCCAACCGCAGGGGCACGGAGTTGACGACTTCGGCGAGGGCGATGACATACTCGACTTGACCGTTCGTGGTGGCGGGAATGCCCCAGACATTCGTCGAGCCGGAGAACGGGAACGCCGTCTCCACCACCACGATCGGTTTTCGGTATCTCAGGGCCGCGTTGGTGAGGGTGTGGCGAAGGTCCGTGAGCGAACCGTGCCAGAAGGGGTAGTAACTCAGGCCGATGAGGTCGAAGGGCACGTTCTGGGCCTGCAAGCGGTCAAAAAACCAGCGGGTCCCCGCCCAGTCGCCGCCGCGGTCGATGTGAATCATGATCTGCGGTCCCCCCGTGGGGACGGCGTCGCGGATTCCCTGGATGGCGGCGCGGAGTAACTGGCCCAGTTTGGCCCATTGGAGGGGGGTGTCGTTGGTGCCGCCGACGTGCCCATGGGGCCAGAGCATGCCCTGGGTGATTTCGTTGCCCACTTGCACGTATTCCGGAACGATCCCCGCGGCGGCGAAGCTCGCCAGCACGTTGCTGTTGTAGGCTCGCAGTTCGCCGAGCAACTCGGAAAAGCTCAGGTTGGTCCAGGCCGCCGGCAGTCGTTGTTTGCCGGGGTCGGCCCAACTGTCCGAGTAATGAAAGTTGAGCAGGAGTTGGTGGCCCACGGCCCGGGCGCGGCGGGCCAGCGGGAGCGTGTAATCAAGGTTGTTGATGGCGTTGTAGGGATCCGCGGCGGCCTGGGCGGCGCTACTGGTAAAGAGCCGCAGCCGGACGCAGTTGAGCCCCTGGCGCCGCAGGATCTCGAACGCGTTGGCGGGCTGCCCGTTTTCCCGGTACACCGCCCCGCGGTCTTCGAAGAACTGCACATGGGACATGTCTGCCCCCGCCAGGAAGACGGGCTCCCGGGCGAGCGTGGCGCCGGATGACCAAACCATGGCCGCCGCTGCAGCGGTTTGCCAGGCCCGGCGCCACGGCCTCCGGCTCGTTCCTGCGGACCGGGACAACAACCGGCGCCCGACCATGGCATCAGGGACCGATCAAGCGGAAGTATCGTTGCCCGGCCTCCACGGGCACGGTGACGTTCCCTGTGTTTTCGGTGTTGGGCACGTCCTGCCACGGACCGGTCACAGAAGGGGCACTCTGCAGGCGCACGCGGGGACCGGCTTCCCAACTGATCTCCAGCTGGGACGGAGCGGTCCAGCGGTTGGTGAGCGGCCCCAGGGAGGTGACGTTGTTGAGGAAAGCCGTCGGCAGGACCACGGCGTTGGTATCGGCAAACTGCCAGGTTCGGTCGCCGGTGGTTTCCCAGGTCGCGCCGTTGATCACGAACTGGTAGAGCATGACGCTGCCGGGGGCCTGATTGGTCGTCAGGAAGGTCCCGGAGTAAATGATGGGATTGGCGGG
>JAOADM010000018.1:6020-31629 GCA_026417315.1 Limisphaera sp.
GACTGTTGGTGAGCTGGAAACCGCCGATCCATGCCCCGCCGGCCGTGGTGAGGAACGAGCCCCGGGCCTCGACGAAGTCCACGTCCGGATTGAACAGTCCGCGGGCGATGGCCACGCCCATGTTGACCGAGAAGGTGACCGGGATGGGCACCGCGGGGTTGGTGACGTCATTGAAGAAGACCACGGGGAGAACCAGGGGCTGGTTGGTCATGACGAAGGTGCGGTTGGGCCGGCTTTCCCAATTGCCGTCCATGATGAATTTGTAGTTCACCGTGGCTCCGACCGGGGCTGTGATTTCAAAGGTGCCGACCCAGAGGGCCTGGTTGGTGGGGGTGGGCGCCAGGACGTGCGTGCCCTGGTTGGCCCAGTCGTCAATCGCATCGCCGGAGACCACGACGCGTCCCCAGGAGGGATCGAACGCGCCGTTGGCGATCTGGACGCTCATGTCCACCTGAAACGTGACCGGCTGACGATTCGTGACGACCTCGCTGATGTCATCGAAATAGACCACGGGGAGCACATACGTTTCCGAGGGGACCTGGAACCACCGGTTTTGGCGCGTTTCCCACACGAAGCCGGTCCCGGCGCGGAGCATGACGAACTTGTAATTCGGCCAGGTTCCTGCCTGAAGGTCCACGGTGCCTTCCCATAGGTTGGGCTCGGTTTCGCTGCGGGTGAGCAGATTGGCCGTGGTGCTCCAGTTGTTAAAGGTACCCGCCAGATAGACCAGGTCGGTGTCCGGGTTGAACCGGCCCATCGCGATCTGGACGCTCATGTCCACGCGGAAAGTGACCTGCACGGCCGCGGATGGGGAGGCCATGCCCAGCAGGGCCAGCAGCATGCAACTGGATTTGAGGATCGTTTTCATGAGACTTTCACACTCCTTTCGCATCGGGCCACGCGGCCCGGCCGGGATTTGGGGCACGGTCAATAGAACGCCGTATCCACGCCTGTGTACTGCCATTGAATTTGGGAGCGCGGCCGGGTTTCCACGTGCCCGTCCGCAAAACCGAGGTTGACGGAGCGAAGGCGGCCGTTGGCCGAATGCCCGGCGCCGGCGCGTTGAACGTCGCGCAGGTTCCCGGGAGTAAAGCAGTAGTCGCTGATCACCGGCTGGAGGCGCGCCACCGGATCGTCGGGGCGGGTGGGCCAGCCGAGGGTTTCGCGGCTGCGGCCGCCCTGCGGACTGGGGAACACCGAGGACGGGGCGTTGGCCAGGGGTCTCGGCACCCACCAGGCATGTCGCAGCACGGCGAAGGTGCCGTTGTACAGCATGCTGGCGTAGAGATTGAGATCCTCCGGGGAAGCGATGGGACGGCGGTACCGTTGCTGGAACCAATCCTGGGCCTCCTGCCATTCCTGGGGCCGGACGGGACAGAACCACAACGGGACCGTCAACCCGTAGGGAGCCAGTCCCGGGATCATCTGGAGGGAGACGTCCCACGCGTTCTGACCCGAAACACCGCCCACGGGAAACGAGGGCAGGCGTCCCCGCGCATCGTCCCCGCTGTACATCGCATGGACCAGGCCCCACTGCCGGTAGTTGGAGGTGCAATGCACCACCTTGGCGCGGAACTTGGCGTTGCCCAGGGCGGGCAGGAGCATGCCGGCCAGCAGGGCGATGATGGCGATGACCACCAGCAGCTCGATCAGCGTGAAGGCGCCTGCGGAGGATCGGGACATGCGCAGCGCGGGCGTTCCCATGGTTCGTTCAAGAGGCCCGGACGCGGCGGCTCAGGCCCCCCTGCCCGCTCGCCTGCGCTGACCGAGCCACAGAACGGCCCCGAGCCCGAGCAGCGCCGGCAGGGTCGGCTCGGGTACCAGCGTGTAGGACAGCACGTTGTTGCCGGAGTCGTAGGGATCGTTGTTCCATGAACGCGCGGCAGTGCTGCCGGCGGCGTCCAGCACGGAATTCCCGTCCGAAGTGGTGTACACGTCGAACCGGAGGGTGTCTCCGATGTTCACCCCCAGGCTGGCCAGGGGCAGGGAGAGGGTGACCGAGGAGGGGCCGGTGGCCACAGTGATCCCGGAGCCTGAAACGATGGGCCACGCCGAGCCATCCCAATGACGCAATTCTGCGCCGGTGCCGAAGTTCATCCAACTGCCGATGAAATAGTCCATGCCGCCGACGCTCATCGAAATGGGTTTGCCCCAGCCGTCCGGCCCGGTGGTATTGCCTCCCGGGGCGGTGTCCAGGCCAATGAGATACTTGGCCCAATCGACAGCCAGCGGGTTGCCGGCAAGATGGATCTGGAAACTCAGAGTGGTGGCGTCATTGTCCACGACCACGGACGTGATGTCGAGGTAGCCGAAGCCGGAGGGCGTGAAGTCACCGGTGGCGTCCGGGAAGTTGACCGCCGCAGGGGCTTCAGACACCAGCAGGGCCGTGGCGCAGACGGATACAAGCAGCGTCTTTTTCATGGCGCTTTTCCTGATTACCGGGTTTTGCGAACGTCGTTGGCCAAAGCTTACCCCGTCGTCCGCCCGGACGCCACCCTCACAAATGTATGGTTTTTGACCTTCCTGGCGGCCGGGGGCCACGGGAGGACGGTTCGACGGCCCGACTGCACCATCGCGGACGGCACCTCAAATCTTCCGAAAGCACTCGCGCGATCAAATGAGCCGGACAAGAACTTCTCCTCGAAACGGCCGCGGGTTTCCGGAAGAGCCGGAAAGACGGAACGCCCTTCCTTTGGCCGGGCCCGGCGGTGCTGCCGATCCGCGGGCCGCCACGGCCAGAAGCCCTGACGACGGACAGGGGTCCCTGCCGCTGCAGGCGCTGTGCAGGATCCATCGGATTCATCTTGCGGCCTCGCCCCGTTGCAACGCTGCATCCGATCTGCAAGGAGGCACGACAAAAGGTACGGGATCCACGTACAGACGCCGGAGCGCCGCAAGCCCTGCGGGTTCGCCCTTGCGCGCCGAGACCATCGAGCAGGCGGCGGTGGCGGCCGCTGGTCCCGTTCCCAGGGCCCGGAACACCGAGCCCTTCGTGTCCGAATCCGGGCCGCTTTCCGGCCGCAACGGTTGGGAGCCCTCCGGGCGTTGTCCGACCGCGGTGGCGGTTTCTGGAGTGCTGATCGACCAACATTGCTGGTCGCGACCCTGCGGTGCGAACGCCGGCGCCCCGAACAACGACCGACCGCTGCAGATGCCAAGCCGTGTTGAGCGGACCCGGGGCATGCTGTACCCCCGCATCCGGGTCTTGCACTTGTTCCTGGCAGGTCGCGCAAGGGCCGGCCCCCCACTATTCAGGCTCTTGCCACGGACGGGCGTGGGCCGTGTGCCCGGGGCCGATTGTTGGCCGGGGCGCATCGCGGGAACCGCGGCCCAAAAACTTTGGCCGAGCTTGAGGGGCGTGGGGGGCGATGGGTTCGCTTGGCCGCTGCTCGGGCCCGGCGTACTTTGGGCGGTATGAGCGAACGAGAGATCGGCTCGGGGAATTCGACGACGGGCACGCCGCCCCGGCGCTGTGGCCTGGCTGTGTTGGGGGGGCGCACCAACGTGGGCAAGTCCACGCTGCTCAACGCATTGGTGGGCCGCAAGGTCTCGATCGTGACGCCCAAGCCCCAGACGACCCGCGACCCGATCCAGGGCGTGGTCAACCGGCCGCAAGGGCAGATTGTGTTCGTGGACACGCCCGGTTTTTTCAAGACGCACGCCAGTCGGCTGGTGGATCGCCTCCACGAACGAGCCCGGCGGGCGCTGCAGGGCATCGACGTGGTGGTTCACGTGGTGGATCCGACCCGGCCGGTGGGGCCGGAGGACGAGATGGTACTGGAGGCGTTGCAGGGGGTCTCGCAACCCCGGCTCTTGTGCGTCAACAAGTGCGACGTGCCGGAGCGGCCCTACCAGGAGCTCTGGAAGGCGCGGCAACACGAGTATGCCGGGTATTACGAAGTGTCCGCGTACACGGGGCAGGGCCTGGAGGCGTTGGTCGAGGGCATTCTGGCGCACCTGCCGGAGGGACCGCTGTTGTACCCCGAAGATCAGGTGACCAACGCCAACCAGCGGTTTTTGATCAGCGAGCTGATTCGGGAGAAGGTGTATCTGATGATGGATGACGAGGTGCCCTATCGGACGGCCGTGGAGGTGCATGCGGTGGAAGAGACGCAGGACAAGGCCGGCCGGCCGATGTGGCACATCAAGGCGTCGATCCTGGCGGCCAACCCGCGATATCAACGCATGCTCATCGGCGCGGGCGGGCGGCGCATCCGCGAGATCGGGCAGGCCGCCCGGATGGACCTGGAAGCGCAGTTGGGTCGGAAGGTCTTCCTGGACATGGACGTGGTGGTGGACCGCAGCCTGGAGAAGTAGGGCGGGCCCGGGCCGGCTGTGGCGGTTCGTCTCGTATTTCAGCCGGGGCGCGGGAGCGTGGTTTGGCGGTGGCTCGCGGCCGCCCTCGGAGTCAAGCGGCCTCCTGTTGATCGGCCTTGCGGCGGATCAGGGGTGGGCATTCGCCCCGGACCACCGCCCGGGTGATTTTGACGTGGGTGACATCCCGGTGTCGGGGCACGTCGTACATTACCTCGAGCATCAACTTTTCCAGCAGGCTGCGCAGGGCGCGGGCGCCGGTTCCTTTTTTGATGGCCTGGGCGGCCAGCTCCTGAAGGGCATCCGGGGTGAACTCCAGGTCGACCCCCTCCAGGGCCAGGAGCTTGGCGTACTGACGTGTCAGGGCGTTGCGGGTGGAGGTGAGCACCTCGATCAGTTGTGCCTCGGTCAGTTCGCTCAAGGTGGCGATGACCGGCAGCCGGCCAATGAACTCGGGGATGAATCCGAATCGCAGGAGATCCTCCGGCTCCACGTAGGGCAACAGGCTGCCGGGGGTCTCGGTCCCGGCACGGACGGCAGCATGAAAGCCCATGACCTGGTGACCGAGGCGCCGTCGGATCATCTGTTCCAAGCCGACGAAAGCGCCGCCGCAAATGAAAAGGATGTCGGTGGTATCGACGCGGATGTACTCCTGTTGCGGATGCTTGCGGCCGCCCTGGGGCGGCACGTTGCAAATGGTGCCTTCCAGGATCTTGAGCAGGGCCTGTTGGACTCCTTCACCGGAGACGTCGCGGGTGATGGAGACGTTCTCGGTTTTGCGGGCGATTTTGTCGATTTCGTCGATGTAGATGATGCCGCGCTGGGCCCGGGCCACGTCGAAGTCCGCATTCTGCAGCAGGCGCAACACGATGTTTTCGACGTCCTCGCCCACGTAGCCGGCTTCCGTCACCGTGGTGGCGTCGGCGATGGCAAAGGGGACATCCAGGATGCGGGCCAGGGTGCGGGCCAGCAGCGTTTTGCCGGAGCCGGTGGGCCCGATGAGCAGGATGTTGCTTTTTTCCAGCTCAACTTCGGCGTGGGGGTCGTCCTCGGCGGGTTTGGCTCCGGCCGGGGCACGTCGGCTCAGGATGCGCTTGTAGTGATTGTGCACAGCGACGGCCAGAGTTTTCTTGGCCTGCTCCTGGCCGACGCAGTACCGGTCCAGTTCCCGCTTGATGTCGTGCGGCTTGGGGACGGTGAGGGTGTGTTCGGCGCGGGCCTGGACGGCCTGCTCGGCATCCAGCACGTTTTTGCAGAGCAGCACGCAGTTGTCGCAGATGTACGCGCCGGCGCCGGCGATGAGTTTGCGAACGTCGCGGGCGGGCTTGCCGCAAAAACTACACGAGGGGGTTGTGGAGGGTCGGGCCAAAGTGCCTCCCGGGTGGGTGCCTGGGGAATCGCTCGAGCGGGATCGGCCTCAGGAACTGCGTTCCGTGGCCCCCGGGACCTCCTTGCGCGATTGCACCACCGCGTCCACCAACCCGTAGGCCTTGGCCTCCTCGGCCGACATGAAGAAGTCCCGGTCCGTGTCGCGCGCCACTTCCTCCACGGTCTTCCCGCAGTGGAAGGCCAGGATTTCGTTCAGCCGGTCCTTCAACCGGAGGATCTCCTTGGCCTGAATGCTGATATCGGTGGCCGCGCCCTGGACGCCGCCCCACGGTTGGTGGATCATGATGCGCGCGTTGGGCAGGGCGAATCGCTTGCCCTTGGTCCCCGCGGCCAGCAGGACCGCGCCCATGCTGGCGGCCTGACCGATGCAATAGGTGTTCACGTCGCAGGTCAGGTACTGCAGCGTGTCGTAGATGGCCAGGCCCGCGGTGACGCTGCCGCCGGGCGAGTTGATGTACAAATGCACGTCCTTTTTCGGGTCGCTCATTTGCAAAAACAACAGTTGGGCGATCACCAGGTTGGCCACCATGTCGTCCACCGGCGTCCCCAAAAACACGATGCGGTCGACCAGCAACCGCGAATAAATGTCATAGCCCCGTTCGCCCCGGCCGGTCTGTTCGACCACCATGGGCACCAGGAAATTGTTCAGATTCATAGGCACAATTTGCACGTTCCGGGCGAACCTACGGGACCCACGGCGGGTCGTCAAGCGAACCACCGGGGCACCGGTCCCGGGGCCGCTCGGAAAAGCGCCGGACTGCGAAAGGGCGGCTTCGAGGGCGTGTGCTCCCGCGCCTACGCGCACACCCGGGCCGGGTTGACCTCGGCCAGACTGTCGGTCAGCCAGCATGGCTGATGCGCGCGCAGCTCCGCTCGCGAGCAGCCCCCGGTGGCCACCGCCAGTACCCGGGCTCCGATGGCCCGCCCACAATGGATGTCGTGAGGCGTGTCGCCGACGACCAACACTTCATCGGGTTCGAGGTCCCGTCCCAGGGCGCGCGATCCCCGGTCTCGTGCAATGGCCGCAATCGCCGCCCGATCCTCCGAGTCGTCGGCAAAGCCCCCCACCACAAAACGGTCCCACAAACCGTAATGGCGCAGTTTGATTTCGGCGCCCAGCCGGATGTTGCCGGTCAACAGCCCCAGCAACGGCGGTTGGGGCAGCCGCGCCAGCCCGTCCAGAAAGTCCAGCACGCCGGGGATCACTCCGCCGGAGCCGCGGTGCAAGCGATCTTCCAGCAGGAACACGTAACGATCGAAGAAGCGCTGAAACAGCTCCGGGGTGGGCCTTACACCATGAGCTTGAAACACCTCGCGCACCAGGCTGGTGTCGGTCCGCCCCGCAAACTGTAATCGCTCCACGCCGTCGCGGATGCCGAACTCGTCGGCAAACGCCTGCACAAAAGCCGCTACGCCCGCACCCCCGGTGTGGATCAAGGTGCCGTCGATGTCGAACAAGACCAATCGAACCATGGACGCCCAGCCTAGCATCTTGCCCGGGTGCCTGACCAGCCTCCGGCGGGGCGAATCCTGGAGGCGGGCGGGGGCGGGCAAAGGGGCGCAAATCGCCTCGACAGCCGATGGATGGCCCGGTCCCGGGCCTGCAACTCCCGCGGGCCGGCCGGAGTGCGGCCGGGGGCTGTCTTTGCGGCTCCGAACCCGGTCGGACACGACGGGGCCCCGGGAAAGTTTTCCGCTTTGCCGGGCGGGCCTGTTCAGTTACGTCTGAGCGTCGTCATCCCAAGGCAGAACCGAGGTCCGTTTCGCGTGGGCATGCCCGGAAAACCCAATCCATCCGGGGTCCACCCGCGTCCGGGGTATGCACGGGCGTGGGTCGTGGCGGCTTTGACCGCGGCGTTGTTCAGTCGGGTCCTGACCTGCGATTTCGTGGATTACGATGACGGGGACTATGTCACGGCCAACGAGCAGGTGCAGAAGGGACTCGACTGGCCGGCTGTTCGGTGGGCCTTCACCACGGGCCATGCCAGCAACTGGCATCCGCTGACGTGGTTGTCGCACATGACCGATGTGCAGCTGTATGGGCTGCGCCCGGCCGGTCATCACGCCACCAGCATGATCCTGCACGCGGTGAATGCCGGGTTGGTGTTCGCGTTGTTGCTTCGGTGGATTGGTCATCCCGGGGCGGCTTTTGTGGGCGCCCTGGCTTTTGCGTGGCACCCCCTGCGGGTGGAATCCGTGGCGTGGGTTTCCGAGCGGAAGGATGTGTTGAGCCTGTTCTTTGGGCTTTTGACGTTATGGGCATACACGAGCTTTGTCCGGGCGAACGATCCGTATCGTCGCTGGACCGCATACGGGGCGGCCTGGCTGAGTTATGCGGCGGGGTTGATGAGCAAGCCGATGCTCGTCAGCCTGCCGTTTGTCATGTTGCTGCTGGATGCCTGGCCCTTGCGGCGCACGGCCGGCATGGCGGGAGCGGCAAACCCGCAATCTTCCGTTTCGGGCGCGCTCGGTTCCGGGACGGGCCTTGTGCCCTGGCGGGTGTGGGCGCGGCTGGTCCTCGAGAAGCTGCCGTTCTTTCTGCTGGCCGCGATTTCCTGCGTCGTGACGTATCGCGTGCAACAGGCCGGAGGCGCGGTCGCTCCGGTGGACGCGTTGCCGTGGGACGCGCGGTGGGCGAACGTGCCGGTCTCGTATGCGCGGTACCTCCTCAAGACGCTGTGGCCCTTGGATTTGGCGGTGCTTTATCCGCATCCGGGGTATTGGTCGGTGGCGACCGTGCTTGCCTGTACGGTGTTCATCGCCGGGCTGGTGGTGTGGACGTGGTTCCGCCGAAGGGAAGCGCCGTATCTGTGGGTGGGAGGATGCTGGTTTTTCGGCACCCTGGTGCCGGTGATCGGTCTGGTGCAAGTGGGCATTCAGTCCATGGCCGATCGTTACACCTACTTGCCGTCGGTGGGGCTTGGCCTCGCGCTGGCCGGGGCCTGGGCGCGATGGTTCCAGCGGTCGGAGCGGCGGGGTTTGTGGATCCGGGCGGCAGTGGGATTGATTCTGGCGATCTGGGCGGGATTGACGTGGCGACAGATCGGTTTCTGGCGCACGAGCGAGACGTTGTTCCGCCGCACGCTTGCGGTGACCCGGGACAACTATCTGGCCCACAACAACCTCGGATTTTATCTGGTCAGGCAGGGGCGATGGGACGAGGCGATGGAGCAGTATCGGGCCGCGCTGGCGATTCGACGCGACTATTTTGACGCGTTGAACAACCTGGGCCATGCGCTGGCGGAGTCGGGTCGGCCGGCGGAGGCGATCCCGTGGTTGGAAGCGGCGCTGCGGCTGCGGCCCACACACGTGGGGGCGCTCAACAATTACGGCAACGCACTGGCGGCGGTGGGGCGATGGCAGGAAGCGATGGCGGTCTATCGGCGGGCGCTGGCAGTGGACCCGCGTTATGCAGACACGCACAACAATCTGGGCGTGGCCCTCGGGATGCAGGGTCGGTTGGAAGAAGCCCTGCCGTACCTGCAGGAGGCGATCCGGCTGCGCCCGCGCCACGGACCGTCCTACAACAACCTGGGCAATGCGCTGGCGGCCATGGGTCGATGGGCCGAGGCGGAACAGGCCTTCCGCCAGGCCCTGGCGCTGGATCCGCACGATCCGCAGGCATGCAACAACCTCGGCAACGTGCTGTTGGAGACCGGCCGTTGGGAGGAGGCCGAACAGGCCTACGGGCGGGCCCTGGCGCTGCAGCCGCGCAACCCCGAGACCCATTTCAACCTGGCCCAACTGCATCTGCGTCGCGGCCGGGTGGCCCTGGCTCGACAACATCTTATGGAAGCGCTGCGCCTGCGACCGGACTATCCGGAGGCGCGCGCGCAGTTGGAGCGATTGCCCGAGGCTTCGGGCGAGTCGGCTCCCACCAACCCAACGCCAGTGCGGTAGGGGAATTGCGCCTCCGTCAGTGTCTCGCCGTCCGCCCGATTGTGCCGGAAGCGCTTTCGGAGGGAGGGGCCGGACCCTGGCCCGGGAGCCCGGCACGCGCACTCACACCGGTGGCGGGGCCGGGGGCGGATGCGGCACGGGGGCCGGCCGAGCCGGCAGGGGGGCCGTTCTTGTGGGAACCCGCGGGCGCCGACGCATCCCGTTCTGCAACCAGAGCCGCCACACCATGAAGAACGCCTCGCGGATGATGTGGCCGGTCATCTTCGAATGCCCCTGCAAGCGTTCGGTAAAGATGATGGGAATCTCCACGATGCGCATCCCCTGCCGCCACAGTTTGTGCGTCAGCTCGATCTGAAAGCTGTATCCGTTGGATTTGACAGCATCCAGGTCCAGCGCTTCCAACGCGTGTCTTCGAAAGCACTTGTACCCACCGGTGGGATCCGTGAACGGCATGCCAGTGATGATTTGCACATACTTTGCGGCCGCCTTGCTGAGCATCAGCCGGCTCAGCGGCCAGTTGATCACGCGAATCCCGCCCAGGTACCGGGACCCGAGGACCAAATCCGCATCCGCGGCCGCTGCCAGAAAGCGCGGGATGTCATCGGGATTGTGCGAGAAATCGCCGTCCATCTCGAAGATGAACTCGTACGACCGTGCCAGGGCCCATTTGAAGCCGGCAATATAGGCCCGCCCCAGACCCGACTTCTCCTGCCGGTGCAGCACGTGAATCTCCGGATGCCGGGCCGCCAGTTCGTCGGCCACCTGGCCGGTGCCGTCGGGAGAATTGTCGTCCACCACCAAGAGCTCCACCTTGACAGGCAGGTCCAAAAGGCGCTGGGCGATGCGGGGGAGATTCTCCCGCTCGTTGTACGTGGGCACTATGACCAGGGTTTCGCTCATTCCCGTCCCATCAAGTGCATAGACCCGGGCCGGCACACTGACAAGGAAGGAATTGACCTCGCCGCCCAGAACGGCGCATTTCAGCCGTTGGACGTCGCGAGAGCGGGGGCGTCTGGGGCGTTGGGGGCGCGGGAAAGCCGAGGGACCATGGCATTCCGTGGGGACCTTTGAGTTCGGGGTGCATGAGCAATTTGCGCCCTCCGCTTTCCACAGATCCCGGGGCCTCATCCTTGCCTCGAAGACGAACTCAGTAGCCCGAGGCAACGGCAAGGAATCTCGGCAGCCAAACCTCGTCGGGTCCTCAAAGGGCGCAACTCCATGCGCCCAGTGCGCGGGCATTTCCACCCCGAGTTCCGCCCCTTCAGGGCGGGATGAATCCGTTTCGGGTGCCTGCCCAGGGCGTTGCCCTGGACTGGCGAATCGCCGCCCCGTTGGGGCGGACACGTAACGCGCCGAAGGCGCAACCGTTCGTCAGCCCCGGGCAGCGCCCCTGGGGCGGGCCGCAAAACGCACCGCGCCCTGAAGGGGTGGAATCTGTTGGGCACGGCCCGCCCTGGCGAGGGGGCATCGGGTTGGCCCCCCTTCGGGGCGCGGCGGGTTTGGGGAACGGATTTCCCAGGTGTTGCCCCGGGCTGGCGGATCGGGGCGCCAGGGTCCCGCCATCGTTTTTTCATGGAGGGAGCGAATTACCTTTCAAGCTTGCATCGAAGGCCCTGCGGCCATCCCCTGAGGCCCGTGAAAATGCCGCGTCGCGCCTTTCTGCGGGGGGCGGTCCTCGGGCTTGCCGGGGCCTGCCTGGCCGGCTGTACCAGCATTCGTTCGGGGTCCCGCCGCTCGACTCCGGCCGTTTTTCATCCCTTGCGCATGGGCGGACCTGTCTTCCAGGGACCCGAGGATCCCGAGGCGCTGGCACAGCGTCACCGCCAACTGGGTTACGGCGCGGCGTATTGTCCGGAGGTTCGCCTCACGGACACGGATCGGATCCGTGCGGTGGCCGGGGCATTCGCGCGTCACCGGGTGGTCATTGCCGAGGTGGGCCGTTGGGTGAACCTGTTGGCCGCCGATCCCGAGGAACGCAGGCGCAACCTGCAGTATGTGACCGAGGGCCTGGCGCTGGCCGACGAGGTCGGTGCCCTGTGCTGTGTGGACATTGCCGGCTCGTTCAGCGCCACGCATTGGTTCGGACCCCACCCGGAAAACCTTTCGCAGCGTTTCTTCGAGGCCGCCGTGGAGAATGCGCGCAAGATTATCGATGCCGTCAAACCGCGCCGGGCCAGGTTCTGCTATGAAATGATGGCCTGGGCCTGGCCGCACACGCCGGACGCGGCCCTGCAACTGCTCCGTGCCGTGGACCGACCCGCCTTTGCCATCCATCTGGACCCCTGCAACCTCGTCAACTCTCCGGAAAAGTTTTACCGCAACACCGACCTCTTACAGGAGTGCTTCGACAAGCTCGGACCCTGGATTGTGAGTTGCCACGCCAAGGACCTTGCGTGGGAGGTCGAAATGAGCCTCCACTTCCGAGAGGTCCGGCCGGGTCTGGGCGCGTTGGACTACGCGACGTATCTGCGCCGGTTGGCGCAACTGCCCCATCGACCTCCGCTCATGCTCGAGCACCTGGCCACGGCGGAGGAATACGAAGCTGCCGCACGACATTTGCGGAGCCTCGGCCGGCAGTTGGGACTGCTCTGGGACCCGCCGGAACCCGAAGGCCCCGGAATCGGGACCAGCAGTGCTCCGGCCGCGCGGGCCGGATGAAATCAGGGCTGACAACGGGTGCGGCGACCGACCCCTGGCCGCCCCGGCCACCGTCGAAATGCGTTGAAAGGCTGCTGGCCACCTTGTTGCCCGATCCGCACCACCGCCCGGTTTCGATCCCGCTCCCCGCGGCAGAATCCAGCGACGCCGGCCCGTGTCGGATCAAACACAGGTGCGGGACTTGCCCGGCCCGTTTCCGGCCCTCAAAGTACCTGCATGAAGACCCGTCGGTTGCTGGCTCCATTTGTCGCCCTTCTGCCCCTGGTTCTCTGCGCGGCCCCTTGGGAGGACCGGTTTGTCTGGGTGTTCGGGTGGAATCTGGAACGCGACGCGGATGTGGCAGAGGTCGCAGCCGTCCTGCAAACCGCGGGACGCCACGGCTTCAACGGTGCGGTCGTCTCCTTTGGTCTCGACACGTTGTGCCGCAGGTCGCCCGCGTTTTTCGAGCGTCTGGCCGCGGTTCAACAGGTCTGCAAAACCAACGGGCTCGAACTGATTCCGGCCGTCTTCTCGATCGGCTACGGTGGCGGATTCCTGGCGCACAATCCGCATCTGGCGGAAGGTCTGCCCGTCAGCAACGCCGTGTTCGAGGTTCGCGGTTCCGAAGCCCGGTATGTGCCCGACTTCACCCCGCAACTGCGGAACGGCGGGTTCGAGATTTTCGACGGCCATCGCTTCGCCCACTTTGGTTTTCATGATCAACCGGGCGAGGTCAGCTTCGCGGATACCAACGTCTTTCACAGCGGCCGCGCCTCCCTGCGACTCGAGAACTTTCGTTCCAACCCGCACGGCCACGGTCGGGTCATGCAGGAAGTGACCGTGCAGCCGTATCGCTGCTACCGGGTGCGCCTGTGGGTCAGGACGCAGGATCTCGAGCCCGCTTCGGCTTTCCGTTGCCTGGCGCTGGCGGGCGATCGGGAACTGGCGCCACGGACTTTTGGGCTGCCGGCCACGACCGACTGGCGCCAGATCACCTTCCTGTTCAACAGCCTCCAGCACACCCGGGTGCGGCTGTACGCCGGGCTCTGGGGCGGCCGATCAGGACGCGTCTGGTTGGACGACTGGACCATCGAAGACGCCGGCCCCGTCAATGTCCTGCGCCGCCCCGGCACACCGGTGGTGGTCCAAAGCGAGGACGGACAGACCCTGTACGAAGAAGGCCGGGACTACGCCTCGTTCGTTTGTCCCGACTTCAACCCGTGGCGGGGCGATTCCAGTCCTGCCGGCTTGCGGCTCCTGTCCCAGACCCGGATCCGCGATGGCGACCGCTTGCGCGTGAGCTGGTATCACTCCCTGCTCATCCACGACTCACAGGTCACCGTGTGCATGGCGGAACCCATGTTGGATGAAATCCTCGACCACGAAGCGCGCCTCCTGGTGGAACGGCTCCAGCCGCGCCGCGTGTTCCTGAACATGGACGAAGTCCGCATGGGCGGCACCTGCGCCGCCTGTGCGGGCAGCGACATGGCCCGACTGCTGGGGAACTGCGTCCGGCGTCACATCGCAGCCCTGCGCCGGTACCGTCCCGACCTGCAGGTGTATCTCTGGTCCGACATGTTCGACCCCCACCACAACGCCCGACCCGGTTATTACCTGGTCCAGGGCGATTTTACCGGTTCCTGGAAGCATCTGCCCCGGGACGTGATCGTGGCCGTCTGGGGTGGCGAACCGCGCCCGGAAAGTCTCCGGTTTTTCGCCCGCGAGGGCTTCGCCACACTGGTGGCCTGTTATTACGACGCCGACGACCTGCGCGACGTGCAGGGTTGGCTCGACGCGGCCCGCCCGGTTCCGGGCGTGCGCGGTTTTATGTACACGCCGTGGACACGAAAGTACCGATTGCTGCCGGACTTTGCGCAGTTGCTCGGGTTTGCCCGGCCCGCGCCCGCGGCGGCCTCAGAGCATCGCCCCGGGGCCCGGGTGGCTCCGTGACTTGTGCGCGCCCGTCGCGGGCTTGTAACTTTCGCCCGTTCGCCGGCTCAAAGGCGGGGGACGCGTCATGAAATGTGAAGAACTGCTGCAAATCCTGAACGAGTACGTGGACGGCACGGTGGACCCCGGGCTCTGCAAGGAGTTCGAGCAGCATCTGGCGGGCTGCAATCCGTGCCAGGTGGTGGTGGACAACATTCGCAAGACCATCACGTTGTACAAGAACGGCGAGCCGTTCGAGCTGCCGGTCGAGTTCCGTCAGCGCCTCCACGCCGCCCTGCGCGAGCGCTGGAAACAGATCCACCCCGAGTCGGGTCCCCGGGCATGAGCGCGCGCCGCATCCTCATCGTCGGTGGCGTGGCCGGCGGGGCCAGCGCGGCCGCCCGTCTGCGCCGACTCGACGAGTCCGCCCAAATCGTCGTTTTCGAACGCGGTCCCCACGTCTCCTTCGCCAACTGCGGCCTGCCCTACTTCGTCGGGGGCGAAATCCCGCGACGCGATGACCTCCTCCTGCATACTCCGGACAGCCTGTGGCAGCGGTTTCGCCTCGAGGTGCGCGTCAAGACCGAGGTCGTCGCCATCGATCGGCAGGCCCGCACCGTCACTGCCCGGGATTTGACCACCGGTCGTCAGAGCGTCGAACCGTATGACGCTCTGATCCTGGCTCCGGGCTCGGTGCCCCTCCGACCGCCCCTGCCGGGGCTCGACCGGCCCGGCCACTTCTTCGTGCGCAACGTGCCCGACGTCGAGCAAATCCGGCACTGGATCACCACCCGGTCCTGCCAACGCGCCGTGGTGGTCGGCGGCGGCTACATCGGCCTCGAAATGGCCGAACAACTTCATCGCTGCGGGCTCGCTGTGGCGGTCGTGGAGGCCCTGCCCCAGGTCATGGCGCCGCTCGACCCGGAAATGGCCGGCTGGCTGCACCGGGAACTGCGCGCGCACGACGTGGCGCTTCACCTCAACGATCCGGTCACGGCCTTCGAAGAGCCCCCGGACCCCGCCACCGCTCAGGCGTCCGTGGTCTGTCTGCGCAGCGGCACGCGACTGCCGGCGGACCTCGTCATCTTGGCTTTGGGCGTGCGCCCGGAAGTCACCCTGGCCCGCCAGGCCGGTTTGGAGTTGGGCACCTTGGGGGGCATTCGCGTCAACGAACATCTCCAGACCAGCGATCCGCATATCTGGGCGGTGGGCGATGCCATCGAAGTGCGCGACCGTGTGACCGGCCAATGGACCCTGTTGCCACTGGCCGGACCCGCCAATCGACAGGGGCGCATCGCCGCCGACAACATCTGCGGTCGCCCGACCCGTTACGAAGGCTCCTGGGGCACCGCCATTCTGCGACTGTTCCGCCTCACCGCGGCCTGTACCGGGGCCAACGAAAAAACGCTGCGCCGACTCGGTCTTCCCTGCGAGGCCATCCATTTGCATCCGGGCTCCCACGCCGGTTACTACCCCGGCGCCCAGCCCATCGCCATGAAGATCCTCTTCGATCCCCACACCGGACGGCTCCTGGGCGCGCAGGCCGTCGGTCCCGAGGGCGTGGACAAACGCATCGACGTGCTCGCCACCGCCATGCAGGCGGGTCTTACGGTGGATCAATTGGCCGACCTGGAGCTGGCCTACGCACCTCCGTTCGGTTCCGCCAAGGACCCGGTCAACCTCGCGGGCATGATCGCCCAAAACGTGCGCCAGGGACTCGTCCAGCACGCCCAGTGGCACGAGATTCCCCGGCTCGATCCCGCCCGAACCTTCCTCCTCGACGTCCGCACCGAGGCCGAACGACAGCAGGGCGCCCTCCCCGGCTCGGTGCACATTCCGCTTCATCAACTGCGCCAGCGTCTCCACGAACTGCCGCGCGACCGGGAAATCATCGTCGCCTGCCAGAGCGGGCAGCGCTCGTACTTCGCCGCCCGTTTGCTCAGCCAGCACGGCTTCCGCGTGCGCAACCTGACCGGTTCCTATCGCACCTGGTCGGCCGCGCAGGAATCGCCTGCAGCCGCCCCGCCCCCGTCCTCCAGCGGCAACGGGTGAAACGCTCCCTTGCCGGGGGCTTCCCCATCGGGAAGGGGAGAATCTGGTTCGAGGGGCCGATCGATGCCGTTCTCAGTCGGTGTGTCTCAGCTCCCCGATTTCTCGGCGCTGTCTCCCACCTTCCACACCGGCAGCCAAAACCGGAACACGGCGCCCCCCTCCGGCGCGTTTTCGGCCTCGATGACGCCCCCGTGATCCTCCACGATCCGTCGGCAGATGGACAATCCCAGACCCGTGCCCTGCGCCTTTCCATGCGTGGCGAAGGGCTCGAACAGACGATCCCGAATCTCCGGGGCGATGCCCGGTCCGTTGTCCCGCACCTCGGTGACCACCTGGTCGTCCCTGCGGGCGGCACGCACCTCGATCCGGCCACCCGCCGCCAACACGTCGCACGCATTGTGCACCAGGTTCTGCAGCACCCGCCGCAACCGCCGCGGTTGCAGCCGCACCGGCGTCTGGGGAAAGGTCCGGGCCGCGTACGCCAGGGACACGCCGCGCAGGGTCGTTTCCGTCGCCAGCTCCTCCAGGACCGACTCCAAAAACGGCCCGTAGGGCGTGGGGGCGAACGTCTCGGCACCGGACCCGCCCTCGGTGAACAGCAGAATCTCGTTGATCGAATCCGTGATGCGTTCCACCTGACGCCGGATCCGTTCGCGTGCCTGGGTCCGTCGCTCTTCCGAAGCCGAGGGGTGCAGGCCCATTTCGGCCGCCAGTTGGATCACGTTCAGCGGACTTTTCAGGTCGTGAATGATGCCGCGGGCGAACCGCCCCAGCAACGCCAGTCGCTCCATTTGCAATGTCTGCTCCACATACACGCGGTTGAACTCGCGCAGCCGCCGGCTCAATTCCCGCAACAACCGCAGGCCCAGTTCGGGACTCTGTCGGATCGCGCCGAGCACGGCTTCGCGGGGCACGAACCAGACCCTCACTTCGGTTCGGGCCACGGCCGCAGCCGAGCGCGGTTTTTCCTCGAGGATGGCCATCTCGCCGAAGACGGCGCCGGGCCCCAGCTTGGCCAGCATGCGGGCCCCGGGGCTGGCTCCCGGCAGGCTGATCTCCACGGTGCCCTCCTGGAGGATGTAGAGCCCGTCGCCGGGATCGCCTTCTCGCAGCAGCGTGGTGCCCGCCGGCAAACGCCGTTCCCGGCCCGCGGCCAGGAGTTGCTGGACCGCCGCGGGTTCAAGTCCCGCCAGCAGCGGGTGTTCGGCGAAGCTTGTCATGGGCTCGAGTGTAATCCCCCCGCCCGGGTGGTAAAGCGCGCCGACTCTTGGCGGCAGTGGGGTCCCAACGTTCTCAGTGATCCCGCCTGCGGGTGTCCGAGGTCCAGAGGGGCTTAACCGGCTGTACCGGAGGAGATGGTCCCCTCCCGAGGGTCTGCCGGGCGGGAAAGCGCGTTCGGATGTACTCCCGGGCGCTTTCGGGAGGCAGACAAACGCTGCTCGGCCCGCTTCGGACGTAAAAGTCCCCTTCCGGACTTCGCTCCATTCTCTTCCACTTCAGGAACACCGGCTCCGGGCTGCGCTGACAACTGACCAGACACACCGTTTTGCCCTCGACGACCTGGGTTCGGGGATCGATGCAGGTGCTGGCGCGATCTCCGAGTCCGTTACGCACGACCTGGGCAAGGTGCAACAGGAACCGGTCATCATTCTCGAAACCATCCAACTCAATGCCGACCACGGTGCGGTCATCCGCCACCCCGATCAGGAGGTCCCCACCCTCGGTGTTCAAAAATGCAGCGATACTTTTGAGTACCGCATGGGTCACACGGGGGTCGTCATTGCGCTTCTCTTTCATGTTGAACCGGAGCGTCGCTTTGAACTCGAGGGTCTTGGATTCCCTCTGCCGGAGGAGCTCCTCGACCTGCCGGTGTTTCCGCAAATACTGGTCGAACAACAGGTTCTTGATGGCCTCCCCGAAGGCCGGGTCGTCCGTAATGCGCTTGTAGAGCTCGAAGTTTGTCTCGACGATCTCCTGAATCACACGCTCCACCTTTTGGTCGAAGGTCAACCGCACGTTTTCCCGCGTATTCACCCGTGCGGCCGCGTCCAGCGCCGGATCGTTGTGGAGCTTTTCCATCATCTGGCTGAGCGTCAGCCGATGTTCAGGGCCGAGATTCAACCCGAAGCGTTCGTTCAGTTCCGCGATGATGCGGGACAAGGGTTCCAGCTCCTCCGGAAGCACACCGTAGGGGCCCTTGGTGCTTTGGGGTTCGAGCACCCCGGCCTTGCGGTCAAGGCCGATCCTGCCCCGGAAGGTTTGCTGGATCCGGAAGGACTCCATGTCGATGTTCTGCTGGATCTCACAGGGGAGTGCCTCCCGGTCGGCCGGCAGGAGACGCCGAAGGTGTCGGGCAAACTGGTAAAGCTTCTCCAGGTCGGGGTCTGTGAAGCTGATGACCTGCGACAGAAAGGCGTACAAGCGGACGTAATCCCCGAGCTGCCCGCGGAAGTCGTGCTGCTCTTCGCGCGCCAGCTCACCAAACCTGGCTGCGACCGGCTGGAGAACCTTGTACACGCGGTCCTGGGTGGCGGTCCGGTCGAAATAGACTCTGGCGAACGCGTTCACGTCCTGCTGGCTGTACACGCCAAAATTCCGGAGGCGCTGCTCCAGCTCGTAAAGCAGGTTCGGATCGGTTCCCTCGGAAAGCAGCGTGGTCTCATAGTAGGGCTCGAAGGCGGCCTTGATCTCGTCCGCCTCGTTGGCGAAATCGAGCACCATCGTGCTCTTCTTCTCCGGGTGGGTGCGGTTGAGGCGCGAAAGTGTCTGTACCGCGTTCACGCCGCCGAGTTTTTTGTCCACGTACATGGTGTGGAGCAGCGGCTGGTCGAAGCCGGTCTGGAATTTGTTGGCCACGATCAGGAAGCGGTATTCGGGCCGTTCGAACATCCGCGCCGTCTGGGCCTCGGGGAAGCCGTTCATCCCCGCTTCGGTGTACGATTGTCCGCCATCCACGACCGTCCCGGAAAATGCCACCAGCGCCCGGAAGGGGTACCCGCGCTCGGCGAGATATTTGTCCATCGCCAGCTTGTAGCGCACGGCGTGGAGCCGGGAGCGGGTCACGATCATCGCCTTGGCCCTGCCGCCGATCTCGTTCTGCACCTGCGCGGCGAAATGTTCGACGCAGATTCGCACCTTCTCGTGGATCGCATGGGGATGCAGCTCCACAAAGGACTTGAGGAGGGATTGGGCCTTGCGCTTGTCGTAGCGCGGGTCGTCCTCGATCTTCTTGAGGAGGCGCCAGTAGGTCTTGTAGGTCGTGTAGTTGGCCAACACATCGAGAATGAACCCTTCCTCGATCGCCTGCCGCATGCTGTAGAGGTGGAAGGGCTCGAATGTTCCGTCCGGGCGCCGCCGGCCGAAGAGTTCCAGCGTTCGGGGCTTGGGCGTGGCCGTAAAGGCGAAGAACGAGACGTTCGGCAGCCTTCCGCGCGCCGCCATTTCTGCGAGGACCCGGTCTTCGATCTCTTCGTCAGGGGTTTTGGCTTCGGCCTCCGCTTGTTCCGCCTCCTCGAGGGTCGTCGCCGCCAGCACGGCCTTGAGGCTCTTCGTCTGCTCCCCCGACTGGGAAGAGTGCGCCTCGTCCACGATCACGGCGAACCGTTGCCCGGGCAGGGCCCGGATCTCGTTCACGATGACGGGGAACTTTTGCAGCGTGGTGACGATGATGGTCTTGCCCGCTTCCAGCGCTTCCTTGAGCTGGCGCGAGGTGGTGTCGATGTTCTCCACCACCCCCAGCACCTGCTCGAACTGTTTCATGGTGCGCTGGAGCTGGCGATCGAGGACCCGGCGGTCGGTGACCACCACGATGGAATCGAATACGCGCCGGTCCTGTGCATCATGCAGCGTGGCCAGTTGATGGGCGAGCCAGGCGATGGTAAAGCTCTTGCCGCTGCCGGCCGAGTGCTGGATCAGGTAGCGCTGCCCGGGGCCGCGCGCTCGCGCATCGGCGACCAGTTTTCGCACGCTTTCGAGCTGGTGATAGCGCGGAAAGATGAGATGGCGACGCCCGTTCTTGCGCCCGTTCTCGTCCTGTTCCTCGACTTCGTGAATGAACTGGCGAATGAGATCGAGCACGCTGTCCCGTGCCCAGGTCTCTTCCCACAGATACGAAGTGGCGTAGCCGGATCGGGTCGGCGGTACGGGGGGATTCCCGGCCCCGCCGAAACGGCCCTGGTTGAACGGCAAAAACCGGGTCTTGACCCCTTCCAGATGTGTGGTGACGTACACGAGGTCCGGGTCCACCGCGAAGTGGGCGAGGCAGCGGCCGTAGCGGAACAGCGGCTCGCGCGGGTCGCGGTCGGTTTTGTACTGGTGGATGGCGTCTTCCACCGTCTGCCCGGTGAGCGGGGTTTTGAGTTCGGCCGTGAAGATCGGGATGCCGTTCAGGAACAGGACCAGGTCCAGGCTCTTTTCGTGCTGGTCGCTGTAGCGGAGCTGTCGGACCACCGAAAAGATGTTCGCCCGATAGAGCCGCTGGATTTCCTTGTTCAAGCCGCTGGCCGGACGGAAGAACGCGAGGCGGAACCGGCACCCGGAGTCCTTGATACCCTGGCGCAGCACGTCGAGGGCGCCGCGGGATTCGATTTCGGAGCTCAGACGTCGGAGGAAACGGCACTCGACCTCGTGGCCGTAATGGGCCTTGAGCCTTTGCCATTCCCTGGGCTGGGTGGCGAGGACGAAGTCCACCACATCGCGGGGGAGGAGGCACAATGCGCGGTCGTAGTCTTCCGGGCGGCGTCGGTGGTAGCCGCCGGGCAGGTGGGCTCCGGACGGAAGCGGTTCTTCCCTGGCGGCCATCGGCCCGGTCCGCGGCGGTGCATCCGGCCCGCCTTCGAGCAGCGCCTGCTCGATCGCTTCCTCGAAACTGCGTTCGGAGATGTCCGGGCTCATGCGACCTCCTCGCGCACGTCGATCTTGCCCGTCACCGCGGCGGAGATGAGGGCGGTTCGGTACTCTTTCAGCAGCTCGATGGCGTCGCGGACCTTCGCGATGAGCGCATCGATCTTCCGCGTCTCCCGGTCGAGGAAGGCGGCGATGGCGCGTTGTTCAGGCAACGGGGGCATCGCGAACACACCGCTCTGAATCGCATCCCTGCTCAGTCCGAATCGCGTGATCCCGTTGGCAGCAACGTGAAATTGGTCTCGTGGCCCGATCGCAGAGAATGCGCGGCTCAGAAATGCACCGACACAGTCAGAACTCGGCCGGATGTGTGCCAAGTGATAGCCGCATAGTACCTCCGGCAAGTCCTCGACGACCACTGCGGGCACAGCGATGTCTGTCCACGATTCGGAATCTTTGGTGATTAGCACGTCTCCAGCGCGCAAGCGGAAGCGGCGAACCTGCTCGCGTGTCGCGGTTGCCGCCATGAAGTCAAGCTCAGGCGTAATCCGCTCGTGGTAGTAGACATCGGTGTAGTTGCAGAGTCTGACATTTTCCTCGCCCTCGACCGACTTCTTGTCGACGTTGCTCAGTTGAACCGAGGCGAACGTCTTCAGGCGCTTCACCTCCCAATGCGCCGGGATCTCCCCCAGCCACTCGACGCCGGAGTCCTTCATGGGGACGGTCGGGTCGAGGCCCTTGGTGACGGCGCGGGTGATGAGGGCGGTGCGTTTCTCCTGCAGCAGCTCGATCAGCCGCTCTTTCTTCGCCACCAGCTCATCGATCTTCGCCGTCTCCCGGTCTAGGAAGGCGGCGATGGCGCGCTGTTCAGGCTCGGGGGGAACGGGGTGTTTCAAATTCTCGACGAACGCCTCGGGGACACGCTTCTGGCCGCCTGACCCGTACATCTCTGCCTCGCCAAGCCGTCTAAAGGCATCAGAGAGCGTAGCGTAGAACAAGTACTTGCGGTCCGTCGCGTCGAGAGCCCGCAGCACGTGCAGTTCAGTGGTCCCGAATGCGACCCCGTTGGTGAGCCCAGCGGCCAAAGCGCCTTTGCCGTTTTCGAAGCACGGTGTGATCTTGGCGATGACGATATCCCCATCCGCGAAGTATGTGTAGCCGGAGGCTACTTCGCTGAGCAGTTTGGTTCTAGACAGGTCGAGACCGCCATACTCGCCGACAGCTTCCATCGGCACGAATGACACTTCGGCGTCCGGCGAGAGTCTGCGCAGGTCGATCGATGATGGATTCAACTCGGCAGCGAACTTCAGCCGCTTCACCTCCCAATGCGCCGGAATCTCTCCCAGCCACGCGACGCCGGAGTCCTTGTAGGCGGGATAGGGTTTGAAGCGACCAAGGCGGCCTTTGGATGACAATTCGGCCGCGGGCGGCGGAGGCGAGGGAGGGCCGTCCGTGCCGCTGACGTCAGGCGCGGTCACGGGCGCAGCCATCGCGGCGATCCGACGAGCGGCGGTCCCGGGGCTGACGACGGCTTCGCCAAAGCTCCAACCGTTCCCGCGCTGCCAAGTGCCGTCGGCCGGCGAGCCGTTGGCAAGAGCCTCCCAGATCGGCCCCAGAAAAGCGCGAAGGCGTTCACCGACCGCTTGGAAGTCGGCGGGAACACCTGAAAGGCGGTTCCGCGACAGGTACGCCCGCCATTGGTTAGCCCGCGCGTCGTCCGCAAAAAAGCGGGGAGAGAGGCCTGCTGGCAGGATGGCGTCGATCGCAGTCGCCCGCCGTGCAAAGGTTGCGTCGATGGCTCGACCCAGGCGATCCGCGTCGAAGTCGAACTGTTGCGACAGCATGTACAGGTCGTAGAAGTCCTTCAACCTGCTATTCGTCTCGCCAAAGCGATGAACCGCGTGGAGCTTCTCTGCGACCACTGCTTCGACCGGGTAGGCCCGAATCCTCGGCGCGGGGTTCTCCAGCAAGGTCGGGTACTGCTCGTCGCGGGCCGGAGGCTCGATGGCGTTACCGAAGCCCACGTCCACCCGCACGGCAATCCGGGCACTGCCCAGCCGTGCTTCGAGTTGGACCCGCAGACCGTTGTACTCGGCCTCGTCCAAAATCGGCTCGACGCGGATCGTCGCGGGGTCGAATTCGAGGCCGTCATTCCCGACCGGCTGGGTGCAGATCTCGTGAAAGCATTGACGGACGGCTTGCTCGCTGGACTCGCCGTATGCGGTGAAGTCGAGGTCGCGCGTGGCGCGATAAACCGGCCCGCCCCACAGGGCGAACAACATGGCGCCTTTGAGGACGAACCGCTCGCGGTAGGGCGAGACGCCGAGCCGATACAGCAGGCGTTCGGCGGCGTAGCGTTGAAGCAGGAACTGGAAATCCTCGCCTGTTTCCCTGCTTCGGTTCATCAGCCTCGCGCGGACCGAGGCGGCCATGTTGGTCGGATTCCGGTTCGTCATGGTGCCATCGCCTCCAGATACGGCCGGACCACTGTACGCGCCCGGCACACGTCGGCGGTGCGGAGGATCTCATCCGCGGTCACGAGGCGGGAGCGCAGGGATTCGCGCAGCGCCTCGATGGCCACATCGAGCCCGATCTTGTTGCGGTAACGAAAGCAGTCCACCACCGTGCGCGCCGGAGAGGTGACCCGCACGGGAACGCCGAGCACGCGCTGCGTCTTGACGCCGTAGGTCAACATGGGACCGGAAAAGCGTACGATGCGGACCCGAGCCGGCAGGCGCACAGGCTTGCGGGCCTTGCGGTCCATGCCCAGCCAGACCTCGTGGGGTGCCTGGGTGCCGATGCCATGGATTCGCAGAGCGGAGAGAAGGCAAATGATCCCAGCGGGTACCGTCGCGGCGACCATGGCAATCGTCTCCATCTCGCTTGGCTCCGCCTCGGCCAGACGGTAGAGACCCGGGCCAATTTTTTCGACCTCTCCTCTTGCCACGAGGCGCTGCAGACTATAGGCGGAAAGGCCCAGCCGTGCGGCGTCCCGATAGCGGAAGAAAGCGCCGAGGCCTTCTCCGAGAAGGCGGGCGGCTTCTGGTCGGTGCCCAGCCATGGCCGAAGTATAGCGAACGTCGGCTTTTGCGCGCAAGTGCCGACGTTCAGTTGAATGCCCGGGCCCCACCACCGCTGGTTCCGCGGGCTAGCGATTCAGCGCACTTCCTCGCCGTTCGCCCGTGACCTCCGCCAGCATCTTGACGATTTCCACCTCGATGGCGCGGATCTCGGCCTCGATTTCTTCGAGTGGCCGGGGTGGGGTGTAGCGATAGAAGTAGCGGTTGAAGTTGATCTCGTAGCCCACCAGGCCCACCTTGCCGTCCCTGGGGTCGCGTTTGCCGGTGTCGATCCAGGCGTCGGGTACGTGGGGCTTGACCTCGCGTGCGAAGAACTCCCGCACGCTTTTCGGGATTCCCTGCGCATCTGCAGGGTCGTCGCCGGCCGGCAACGGCACGCTCTCGGTATCGCGCAATTCCGGGTCGGGCTCGGGATTGCCGTCCTTGTCGCGGCAGATTTCGGCGGTCTCGTCCCGCTCGGAAAGCGCCGAGAGAATCGCCTTCTTCACCGGTGCGGCGAGCTTGATGCCTGCCTTGCGTGCTTGCGCCTCGAGCCGTTGCTCGAATTCAGCGCGATCCTTGAACAGTGTGTCCGGCAGAGAGCGCAGCAGTGCGCGGATCCGCTCCTGCTCGGCGCGGCCCTGGGCGCGTTCCTTCTCGCCCGCGGCCCCTTTCCTCTTCGATTCGGCCAGGGCCTGGAAGGCCCGCTCCTCTTCCAGCCGGGCGATGCGTTCGCCCGAGGCCCGGAAATTCAGGCGCAAAGGGCGTTCCACGGTGATCTTCCGATAACCGAAGTGCGTCGTGGGAAAGATTTTGCTCACGACCACCTCTTCCCGTTTTCCGTCTTTCTCGACGATCCGGGTGTCCCCGTCTTTGAAGTCCTTGAGGATTTTGACGATGTCCCATGCCTTCTCCGGGGGAATCTCGCGGCGCTTGTCCCCGAGGCTTTTGCGCATCGGGACCCAAAAGGACGAGGCATCGATGAGCTGCACTTTGCCCTGGCGCTCGGGTCTTTTGCGGTTGGTCAGGACCCAGATGTAGGTGGCGATGCCCGTGTTGTAGAAGAGTTGTTCAGGGAGCGCGATGATCGCTTCGAGCAGATCGTGCTCGAGGATGTAGCGGCGGATCTCGCTTTCGCCGCTGCCGGCGTCGCCGGTAAAAAGCGGCGAGCCGTTCATAATGATGGCCATGCGGGAGCCGCCTTCCCTGGGCTCCTTCATGTGCGAGAGCATGTGGAGCAGGAAGAGCAACTGCCCGTCGCTGATGCGCGGCAGCCCCGGTCCGAACCGGCCACTGGTGCCGCGCTCGTGCTCGGCTCGCACCGCCTCTTCGTCGCCCTTCCAGTCCTTGCCGTAGGGGGGATTGGCGATCAGGTAGTCGAACCTGCGGCCGGCATGCTTGTCGTTGGACAGCACGCTGCCGAAGGCAATGTTGTCGGCGTCGCGGCCGGTGGGATCTTTCATGAAGCTGTCTCTTATACACATCTC
>JAOADM010000191.1 GCA_026417315.1 Limisphaera sp.
TGCCCGTCCCAACCCCCGCCGGCCCCAACCCCGCAGCACTC
Source organism: Limisphaera sp. (assembly GCA_026417315.1). Lineage (GTDB taxonomy): Bacteria > Verrucomicrobiota > Verrucomicrobiia > Limisphaerales > Limisphaeraceae > Limisphaera. The sequence continues at coordinate 42 of JAOADM010000191.1, forward strand.
CCTGCGCTGCCCGGTTCCGCCGCCGCTGTCCAAATCATCACCAACGCGCCGCCCGCCCAGCCCCCCGACGATACCATCCCGGCCGGCACCATCGACTGGGTGGGCGCCGGCGGCGCCGACCTCGAGCAGGTCTTCGAGTACTACGCCAAACTCACCGGCCGCACCATTCTCCGACCCGCCAACCTGGCCGCCCCACCCATCAAACTGCGGACCGAAACCGATTTGACCCGACGCGAGTTCATCCAGGCCCTCGACAGCGTCCTGGCCATGAACGGCATCTCCATGATCCCCGTGGGCGATAAATTCGTAAAAGCCGTGCCCTCCGCCCAGGCCAATCAAGAAGGCGCACCCCTCCAGCGGCTCGACGCCGAGGCCCTGCCCGAACTGGGCTCGTACGTCACCCACATCGTCCAGCTCAAGTACGCCAAACCCAGCGAGTTGGTCCAGGTCCTCACCCCCTTCGCCAAAGTGCCCAACGGGATCCTGCCCATCGACAGCAACCAGATCCTGGTGCTTCGGGACAACGCCGAGAACGTCAAACGCATGCTGGAGCTCATCCGGGAAATCGACGTGTCCGTTCCCTCCGAGTACATCTCCGAGGTCATTCCCATCAAATACGCAATGGCCTCCGACATCGCCGCGGCCCTCAACAGCCTCAGTGCCGGCGGCGGCCCCACCAGCGTCGGCGCCCGCGGCGCCACCACGCGCACCCCCGCCACCGGCCTGCAACGTCCCGGAACCATGGGCCTGCCCGGCCAGCCCGGCACGCTTCAGCCCGGGACCACCCCCGGCCAGCCCAATCCCCAGGCCAGCTTCAGCGAACGGCTCCAGCAAATCGTCCGACGCGCCTCCGCCGTGGCCAGCGGCGAAATCCAGATCCTCGGCCAGACCAAGATCATTGCCGACGAACGCGCCAACGCCCTGCTCGTTTACGCCACCAAAGAGGACATGGCCATGATCAAGGACATCATCTCCAAGCTCGATGTCATCCTGCCGCAGGTCCTCATCGAAACCACCATTCTGGACGTCTCCCTCAACAACAAGTGGAACCTCGGAATCTCCGGACTGCAAACGACGCGCCAGCTCGGCGGCAACAACATCCTCGGCGCCGGCGGCCTCAACGCCAATCAGGTCTTCAACTTCTCCGGTACCGGCACCAACCTGACCGCCGACCTCCTGGGCACCGGCCTGCGCTACTTCACCCGCATCGACGACAGCTTCTACGTCACCCTCCAGGCCGCCGCCAGCGACGGCACCGCCCGCGTCATCCAGAAACCCCGCATCCTCACCTCCCATGCCAAGCCCGCCACCTTCTTCGTGGGCGAAACCGTGCCCTACATCACCAGCACGTACTACGGCGGCTTCGGCACCGGCCCGGCCGCCAGCTACCAACAGTTGCGCGTGGGCATCCAGCTTTCCGTCACCCCCTTCATCAACGCCGACGGCCTGGTGCTGATGCAGATCGACCAGGCCATCGATGAACTCGGCGACGAGGTCGAAATCGCCGGCGGCGGCAAAGTGCCCAAAACCCGCAGCCGCACCCTCTCCGCCGAAGTCGCCGTCCGCAACGGCGAAAGCGTCCTGCTGGGGGGCTACATCCGATCGGCCGGCTCCGAATCGCACGCCGGCGTGCCCCTGCTGAAGGACATTCCCCTGCTCGGTTACCTGTTCCGCAGCAATGACCGGTCACGCGACCGCAGCGAACTCATGGTCCTGATGCGCCCCATCGTGCTCATGGACCCCGAAGAGGCCGCCAAGCTGTCCACCGAGGAACGCCTGCGCCTGCCCGGCGTCCGCCGTGCCGAACGCGAATTCAACCACGAAGAACAACTCTGGCGCGAAAAACAGGAACGCAAAACCCGCGCGCCCGGGAACAATGCCGCGCAGGAACCCGCCGCCACCCGTTGACCACGGATCGCGCCGCGCCCGTTCGAATCCCGCGGTCGACTCCTTGGCGCGCCGTAAGCGCGGGCCGTCCGGTGCGTCGGCCAACCCGCCCGCTTGGCACGGTCCCCTTCCCAACCCGCCATGGAAGCCGATGCCGCACCTCCGCTGACCCCGGGAACCCTCTACCTGGTGGCGACACCCATCGGGAACCTCGAGGACATCACCCTCCGCGCCCTGCGTGTCCTGCGCCAGTGCGATCTGGTCGCCGCCGAGGACACTCGCCGCACCCTCCAGTTGCTGCGCCACTTCCAGATCCAGAAACCCATCCTCAGCTGTCACGCACACAACGAAGCCCGACGCGCCTCTTCCCTGGTCGAGCGCCTCCGTCAGGGTGCCACCGTCGCCCTCGTCACCGATGCCGGCTCACCCGGTATCAGCGATCCCGGCGAACGCGTGGTGCGCGCCGTCCTCGAGGCCGGACTGCGCGTCGAACCCGTGCCCGGGCCGTGCGCCCTCGTCGCAGCGCTGACCGCCAGCGGACTTCCCACGCATGAGTTCCATTTTCTCGGCTTCCTCCCGCACAAGACCGGAGCCCGCCTCCACCGTTTGGAAAGCCTCCGGTCCGTGCCCGGCACCCTGGTGTTCTACGAATCCCCTCACCGAATCGAACGACTCCTCGAGGCGCTGGCCACGATTTACCCGGACCGCCCGGTCGTCGTGGCACGGGAACTGACCAAAAAGTTTGAGCAATTCCTGCGCGGCAGTCCGGCCCAATTGCTGGAGCAGTTGCGCACTCGCCCGCTGCGCGGCGAATGCGTGGTGCTCGTCGGCCCCGCCACTTCCCACTCAGCCCCCACCGCGGATCCCGCCGCTCCGACGCAATCCCCGAGTCCCGCCGACGAAACAGACGGCGCAGCGCAGCCGTCCCACGATTCCAAGACCGAGTCCGACTAGGTGACGAGACCCGACAGACGGCTCAGCAGCCGAGGCAGCCGACACGAGTCGCCTGTCCGCCGGCTGCGGCATCTTTCCCGCTTCGCTTCGACTACCACCAATCGAACCAGCAGCTTCGGCCCACGAAAGTCGAACCGGGTACGATCGTCTCCGCGTACATGTTCACCGGCAGGGTGGCCGCGATCCCCGTGGCCACCGGCAGGAACGGTCCCAGTACACCCTCGGGGCCCCGCTCGATTGCGTAGGCGTGGCCCTCCACACTCGGCCATTCGAGCCGAATCTGCCGGGGCTCTGAAACCCGGACCACCCGCGTGATCCGAAAGACCGACGAGCCGGCGTGGACCAATGCCAGACTTCGATACCGCCCCGCGGCGGTCGCCATGCCGTCGCTCAAGCCTGCAGGAGCGGTTGGCGTGACCGCAGAGGTGCGATCCCACCCGACAACCGTCCCGTTGCCCCGCAATGCCACACTGTGATCCACACTGTGATCCGCCCCCGGCGGCAATGGCCATCACGTCGCTCAGTCCCCCCGGCGGCTCGGCCTGACCCGCATTGTTGCGTCCTTACCCAGCGACCATACCATCGTGCCGTAACTCAAAAGCAGGAGCGATGACAATGACCTTGTCCCCTATTGCTGCGTTCGCACTGTTGGTGGGTGCTCTCGCACTGGTGGCCATCGCTTTCGCGTTGCACGAGCGACCTTCAAAGCCGTCGCGGCTTGGCCTTGCGCTCGCGGCAAGCCCCGCCGGTTTGATGATCGTCCTCTTTTACTCCCTCGCGCTGCACATGCACCAGAGTCTGGGAGGCTGGCCCACCTCGATCGGTCAGCACGGTTTTCCACCCCTCTTGGCGGTACACTCGTCCATCGCCACGACTTGGTTTACGATCTTAATGTTGCTCAGTTTCTGCGCCTGGCCTCTTGCCTTCCTGCTGTGCTTGATCATCCCGAGATGGAGAAGCGGGGTTTACTATTTGGGAATGTACGCCCTGGCGGCGCTGGTCGGCCTCGTGGCGATGTTCCTTGCGCCCGCCCCATTCCTGAATTGGTGGTGGGACTGAATCTGCGTTTGCCGTGGACGTCACGTTTGATGCATTGAGGCAAAGAATTGTTACACCGGTCCTTCGCGTTGATAAACTGCCCGGTCCGCCGGAGACCGGGCGCTTGCTGCTGATATTCGGCCGCACCACGCGCCGGGGACCAGGGGTGAGAACATTCTAGATCTTGCTCGACTTGCGCCATTCGCCCCCAAAGTCGTCCGTTGCCGCACCAGGGAATCCCTTCCCGCTGTCCGCGTCCAAGAGGGCAAGGAGACCACGGCCGCCTGGCAATCTCGCCGCATCCCTCCACAAGGTGGATGCCCCTGACTTCAATGCCCAAGGCGAGTGCTCCGGGTGGCCCGGGAACCAACGCGGAAAAGGCGGAAGCCCTGCACCCCAGAGCGCGGACTCGGCCCGGTACACTCCAAACAATTCGCGCCCGACTCCGTGTTGGTGACAACGCACGTCCCTGCTTCAGCCGATCCCTCAGATTCACCTTGACCCGGCCACGGCCTCTCCCTAGGCCACCCTTATGCGCGAACGAGTCCTCTTCCTCCTCCTGGCCCTTGGCCCCCACGTCGCCGCCGCCATGGATCTCGCCGATCCCACCGGGACCGTCCATGCCCGGATCGAGACCAACGCCGAGGGCCGACTGCAATACTCCGTCCTGGCCCGTGGACAGCCGCGATTGCTGCCCGCGCCGTTGGGCGTTGTGATTGACGGCACGGACCTGGGCACGAACGTCTCGTTCGGTCCCGTGCACCGGACGCGTCATTACGAGGTGTTCCCCTGGCTGGGAGGAAAGAACCGCGCCACCAACGATTGTTGGGCCTACGAAATCCCGATCCGCACCGCCGCCGGCGCGGAGTGGACGTTGGAGGTGCGCGTGTTCCGCGACGGCGTCGCCTTTCGCTATCACATACCCGGCCAGGGCCGACGTCATGTCCGGGGCGAGGCGACCCGCTTCCAGTTGCCTCCGGGCACCGTCCTCTGGTTCCAGACCAACCTGGCCAATCACGAGGGAATCTTCGAATCCCGTCGCGCCGAGGATCTGCCCGCCGGGGCGGACGGAAAGCCCGGGCTCCGCATGGGACTGCCCGTCACCGTGTTGTATCCCGATGGCAGCGCGGTGCTCCTTACCGAAGCCCGCCTGCGCCAGTACAGCGGACTGTCCCTGCAGGCCGCCGGACCCGGCCGACTCGAAGCGATCTTCCCGCACGACTCCAAAGGCTGGTCCTGGGAAGGCACGATTCTTTCTCCCTGGCGCGTGGCCATCGTGGCGAACGATCTCGACCAGCTCGTCAATAGCGACCTCATCCCCGCGCTCTGCGATCCGCCCGACCCGGAGATCTTCCCCCGGGGCGCCCAAACCGATTGGATTCGGCCCGGCCGGGCCCCCTGCACGTGGATGGTCTTCGGCAACGCCGGTGCGCGCTGGGACCGCCAGAAATGGTTCGTTGACACCGCTGCCGCGCTCGGTTGCGAATACCTCCTGGTGGACGCCGGCTGGCAGACCGAGCGCTGGGGCTGGCTGGAAGGGGGCGCCGACCTCTGGTCCCGCGTGGCCGAGCTCTGCGCATACGCCGCCCGGCGCAACGTGGGAATCCTTCTCTGGCACGCCTTTCCCGAGGGACGCGACGACGGGCCCGGCCTGACCCGCACCGACGCCCGCGAAGCCTTCTTCCAACGCTGCCGGGAGGCCGGTGTCAAAGGCGTGAAAATCGACTTCTTCGACTCGGAAAGCCTCGAGACCGTCACCGCCTGCGAAGACCTGCGACGCCGCGCGGCTCGCCATCGGCTCCTCATCAATTTCCACGGCATCCCCAAACCCACCGGCGAAATCCGCACCTGGCCGAACGAGCTGACGCGCGAAGGCATCCGCGAACAAGAATACCAACTTTGGAGCAGCCTGCCGCTGACCCACTACGGGGTCCTGCCGTTCACCCGCTGCGTGGTGGGCCCCGCCGATTTTCTCCCCGGCTACGTGCAGAAACGCATGCTCAAGGAGACCTCCGCCGCCTTCCAATTGGCCGCCACAGTGGTCTTCAGTTCGCCCCTGCTCTGTTGGCCGGACCATCCCGAAGCCTACCTTCACAGCCCCGCGGTGAACTTTTTCCGACGCATCCCGGTGACCTGGGACGAAACCCGCGTCCTGCCCGGGTCGCGCGTCGGCGAATTCGTGGCCCTGGCACGCCGAAAAGGCGCCGAATGGTACGTGGCCATCCTCAACTGCCGGTCCGACCCCTCGCAACTGAGCCTGGATCCCGCTCCGTTCACAACCCCGGGCCATGAATTGACCCTTTATCAGGACGGACCGGACCGCGCCGGCCTGCAGATTGTTTCGCAGCCGTTGCCTTCTGCGGTCGCACCGATCCCGATCCAGTTGCCCCGTGGTGGCGGCGCCGTCCTGCATTTCCATCCGCCCCGCGAATGGCCCACCTGGTTTTGAGCCCTCGTGGGCAGCAGGACCGATTGCCCACCAGGGGCACGCTCCAGAACCGCCTTTCCAGGCCCGGACTCAACGAGTAAGGTCTCTACGGTGCCTTCAGCCGTGCCGGTGTGGCGGAATGGCAGACGCACAGGACTTAAAATCCTGGGACTGTAAAAAGTCGTGTGGGTTCGAGTCCCACCACCGGCACCATCCTCTCCGCGGTGACCGCTTGCGCGGCAGCTCACAGGGAGTTGAACCGTTGCGTTGTGCGAAAAAGACCCTCGATGTTTCGCAGAAACGGGCACCTTCATCGTGGGCAACACGACTTTTTCCGCAGCCCGCGAAACTCCGCTGCTCATGCACGCGGCCAGAATCGCACCCAGAACCGTTGCGGGGACTGAATCAACAGCTCCCGCAACAATGCCTCCATGCTCACCGCCCGCGGCTCCACCAGGCGCCGGGCCAGGAACCACAGGCCCACAAACGCCAGTCCCACCGCGGCGTAAAACAGGCTGTAGCGGTTCCATTCCACCCCCAGCCACCGCCAGGTCCGGGGGCCGATCGCATCGATGAACAGCCCCCACCCGATCGGCGCCAGGCCCAGCGTCACGTTGCTCACCACCGAGTAGAGGGCGAAGAAGTGGTCGCGCCCCATGACCGGAATCACCGCCATGGCCAGCCGCGTGTTCGCCATCTGCACCAGCGCCGCCAGCAGGCCCATCAGGAATTGCAGCCCCAGCAGCCACCCGAGCCCGCCCCGAACCACGCCCCCCGATAACAGCAACCACCCGGTCACCACGCCCATCCAACCCATCCCGCAAAACAGGATCACCGGTCGGCTGCCGAGATGATCCAGTCGCGACCCCAAAAACCACAGGCTGCTCCATCCGCCCAGGAACGACACGCTGGTCACCCACAGCACCTGGCTCTCGCTCAGGGCCGAGCTGGACTTCAGGAAGGCAACCGTAAAGGCCGTCAGCCCCCCGTACGCCACGGACCAGGCCACCACCGTCTCCAACAGCCGCGCAAACGGCGGGTGC
>JAOADM010000192.1 GCA_026417315.1 Limisphaera sp.
GATCATCACCGGATCGCCATGGTCCACAGCAGCTGGCTCGATCCCAAGAAGGTCCGCGAGATGACCTTCGTGGGCACACGCCGAATGATCGTGTACGACGACGTCGCGGTGCACGAAAAAATCAAGATCTACGACGCTCGGGTCGAAGTGCCGCCGCATTACGACACGTTCGCCGAGTTCCAGTACTCCTATCACTACGGGGACATGTACGTGCCCTACGTGAAGCAGGAGGAACCCCTGAAGCTGGAATGCCAGCACTTCCTCGACTGCATCCGCAACGGACAGAAACCGCTCACCTCGGGGCGCGAGGGCATGGAAGTGGTGAGAATTCTCGAGCTGGCTTCCCGTTCCCTTCAACTCGGCGGCGTGCCCGTCGAGGTCAACGGGGCGGGTTCCCTTTCAGGGGCGAATGCGTCGGTTGGCCAGCGAACCAAATCGCTCCAGCCTCAACTTTCCCACCCATGAAACCCACCGGAGGCCGGGCCGTCTGGTGGCGGCGCCGCCTCCCGGGGCGGTGGCCCGCCCAATCCTCCAGCCGGGTCGGAGCCGGCCAGGCATCCGGCTGCACGGATCCCAACCTGGCCCGAAGGCTGCTCTTGCCTTGCGGCACGAAGTCAACAACCATATGAGCGACAAGACCATGCAACCCATCAAAGTCCCCTTCCTCGACCTCCAGGCCCATCACGCCCCGATCCTGGAGGAGGTCCGCGAGGCCATTGACCGCGTCATCCAGTCCAGCGCCTTCGCGGGCGGCCCGTTCGTCGCCGCCTTCGAAAAAGATTGGGCCGCCTTCTGCGGCAGCCGCTACGCCATCGGCGTGGGCAATGGAACCGATGCCCTCTGGCTGAGCCTGTTGGCGCTGGGAGTCGGTCCCGGCGACGAGCTCATCACGGTGCCCAGCACCTTCATGGCCACCGCCGAGGCTGTCTCATTCTGTGGCGCCCGACCCGTGTTTGTGGACATCGACCCGCAAACGTACACCCTCGACCCCAGCCTCTTGGAACGGGCCATCACCCCTCGCACCAAAGCCATCATCCCCGTCCACTTGTTCGGGCAGATGGCGGAAATGGATCCGATTCTGGAGGTCGCCCGGCGCCACGGGATTCCCGTCATCGAGGACGCCTGCCAGGCACACGGCGCCACGTACAAGGGACGCAAAGCCGGCACCTTCGGCATTGCCGGCTGCTTCAGCTTTTACCCCGGCAAAAACCTCGGCGCCTTCGGCGAAGCCGGCGCGGTGGTCACGGACGACGCCGAGCTGGCCGCCCGAATCCAGAGCCTCCGCGACCACGGCCAGGTCCGAAAGTATCACCACAAATACATCGGTTGGAACGCGCGCATGGATGGCATCCAGGGCGCCGTCCTGCAAATCAAACTGCGTCGCCTGGCCGCAGCCAACGAAGCCCGCCGCACCCATGCGCGGCTTTACAACGAGCTGCTCTCCGACCTCGAGGAGATCGTAGTTCCCCAGGAGGCGCCGCATCGCACACACGTCTATCACGTGTATGCCGTGCGTGTCCCGCAGCGGGATCGGGTCCTCGACGCGCTCACCCGCCGCGGCATCGGTTGCGGCATCCATTATCCGGTGCCGGTCCACCTCCAGGAAGCCTACCACCCCCTCGGCCTGCGCGAGGGCAGCTTCCCCGTGGCGGAACAGTGCGCGCGCGAGTTCCTTTCCCTGCCCATGTACCCGGAGTTGCGCCCGGAGCAGATCGAACTGGTGGTGCGGGAACTGCGCGACTGTCTGGCGGAATTGAAAGTCAAGCCCCATGCCTGCGCAGCTTGAAATGCCGATGCAAAAGGTACGGACAGAGCCCCGGGACCCTCCGCCCACCGGCTCTGCCCCGGCCCCGGCCTTGCGCTGGGTGGACCCGCTGCAGGTCCCGGATTGGGACCAGCGCGTCGCCCGGCTCCCCGGGGCCACGGTGTTTCACAGCCGCGGCTGGATCGAGGTCCTTCAAACCACCTACGGTCATCGCCCCGCCTACCTTTGCTTGGAACAAGGCGACCAATGGCTGGCCTGTCTGCCCCTGGCCGAGGTCTGTAGCCCCTTCACCGGCCGACGAGCCGTCAGCCTGCCCTTTACCGACCTGTGCCCGTGCTTGCGCACCGAGCTTGCCGCCGCACGCGCCTTGTGGCCCTGTCTGACCCGGCGCGCCCGCCAAGTGGGTTGGCAACATGTCGAATTGCGCAGCGCTGAAGTGGTTCCCCCCGGCACGCCGCCGTCCCTGGAATTCCTCGGTCACGTCCTGGATCTCCGACCCGGCCCCGATGCCCTGCGTGCGGAGATGGACAGTGCCGCACGTCGCTCCCTGCGCAAGGCGCTCGACTCCAACCTGCGAGCCGATATCGCCACCGACCCCGCCGCCATGGCCGATTACTACCGGCTCCATTGCCGCACCCGCAAACGCCACGGACTCCCGCCGCAACCCTGGCGCTTTTTCCAACACCTGCAACGCTGTCTGGTGGACCGCGGCCAGGGCTTCGTCGTGCGTGTTCGCAAAGATCAGGCCGTCGTGGCCGCCGCGGTCTTCCTGCACTTCGGCAACCACGCCTTCTACAAATTTGGCGCCTCCGATTTGTCGGCCCAGGAATTCCGGCCCAACAACCTGGCCATGTGGGCCGGGATGCGCTATTGTTGCGAGCGTGGATTTCAGCAATTGCATCTGGGCCGCACATCCCTGTGGAACGAGGGATTGCGCCGGTTCAAATCCGGCCTGGGCGCCCGTGAAGAACGCATTCCGATCTTTTGCTGGAGTGCACGAACCGATCGGTTCCTCCCCCGGGAAGACAAAGCCAAAGGCTGGCACACCGTGATGTTTCGACTCCTGCCCGTGCCCTTGCTCCGGTTGGCCGGAGAGCTCCTTTACCCCCACATGGACTGACCGATATACTATGCGTGCAAGCAGAGACGAAATGCCCCGATTATGAGTGACCCGATCCCCATCCAGGCCCGGCCGGCGCAGTCCGCGTCCTCCGGATTGAACGCCGCCGACCTGCAGTACATGCTCTTCCGCCACAAGTGGAAGATCCTCGCCTGTTTTCTGCTCGGCGTGGCCGCCGCTGCCTTCATCTATTTCCGGAATCCGCCTTCGTACGTCACCGAGGCCAAGATCCTGATCCGTTACATCCAGGAAAGCCGACCCACGGTGGCCAAGACCGAGGATTCCGACATCCGGACCCCCGACACCCGGGGAGAGAACATCATCAACTCTGAGCTCGAAATCCTCACGAGCCTCGACCTCGCCCTGCAGGTGGCCGACGCGGTGGGGCCGCGCAACATCCTGGCCGCCTACGGTGGAGGCGAGGATCGCACCCGCGCCGCCGTGGTGGTACGCAATGGTTTGCAGGTCGAAGTGCCGCGCCGGAGCAACATCATCCGCGCGCGTTACCGACACCCCGATCCCATGATCGCGCGGCAGGTGCTCGACGCCCTGGTTCGCACCTACCTCGAGCGACACGTGGCCATCCACCAGGGCAGGGGAGTGTTGGACGATTTCTTCGCCCAGCAGGCCGATCAGATCCGGGCCCGTCTCGCACAGACCGAGGAGGAGATCAAGTAACTCAAGGCCGAGGCCAACATCATCTCTCTGGAAGAGTCCAAGCGGGCGCTGCTGGCGCAGTTGTCCCGGCTCCAGGACGAGTTGCTGGCTGCGGAAGCCGAGCTGGCCGAGCGCCGCGCAGCCCTCGGGCACCTGGCCGAAACCCTGGGCACCAACGCCATCCCCACCAACGCCACCCCGGCCGTGGCCCCCGACGTGGCCGAACAATACCGCATGGCCGTGGCGGAATTGGACGCGTTCCGGCGCCGCGAAAGTGAATTGCTCCTGCGCTTTGCTTCGGAACACCCGTTTGTACGGCGCATCCGTGAGCAGATTGCGGTCGCCGACGAGCGGAAACGGCAGCTCGAACAAGAGTATCCGGCCCTTCTCTCCACTCCGGTGGTGCCGCCGACCCTCGGCCTGAACACCAACGACGTCGCCCAAGCCGTGGCCCGCGTGCTGTCCCTCGAAGCCAAGCTCAAGGTGTTGTCCAACCAAATTACCCGCGTCAGCGGTGAAGCAGCCCGCGTGGCGGCTATCGAACCGCGCCTGGTCGAACTGGAACGCAAACGGGAGCTCGACGAGGCCAACTTGCGCTATTACTCCGCCAGCCTGGAAAAGGCCCGCGTGGAAGAATCCCTGGGAGCCGGTAAGATCACCAACATCGGCATCGTGCAGGCGCCTTCTCCTGCTGGCCGCGATCTGTTCGAGTTCGCCAAGCCGATGGCGCTTTGCCTGGGGGGCGGCCTGGCCCTGGGCCTGGCGCTGGCCTTCGGTTTGGAACGCATGTTCAATGTGGCCATTCGCCGGCCGGTGGACATCGAGCGAAACCTCCGCGTGCCGCTCATGCTCAGCATTCCGGTCATCCGCCGTCGCGGCGGGTGGTTCGGCTCCGGCCGGGCTTCCCGCAACGGACACGGTCCCAAGCCCGACTCGGGTGGCGGCTCGAGTCGTGTGGCCGGCGATTCTGCGCTTCCCGCAACGCCGGCGGGCGGCCCCTTGGCCGTGTGGTCGCAGAACGATCCCATGCGACCGTTCTTCGACGGCCTGCGGGATCGGATTGTCACTTACTTCGAAATTCGCAACATGACCCACAAGCCCAAACTCGTGGCCGTCACGAGTTGTCATCCCGGGGCGGGCGTCAGCACGCTGGCTGCCGGGCTGGCCGCCTCCTTGTCCGAGACCGGCGACGGCAACGTCTTGCTGGTGGACATGAACCTGGAACAGGGTGCCACGCAACAGTTCCAGCATGGCAAACCGGTGGTCGGGTTGGTGGAAGCCCTCGAGCAGGGCAAGACCGACGTCGCCATGGTCCAAGAGAACCTTTACCTGGTCTCGGCCGCCGAGACCAACGACCAGAAGCTGCCCCGCGTTTTACCCCGGCGCTTCGCGAACCTGGTGCCGAAAATGAAGGCCAGTCAGTTCGACTACATCATTTTCGACATGCCGCCCGTCTCCCAAACCACTCTGACGGCGCGACTGGCAGGTTACATGGACATGGTGTTGATGGTGGTGGAAGCCGAGCGCACCGGCCAGGAACTGGCCCGACGCGCCTATTCGCTGCTTCAGGAATCCAAGGCCAATGTCACGGCCGTGCTCAACAAAAAGCGGGATTACGTGCCGGAACGACTTCGGCAGGAACTTTGAGCCCTGATGGGCATGGACGCGATCCAGATTCGGATGAGGGTCGGGCTCGTGGTTGCATTGCCGAGGGACCTGCGGCGAGGAGTCCCCGGCCCGCAGCGCAACCCTGTTTCCCCGGCCGGTATCCGCCACCGGGCGCGTGGGAAGCCGTCTCGGGCCGGGGGGCCGGGCGTTGCTCGGCTCCAAAGACGGTCCATGCTGCGACGCAAAGGGCGGGTTTCGTTCTGTCCAGACAGTCGGTGCAGCGCAGGCTCGTGGGGTGGGGACGCGCAATCGGACTGGCGGCAGGCTGTCTGCGGCGCGTGAGAGAACGCGGGCGTAAACGGCTTTTAGAAGTCATCGGCTTCGGTCGATGAACCATTGCGTCGGCACCGGCCCGGCACGGGGCCGGAAGCCGATGCTTCGGGTTCGGTGGGCACAGGTCCGGCCGAACCCGGAACAAACATGAACGACAACGGAGTTGTCGGTGCCGGTCAATCGCAGCACTGCGAATTGACGGGGGCGGAGCCCGCCCTTCTGTTGTCCCGGCCAGCCGCCTCTCTTTCGCAGCGCCCCATTTCCGTGGCATATGTTCAATTCTGCGTAGTCTGCATGATCCGTGGGCTCTAATTCGTAGCCGCCGACGTCAGTCGGCGGATCCTAATCCGGTAGCCACCGACGGGAGTCGGTGGACCAGCTTCGCGTGCGCCGCGTTTCCGCGACGGCTACCCGGTGACTCCTGCATGCTCTGTGGGCTCTGACTTGTAGCCGCCGACATCAGTCGGCGGAAACTCCAGGCGTCGACGTGCACAACATCGCAACCCCATTCTGTCCAGTGATTACTCACCCCAAGCTTGATTCTGCGTGTTCTGCGTGATCTGTGGGCCATGATTTGTAGCCACCGACGTTAGTCGGTGGACCACTCTCCCATCTGCGTATTCTGTGTGTTCTGTGGGCTTTCACTCGTAGCCACCGACGACAGTCGGTGGATCGCCTCCAATCTGTGTGTTCTGCGTGTTCCGTGGGCTTTAAGTCGTAGCGACCGACGGGACTCGGTGGACCAACTTCGCATCCGCCGCGTTCCCGCGGCGGCCACCGGATGAGGAGTTCCGCGGGCCCTCTTTGATCTCGCCAACTCTTGCGGACCCTCTCCGCGGGATTCGCGGAGTACCTTTCGGCCCATGTTCCGCAATCGCATCTGGTACACCCTGAAGCCGTTCCTGCCGCGCAGCCTTCGCCTGCGCCTGCGAAGGGCCTACGCCCGTCGCCAACTGCGGCGTTACGGGGACATCTGGCCCGTTCTGCCGGGCTCCGAAAAACCCCCGGAGGGCTGGCCGGGTTGGCCCGATGGCAGGCAATTTGCCTTCGTCCTCACGCACGACGTGGAGGGTTTCGACGGCCTGGGCCGGTGCCGGCGTCTCATGGAGCTGGAGTTGGAACTCGGGTTTCGCTCCTCCTTCAACTTCATCCCCGAGGGCGAATACCATCTCTCGCCCATGCTCCGCGACCAACTGGATCGGCACGGCTTCGAGGTCGGCGTCCACGATCTGCATCACGACGGCCACCTCTTCGACAATCGCGAAGCGTTCTGCCAACATGCCGTCAAAATCAACCGTTACCTCCGCGAATGGCGCGCTGTGGGATTCCGCGCCGGATTCATGCTGCGACGACTGGATTGGCTCCACGACCTCGACATCGAGTATGACGCATCCACTTTCGACACGGATCCCTTCGAGCCCATGCCGGACGGCGCCGGAATGATTTTTCCGTTCTGGGTCTCATGCCCCGAATCTGAGACCGACTGTCAGGGCCCCCTCCCACGTCGTGGTTACGTGGAGCTACCCTACACCCTGGTGCAGGACTCGACCCTCTTTTTGCTGCTCGAGCAAAAGACGCCGGAACTCTGGCTGCGCAAGCTCGACTGGATCGCCCAACACGGCGGCATGGTCCTGGTCAACGTTCATCCCGACTATCTTCGCTTCTCGGACGAACCCCAGGACCCCTTTACCTTCCCCGTCGAACACTACCGGCAGCTTCTTCAATATGTGGCCGAACATTATGCGGGTCGGTACTGGCATGCATTGCCGCGGGACGTGGCGCGGTTTGTTCGGAACCTCCCCCGGCCGCCCGCTCACCGCCGGCCCCGCCGCGTGGCCATGGTCACGCACTCGGTGTACAGCCTGTCTCTTATACACATCT
>JAOADM010000193.1 GCA_026417315.1 Limisphaera sp.
GCCTACGTTTCCGTGCTGGAGAACGCCGTGCCCGAGCTGGTTGCACGCCGGTTGCCGTTTACCGTCTTCGTTCCCACGGGCAGCCTGGGACAACGCCCCGCGTGGGTCCGGTCGCCCGGGCATCCGCTCTGGAGCGAAGAGGTGATGTCGGCAAAGCAGCTCGCTGCATTGGCGCGGCTCCCGGGAGCCATCCTGGGTTCGCACACCGTGAACCACCCCCGGCTCACCGGGCTGACGCACGCCGCTTTGGAACGCGAGCTGCGCGATTCCAAGCATGCTCTCGAGGACATCGTGGGCCGCCCGGTCACCCTGCTCAGCTTCCCGCACGGCGCTTGGAATTCTGCCGTGGTCGAGTGCGCACACGCGGCGGGTTACACCAGGCTTTTCGGGATCGAGCCTGTCCGGCTCAACGGAGGATCCCTGCCGGAGGTGATCGGCCGCGTGGCCGTGGAGCCTAATGACCTGCAGTGGGAATTCGTCCTCAAATTGCGCGGCTGTTATCGGTGGGCGGCGGCCAGGGTGCTGGGCTCGGGTACGATTTCGGGCACACGCCATTAGGCCCCCATGGGTGTTCATCACGACATGAGTGAGGCTTTGACCATTGGGTGGCAAACCAGTCTCAAGCCGTTGACTCCCGCGGAGTGGAGCGAGCTTCTGGCCGAGTTCGCCGATGGCAACTTCTACCAAACTCACGCATACGGCAGTGTTTCCTGGGGCCGCACCTCCTTGACCCATTTGGTCGTGCGCGAGGCGGACATCGCCCGCGCCATCGCCCAGGTCCGCCAGATCCGGCTCGGCCGGTGGTTTGGAGTGGCGTATGTCCGGTGGGCCCCTTGCGCCCGGCGTCGCTCGGAGACGTGGAACTCTGCAGCCTTCCGAGAGGCGCTGGCTAGCCTGAGCCGCGAGTTTGTCCGGTGCCGGCGTTGGGTTTTACGGGTCGTTCCCAACCTCTTTCAAGAGGATGAACAGGCTTCGACCGCGCTCCAGGTGTTGCAAGAGACCGGGTTCCAAAAGGATGCGGCTACGGCGGCTTATCGCACCCTTCGTGTGGATTTGCGTGAATCCTTGGAGGAAATCCGCAGGAGATTGGATGGAAAGTGGCGGAATCAACTCAACGCCGCCACGCGCAATGGGCTCGAAATCGAAGAGGGCAACGACGAAGCCCTCTTCCGCCGGTTTCTGGGATTGTATGATGAGATGATGTCGCGCAAGCGGTTTGAAACCTCTGTGGACGTTCGGGAATTCGCGCGCATCCAGGAACAACTGCCGGCGTCCGAGAAAATGCGGGTGGCGCTTGCGGGGCAATCGGGACAACTGCATGCGGGGGTGGTAACCACGGCCGTTGGTGACACGGGGGTCTATCTGTTGGGTGCCACCGGTCAGGACGGCTTGAAAAGCAAGGCATCCTACCTGTTGCAGTGGCGCATGATTGAGTACCTGAAAGGCGCGGGCTGTGACTTCTACGACCTCGGCGGCATCAATCCCGAGGCCAATCCGGGAGTATACCATTTCAAGTCCGGAATGGGGGGGGTGGAGGTGCATCAGTTGGGGCGGTTCGAACTGAGCCCGTCCGAGGCTCGGCGGAGACTGTTACATTGGGCAGAGCGATGGCAAAAGGCCCTCCGCCTGTGGCGACGGAAAATCGGTCGATGATCCAGACCCCCTCATCGTTGAAGCCAAGCGGGGTATCCCCGGAAGCGTCGACCTCGCTCACTATCGTCATCGTCAATTGGAATGGTGGCGAGAAGCTCTTGCGCTGCTTGCGGAGCATCCGGGAGAGCCGAACCACGTTCACCGTGAAGGTCATCGTCGTGGACAACGACTCCCGCGATGGCAGCCGGGAACGCGCTGCCGCCGAGTTCCCCGAATTCCGGGTCCTCAACTCCGGAGCGAATCTCGGGTTCGGGCGCGGTAACAACTTCGCCCGGCCCTGGGTGGATACGCCGCTGGTCCTGTTCCTCAATCCGGATACGGAACTGTTTCCGGACACTCTGGAGAAGGCCGTCGCCTCCCTGTTGTCGCGGCCGCGAGTTGGGATGTTGGGCTGCCAGATGCGGTACCCGGATGGCACCATCCAAGAATTGGGGCTTCAGTGGTTTCCCACACCGGGGCGGGTGTTCCTCGAGCTCGTCGCCCCCGGCTTGTTGCGGCGTGGCCCGTTCTCTCGCTGGGTGCCGCGGCACGACCCCCGACGAAGCGGACCGGTGGAGAAGCTCTACGGCGGTTTCCTGTTAATCCGGAAGCCGGTGCTCGACGCGGCGGGCTGGTTCGACGAGCGCTACTTCATGTATGCCGAGGACGTGGACCTGTCGCGAACCGTACGCGCGCTGGGCTGGGAACTTTACTACGACGCAGATTGCAGCATCATCCACGCCTGCGGCGCGGCCAGCCAAAAGGCCCCCGGCGGATTCTCCGTGCTCATGAAGCAGCGGTCGGTGAATCAGCTGATCGAGAAATACCAGGGCCCAGGGGCTGCCCGCCGCCATCGCCGAACCGTGGCCCTGGCGGCCGGAATTCGGCTGGCTGTACTGTGGCTCCCCCGAACCGTGGGACAGTGGCTGGTCCCGGCCGCAGGCCGCCTCGAGGATTCCTGGCGGCGCAGCCGGTTGCTTTGGGAATGGGCATGGCACGGCCTTGAGGCGGAGGTGCCGTCCCAGCCTCGGCTCCTGCCAGTGGACGAGATGGCCCGGAGCGCAGAAGTGGCCAGAATCTCATGACACCTTTGGCTTTCTTGTTCCTTTTGGTGGCCACGGTGGCCATCTGGGTTTTGCCCAGACACCTGGCCGCGGTGCCGCTTCTGGCCGGGGCCTGCTACATGACCCTGGGGCAGGGGATCGAGGTGGCAGGCTTGAACTTCCCCATCATCCGGCTCCTGTTGCTGGCGGGAGTGATTCGGGTCCTGGTCCGCGGAGAACGCCCTGCGGGCGGCCTGATCGGGATGGACAAACTGTTCCTGGCCTGGGCAGCGTGGGCGGTCGTGGCGAGTGCGTTCCATGAGAATCCCGCGGCCACCCTGCAGTTCCATCTGGGAATGGTGTACAACGCGCTCTGCATCTATTTCCTGATCCGCTGCTTCTGCCAAAGCGAAGAAGAAATCTTTGGCCTGATCCGCATGACTGCCTGGGTATTGGTGCCCGTGGCGGCGGAAATGGTCTATGAGCAGGTGAGCCAGCACAACCTGTTCTCCATGTTCGGAGCAGTCCCCGAAGAACCGGCCATCCGGAATGGCCGGATCCGGTCCCAGGGTCCGTTCGCACACGCGATCCTGGCTGGAACGGTCGGGGCGGTTTGCATTCCGTTGATGATTGGCCTGTGGCGGAGGTATCCGATTTCAGCCAGGGTGGGTTTGGGCGCTTGCGGCATCATGGTCCTGGCCTCTGCTTCCAGTGGCCCCTTGATGAGCGTGATCTTCAGCCTGTTCGCTCTTGTCCTGTGGCGGTGGCGCCATTGGACCCGTGAAATGCGGATTGCGGCCGTGGCGGGTTATGTCCTGCTGGAGCTGGTGATGAAGGCACCTGCCTACTATCTGATTGCCCGGATCGACCTGACCGGCAGCAGCTCCTCCTACCACCGATCGGCTCTGATCGATGCGGCGATCAAGCATTTGAAAGAGTGGTGGTGGGCGGGTACGGATTACACACGTCACTGGCTGCCCTACGGGGTCCCCTGGAGCGAGGATCATGTGGACATCACCAATCATTATCTCGGACAGGGGGTCAAAGGCGGGCTGCTGCTCATGGGCCTGTTCATCGGCGTGATCTGGTGCGGTTTTCGATACGCCGGCGCCGCGATGCAGGCGTGGCGAGGGGTGGATTCCGAGCGCGAATTCTTCGTGTGGGCGATCGGCGCCGCCCTGTTCGCCCACGCCGCGAGTTGTGTCTCGGTTGCGTACTTTGACCAATCGATTCTGTTCCTTTATTTGACACTGGGACTGCTCGCCACATTGAGAGTGACCACTGCGCTGGTGCCGCAGGCCGTCCCCGTCGAGGAAACTGCACCCGTCCCACACCCGGTTCAGGCTCCGATTCCCCAACCTGCGGGCATGGACCTGCAGGGTCGGGAGCTGCCACCGGGCTCTTCCTCGGAGCCGCATCCCGCTTGAGAGACATGGTGCCGGGGTCGTGAAATCGCCTTTCGGCACACGAGCTGCTTCCGACTGCATGGGAGCAGACGGTTCGACCGGAGAGTTAGCAAATGTTCAACGACCAACGCCGAGGGACCACAAGGGTGCTGGGGCGCGGGCTTGCCCTTCTTTTGGCCGCGATCGGGTTTCCCCGGGAGCTCGCGTGGGGCGCCATCCTGCGGGTACCCGGGGATTACTCCACCGTGCAGGCCGCCATGAACGCGGCGCAGCCGGGCGATGTGGTGCTGCTCTCCGCGGGCCGCTATGAGGAGGCCGTGGCCAGCGTGCGCGGCGGGACTCCGGAGCGGCGCATCGTGCTGGATGGACAGGGGCAGGCGTCGATCCGGCAGTTTACCTTTCGGCATCCCTACATTACTGTGCAAAACATAACCTTTGCCGGCATCACCCAGGCATATTCGCGACTTGTGTATTTTGCTCACGGGGGGCATTTTGGAACCCTTTCCAACTGCGTGCTCGATGCCGGCATGAGCCTGCGCGTCTATGGGATCGAATGGCAGGCCCCGCGGACCAAGCCCTTTGGCGAAGGCGAAGCCGCCAGTCACTGCCTGGTCATCAGCAACGAAGTCCGAAACGTCCTGGGCATCACCATGGTGAGTGTGATGGGTGACTCGAACCGGGTAGTTGGAAACTTCATCCACGACGGGGGTGCGGTGGACTTTTTCCGATTGTTCGGCCGCAATAATTATCTCGCCTACAACGTCTGCTCCAACAACTTCCTGTATCCCGGTGTCGGGAACCATCCCGACTTCATTCAGACCTTCGGCAACAATGGCGACGGCAGCATGGGGCATGTGATCGAGGGGAACTGGGTGATCGGAGTCTGGGGTGGACAATTGACGCAGCTCGAGGGCAACCTGGTGCCGGAAATCCGGGACTGGACATTCCGCAACAACATCTTCGTCGATATCGCGCTTCAGGCGAGCTGCACAATCCCCGAGGTGAAGTACTACAACAACCTGTTCTTCCGGTGCAACAAAACCAACGGGGGGCATGCCCTCTCCTTTGGTTCGCGTTACTATGCCAATACTTATGCCGGCCGGTCGGGCACGAACTACGCCCACGGCTGTCAGGTCATCAACAACGTGTTCCTGGATTGCGGTGATGCACGGGTTGCGGTCGGATGGTATGGGTTTTCCCTGGAGCTTACCAATGTGGTTGCCGATTACAATTACGTTGCGAAGGCGGGCTTTGCCCCGGTTGAGCAGGATCCGCTGAAGCGGCCCATCGGCAATCCGGGTGGCTGGGCTACCTGGGGCAAATGGTGGGAACCGAATGGCATCAACGGAGGCGACCCGCACTTCGTGGACTGGCAGCGTCTGGACTTCCGGCTGCTGGAGGGAAGCCCGTTGATCGGCCGGGGTTCGAACTTGGGGCACGTGTTCCACGCTGACATTCTGGGGAACGTGAGAGGAGCGTCGTGGGACATCGGTCCGTACGCATTTCGAGCGCCGTCTCCGGACCGCGTGGTTCCTCCTCCCCGGTTGCGGACGCTCGCCCCGGGCCCGTGAAACGTGTGTTGGAGCGGCGCACACGTGTCCGGCCGCGTATGCCAGGCGCTGCGGCCGGGATGCGCATTCCCACTGGGGCGGCGTTGGATCGGGGTGAGTGTCACCCAGAGCCACCCGGGCATGCAGCCTTGCAGGAGCGCCCGAGGACGCCCACCAGCGTTGGTTGAGAGTTCGCGTTGTTTCGCCACGGCACACGCTGCAGGCGAGTGGGTCGAGCGGGTGAATCACCGGGAGGTGCAGTACATTTCGGCGTGTCACATGACATGAAGCGATCCTCTTCGTTCTTTGCAGCACCGGGCACTTCTGCGGAGGGCTCCACCGGCTCGGATACCGGAGCTGAGCAGGGCACCCTGCATGCCAGGGTCGGAGATTTGGAGTTCATCGTAGCGGACGCATTCGAAAAGGTGGAGATGGAGCCCGCCGAATGGGACCGGGCGGTGGAACGTCTCGGCGGGCCCGTTTACATGACTTGGGACTGGCTGCGCACGTGGTGGGAGTTCTACGGCAACGGTTGCCGCCTGCGGCTGATGATCTTCCGCAAAGATGGTGAAATCATTGGACTGCTGCCCTTGTACCTTCAGCGTCTCGGATTACGCCCTTTGCAACTGACAGTTGCCCGGCTCGTCGGCGCCAATATCCCCCCCAAGGTGTTCGATCCCCCGCTGCATGCAGAGTGCAGCGCTGAATGCATGCATCTGGCGCTGGAGCGGCTCCACCGGGATGGTTGCGGACTTTTGAGTTTGGGACCGGTCTCGGACGAATTCGCCAATGCTCACGCGAATCTGGAATCAACGTGGCAGGCGTGTCTCCGCTGGGACGTCCGAAAGGTCAGTGCCGGGGTGTACACATGGTTCGCACTCCCGGACATTTTTGAAGCATACCTTTCATCGCTGGGGAAAAACGAGCAAAAGAATCGCCGAAAGTATGAGCTTCGGATGATGCGCAAGGAATATGAGGTCAGAGTCCAGGTTTTGGGTCGCAACGGCGAAGCGTTGAACGAGGCCTTTGAGGAGTTTGCCTGCTTGCACACGGCGCAGTGGCGGGCGGAGGGGCTCCCGGGGCACTTCGGCGCCTGGCCGCGGGGACTCGAATACAATCGCGCTCTGATCCAGGCCCAGGCTCGCCATGGGCGTGCCCGGCTTCTGCGGATTCTCGCCAACGGAAGAACAGTGTGCGCCCAGTATGCATTTGCCTGGTCGGACCGTTGGTTCTGGGAGCTGCCAGCCCGAGAAGTGAGTCCCGAGTGGGACCGGTTCAGCCTGGGCCCCACGGGCATCGTTGTCATGATCCAGGAGGCGATTCGGGAGGGCAGGAAACGTATTGAAGGAGGCTTGGGGCATTACCCTTACAAGCTGCGCTTGGGCGCCCTGGAGCGGCCGGTCTGGATCTATCGGTTCTCCTGTCGTTCACCACAGGAGCGGATTCGCCAGTGGTCGGCCCGGAGCGTGCGCCTCCTCCTCCAATGGGGTTACCATAAGCTGTGGTACCGCCGGATTCAGCCCCGGTTGCCGGAGCGTTGGAAACGCCCGCAGTGGAGCCTTTGGTTGCGCCACGATTTTTAGTTGATTCCAGAACCTTACAATCCCTCCCCGGGTAAAGTGAGGCAGCTGCAAAGACGCAACTTGGGCGCGGCGGTTTTGGCGATGGTGATCGCCTGGGGATCGTCCCTCGGGGGTGCCGTCTACCACGTGGCCACGACCGGCGACGACGCGA
>JAOADM010000194.1 GCA_026417315.1 Limisphaera sp.
GGGGTACCTTCCGCCCTGCGATGGTAAGAAAAAAATCAGGAGAACAAACGATGGCTACTGTGCGGATTCCAGACGAAAACCGGGAGCTGACCGATCCCGAGGCCATTCGTGCGTTCCTGGCCCGCTACGGGATCAACGCCGAGGCGATCGCTGCCAAGGTCCGTGCCCTGGGCTGAGGGGCCCCTCTCTTACGACGCTGCCGGGGAGCCAACCGCGGCAGCGGATTTCGGCGCCGCCCCCCCGCGGTCCTCCGTTTTGCTCTCTCTTCCTTGAGCGGGCTCCGGGGCACACGGGCCCCGCCCGCCCGTGCCGCCGGCCCGTGTTCAGTTCAGGGTGGGATCGTCCGGAATCTGCGCCAGTAACTGGTAACGCCAGCCTTTCTGCCGCAGGATCCGGGCCCACAGCGTGCTGGTATCCTCCGCGAACACCAGATCCAACGAAGCCGGATGAGTCAACCAGGCCTTCCGACGAAGCTCGTCCTCCAATTGCCCGGGCGCCCATCCGGAGTACCCGGCAAAGAGTTTGATCCTCTTGGTGGCAGAAAAGGATTCGCCCAGCTCCATGAGCTCGTCCAGGGAATGACCCAGGCTGAGGTTGGGCATCACGTTGGCATCGGGCAAATACAGGTCGCTGTGCAGAAAACTCATGGCGGTGGGTTGCACCGGACCGCCCAGATAGAGCGGCTGCTCCTTGAGGAACTCGGGCAGGTCCGCCACCAGCGCGTCGCCCACGCGCGTTCCGGTGGGGCGATTCAAGACCAGACCGAACGCACCGTCCTCGTCGTGTTGGCAAATGAGGATCACGGTGCGGGCGAAAAACGATCCGCTCAACTGCCCGCTGTCCAGCAGCAGGTGTCCTTTCAGCGATTTCGGAGCCGCCATGGCACGTTGTGTTTCTCTGCCGAGAATGTCGCCCAATCTTGCCCCGGTGACAATCCGGTTTAGATTGGCGGCATGCGGAGCCGAATCCTGGGATGGCTGCTGCTGCTGGTTTTGTGGAGCGCGGTAACGGGCTGCCGATGTCCGCAACCGGAGGGCAGCCGTGAATACCGGCCGGGGAAGGGTTGGGTGCCGGTGCGCTGACCCGGCCGCGCGACCGTGCCGGCGGCGACAGGGGGACTCTCCGGAACGCACCGGAGAGGGTCCGTAGTTGGCCGGAATTGTCACCCATGCGGGGCTGTGCCAACTTGCGCTCCCGTGAAGGGAACAGCCCGACGTTACATTGCCCGCTGTGCCTGGCTCCTTTTGGGGATGGCCGGTTGGATCCCGTTCGGACTGGCCGCTCCTGAGGAGTTGGCGTCCGCAGGGGCAACCCACCGGGCCGGCCAGGTTTGGGAACTGACGCTCAGCAACTACCTGCAGCGGGTGGTGGAAGCCAATGAAACCCTGCAGGCGCGCTGGCTGGAGGCGCGCGCTGCGTGGCGCCGCGCCCGCGCCGAATACGGCGCGTTCGAGCCGGAGCTGTTCGCCTCGGTGCAGCGTCAGATCAACGAACGCCAAAACACCGCCGAGCAGCAGCGCAGCACCCTCAGCGGCTTCTTCAGCGAGCGGAACAACATTTATCAGGGCGGGCTGGAGGGCCTTCTGCCCAGTGGCGCCCGGGTGCGCCTCGGCTACACCCTGCGGGATTTGAAAAACAATCTTCAAAGTCAGCCGCTGTTCCTGTCCCGGGGCCTGACCAACGGAGAGTTCCTGACCTTCGTGGGGGTCAATGTCACCCAGCCGCTCCTCAAAAACGCCGGTCCGGCCGCCACCCTGGCCGCCCTGCGGATTGCCGCGCTGGAGTCGGACATCGCCTTCCACGAATACCGTCGCCAGTTGATGGTCACGCTGGCCACCGCCGAGGCCGCGTACTGGAATCTCTACCTGGCCCAGGAACAGGTTCGGTTTTTCGAGGAATCCCTGGCCACGGCGGAGAAAATCCTCCACGACAATCGCCAGCGCTGGGAGGCCGGACGCGGTTCCCAGTTGGATGTGCTGGAAGCGGAGGCGGGCGTGGCCCTGCGCCGTGCCCGCCTGATGGAAGCCCTGCAGAAGCGCGACGAGGAAGCGGCCCGAGTGCTCTCCCTTTGCTCCCTTTCGGTGGCCGAGGCGCCCGGCCGTGTGTGTGCGGTGGATGCACCCCCCCAGCGGGTACCGGAGCCGAACCCGCTGGAGCTCTGGCAGGCGGCCTGGCAATGGAATCCGGACTACCAAATCCAGCGATTCAAGGTCCTGCAGGAGGCCAACCGCATCGGGTACAATCGCAATCAACGATTGCCGGAACTGAACCTGGTGGGCAGCTACGGTTTCAACGGCCTGGGAGAGAGCCCGGGGGATTCCTGGGCCGCCATCGAAACCGCCAACTTTCCCAGTTGGTCGGTGGGCGTGGAATTGCGGTTGCCCGTCGCCGGGGGTTGGAAGGCGCGTCACAACCTGGCCGCGGCTCGGCTCCAGTACCAGGCCGCCGAACTGGCCCTGCAGGAGATCGAGCGGCAAATCGGCAACTCCCTGCACACCGCCCTCCAAAAGCTACGCACCGCCCAGAGCAGCATCGAGGGTTACGAAAAGCTGGTTCAGTTCAATCGCACCCTGCTCGATTCCGCCCTGGCACGACTGGAAGCGGGGAAACTGGACAGCCGCAAGGTGCTTGAAATCGAGGCCGACCTCTTTGATTCCCGCAATCGGTTGGTGGAGGCGCAGATCCAGTTGCAGCGCGCCTGGCTGGAAGTTCAACTGGTCAGCGGGCAACTCCTGCGCCAGCGCGAACTCGAGCGGGACCGCGAAACCCTGGCGGCGGAGGTCCGACACTGGCTCCGCGAACCCGGCCCTGCCTACGCCCCCATTCCGGACTCCGCCTCCGGCGCGCCGGGTCCCGCCGGCCGGGAAACCCCGGAACAACGCCGCGCGCGCGAAGCACTTTCTCGTGAGCTTTTCCCCGGACCCGAAGCACCATGAACCTCCGCTGCGTCTCTTGGTTACGTGGGTGGCCGTTACTGGTTGGCCTGGCGGTGACCGGCCCGGCCCATCCCCAGTCGCTGCAGCCGGCTCCCGGCATCACCGAGGCCGTTTACGATGGCACGCTGAGCCTGCCCGTCGCCGGCATCGTAAGTCGTCGTCCGTTTCGCGAGGGCGACTTCGTCGAGGCCGGGCAGGTGTTGCTCGAACTCGACAGCCGTTTGGAGGCGCTGGAATGTCAACGACGCCGCTTGATCCTCGAACATCGCCAGAGCGAATATGAGGCCCTCCGTCGGCTCTTCGAACAAAACAGCATCTCGGTCAAAAAGGAAGAGCTCGACAAGGCCCGCGCCGACTACGAGGTCGCCCGCGCCGAGTTCCTGATGGCCGAGGAACAACTGAACCGGCGCCGCCTGTTGGCCCCTTGCGCCGGCACCGTCGCCGAGATCCTGCCGGAGTTGGGAGAGGCCGTGCAACCCCATCAGGCCCTAGTCCGGCTGGTGGACACACGCCAGGCCTGGTTCGTTGCGAACGTGGACCCCGCATGGTCTGCCAGGATCCAACCCGGCCAGACCGTCACGCTGAGCCTGGAGACCGTGCCGGCGCCGATTCAGGTCACCGGCACCGTGACGTTTCTCTCGCCCGTGGTGGATCCGGCCAGCGGTTTGCGCAAGGTGAAAGTGCTGTTTGACAACACGCAGGCGCGCATCGCCCCCGGCGTTGCCGGACACTTGCTCCCGGCTGCCACCGCACAACGTTGAGGCGAGGGACGGTCCCATGAGCACTGCAACCTCCAATCCCGTGGCGGCCAACCCCGCCGAGCGATTTCAAGCCGGCCTGGAACGACTGGGCCGGCTGCGCGAGTTCACCGGCCCGGCCGAAGAGTTCTGGACCCTGTTTCTGGAAACCACCACGCTCCTGGCCGGCGCACGATGCGGCATTCTCTTCCGCAGGACCGCGTCGGACCCCGTCCAGCGGGTCTGCACCTGGCCTCCAGAGCCCCTCGTGCACCCGGGACTCCCTGCGTTTCTGCGCGCCGCCCCGGAAGTGGCACGCGTGGCCTCGCAACGTGAGGCCGCCCTGGCGCCGCTGGACGGTGCCGGGCCCGGACCTCTCCCGTACGCCCTGGCGGTCCGATGGGATCTTCCCGATCAAAACGCACAACTCATCACCGTCCATCACTTGGAGGCTGCGCTCGAGACCCAGGCGGCCGCGGCGTTGCGACACTTGCGCCTGGTCTCCGACGTCCCGCGGCTCTATCAACTGCGCCGACAAGCCGCCGAAGCCCAGGTGACACTGGCGCACCTGGCTGCCGTCACGGATCTGGTGGCCCAGCTCAACGCCCACGAGCGCTTCCCGGCGCTGGCGATGACGCTGGTGAACGATCTGGCCAGCCGACACCAGTGCACCCGGGTCGCCCTGGGATGGCGCCAGGGGCCCTACATCCGCTTGCAGGCCCTCAGTCACACGGACCGGTTCGAGCGAAAAATGGAAGCCGTGCGCAGGCTCGAACAGGCCATGGAAGAGGCCATGGATCAAAACGACGTGGTCCTTTGGCCCGCACCGGAAAACGACCCCCGCATCACGCGCGATCACGCCGCATACGCCGCCGAGCAAAAAACAGCCCATCTTTGTTCGGTGCCCCTTCGCCTCGATGGCCGGGTGGTGGGCGTGCTGACCCTGGAGCGGGCCTCCGGGCCGTTCAATGAGGAGGAACAACGACTCCTGCTGCTCACCAGTGAGTTGGTGGTTCGACGGCTGGCCGAACGATACGAAGCCGATCGCTGGTTCGGCGCCCGGTGGGCCACGGCGGCCCGGCGGCGCCTGCAACGCTGGCTGGGACCCGAACATACATGGGCCAAGGTTGCTGCCCTGGCCGGGACGATCGGTTTGGCTGTGCTCTGCTTTGGCGGCATGGACTATCGCGTCGAGGCGCCGTTCCAATTGCGGACCGAAGACGTGGCCGTCCTGACGGCGCCCTTCGCGGGTTACATCGCCGAGGTGCCCCGCGAAGTGGGCGACGTGGTGCAGGCGGGCGAGCCTCTCCTGCGCCTGGACACCCGCGACTTGCTGCTGGAGGAAGCCGCCGCCCTGGCGGACCTCGATCGCGCCCTGCGGGAAGCCGAAAAAGCCCGCGCCCGTGAGGCGTTGGCGGACATGCGCGTCGCGGAGGCACAAGCGCGACAGGCCCGGGCCCGACTCGACCTGGTGCGGCACCGACTCGCGTTGGCCACGCTTACCAGCCCCTTCGACGGCGTCGTCGTGGAAGGGGACCTAAAGCAACACCTGGGCGCGCCGGTCAAACCGGGCGATCCGCTCTTCAAAATCGCGCGCACCGACCGCTTTTATGTCGAGTGCCGCGTCCGCGAGACCGACATTCACGAAGTCCAATCCCAAGCCCCGGGACAAATCGCCTTCCTCAGCCGACCCAAACTCAAATTCCCCGTTCGCGTGGAACGCATCGAACCCGTGGCCCAAACCCATGAGGGCCAAAACGTCTTCCTCGTCCGCTGCGTGCCGGAGGGGCCCGTGCCGGATTGGTGGCGCCCCGGCATGACCGGCGTGGCCAAGATCCACGTCGGCCGCCGGTCTTTCCTCTGGATCCTCACGCATCGCACCGTGGACTTCCTGCGCATGTTCTTCTGGATCTGAACCCATGCAGCCCGGCAGCCTCCAGAGCGAAAGCTGGCATCGACTCGCCGATCAACGGCTCGCCCTGCGACCCGATGTTCGCGTCCGGCGCCAGTACTTCCGCGGTGAACTCTGGCACGTGCTGGAAGACCCGCTGACGAACCAGTTCTTCCGCCTCCCCGCGGCGGCCTATCAGTTTGTGGCGCGCCTGCGACCCGATCGCACCGTGCAGCAGGCCTGGGAGGAATGCGTCCGCGCCCAGCCCGAGCGCGCCCCCAGCCAGGAAGAGGCCGTCCGCTTGCTGGCCCAACTGCACCAGGCCAATCTGCTCCAAACCGATCAGCCACCCGACAGCGCCCGGTTGTTCGAACGCATGCGCCAACGCCGGCAACGCGTCTGGCAGACCCGCCTGCTCAGCATCATGTTTGCCCGGATCCCCCTGCTGGATCCGGATCGGTTCCTGCAACGGGCTCTTCCCTGGGTGCGGTGGTGTTTCGGCCCGGCGGGGCTGGGGCTGTGGTGCCTGACCGTCGGCTGGGCCATCAAGGTGGCCCTGGACAACGCCCCGGAGTTGGCCCGCCAGACCGATCGCATCCTGGCCCCGGACAACCTGCTGCTGTTGTACCTGGGCTTTGCCCTGCTGAAGACCGCGCACGAATTCGGCCACGCCTTCCTGTGCCGACACTTCGGTGGCGAAGTCCACACCATGGGCATCATGTTCATGATCTTCACTCCGGTGCCGTACGTGGATGCCACTTCTGCCTGGCGCTTCCGGAGTCGGGCCCAGCGCTTGTGGGTGGGGGCCGCCGGCATGTTGGTGGAGCTGTTCATCGCAGCCCTCATGACCTTCCTGTGGGCCAACACCGCCCCCGGCACGTTGCACAGTCTGGCCTTCAACATGATGTTCGTGGCCTCCGTCTCCACCGTGCTGTTCAACGCCAACCCCCTGATGCGGTTCGACGGGTACTATCTGCTTTCGGATCTGCTGGACATTCCGAACCTCTACACGCGCGCGAATCAGCAACTGGGCTGGCTGGTGGAACGCTACGGATTCGGCCGCCGCAACGCCGAAAGCCCCGCCCGCTCGCGTCGGGAAGCGGTGTGGCTGACCCTGTACGGCCTTTGCGGGCACGTCTATCGGCTCGTGGTCTTCGCGGGGATCCTGTTGTTCGTAGGGAAGCGATTCCTCTTGTTGGGCGTGATCATGGCCACGGTTTGCTTCGTCGGATGGGTCGTTGTGCCCGCCGTCAAAGCGCTGCATTACTTGATCGCGAGCCCGCGGCTCGAACGGTGCCGGGCCCGCGCCTGGGCCGTGACCGGTGCCACCGTGGCCGGGGTCGGCCTTTTCCTGGGCGTCGTCCCGTTCCCCAACCATTTTCGCGCCCCCGGGATCGCGCGGGCCAGCCACTATTCCATGGTGACCAGCGAAACCGCCGGCTGGCTCACCGCCGTGCTCGCACCGCCCGGCCAATCCGTTCAGGCGGGTCAACCGCTGCTCCGGTTCGAGAATCCCGAGCTGGATCTCGAATATCGTCTGGTGGAGGCCCAATTGGAAGAAGCCCGGGCCCTCGAACGCCGCGCCCTTCATCTTCAGACCGCGGATCTTCGTCCCCTGGCGGCGCGACGGGCCGCTCTGGAGCAGCGCCTGGCCCGACTGGGGGCCGAACGTGCCGCGTTGACCGTGCGCGCCGCTCACACCGGGATCTGGGTCGCCCCGGAAGTCGAGCAGTCGCTCGGCCGCTGGCTGCCCAGGGGCACGGTCCTGGGCCTGTCTCTTATACA